>CAYGBL010000001.1:0-86505 GCA_964348135.1 uncultured Actinomycetota bacterium
TATTAAAGAAAGCCAAGATTTCTTCTGCCGAACAGATTGTAAATTATTTACTCGAGTTGTTTCCCCAAGTTTCGATGAGGTCTTATTAAAAGGCATTAACATCTTGGAAAAGGTAGCGCGTACTGAGGAAAAGAGACAGACTATTAGAGCTGTAAAATCAGCTTTTGAATCTAATCATCCAGCAACGCAGCTCGCAAAGAGACTTCTTAAAGAGCTGCATCCTAACTGTAAGCGGGGTCTTCTATCTGGATTCATAGTGAAATCAGTGCTTGCCGATACTCAGAAACGTGCAGAATATCTTTCAATCTATGGGGAAAAACCGCCCTTTACAGTTCTTGTTAGCCCAACTATGCGGTGTAATTTGCGGTGTAGTGGGTGTTATGCTGGTCAGTACTCCAGGAAGAGTGATCTAGATACCAAGTATATGGATAGGATATTGGAAGATTGCCGTAGAATGGGAGTCAATCTTATAACTGTGCTAGGCGGAGAACCTTTTGTTTATCCTTATTTGCTTGAGATATGCAAGAAAAACAGCGATATGGTATTTCAAGTATTTAGTAATGGTACGATGGTGGACAAGGAGCTTGCCAGGAAGATTGTTGAAATAGGTAATATGGCTGTTGCAATAAGCATTGATGGTTTTAAGGAAGAAACAGATAGCCGGAGGGGAACCGGAGTCTTCGATAAAGCGCTACAAGCCATGGATAACCTAAGAGAAGCAGGTGGTCTCTACCTTTTTTCGGTATGTACGACAAGTAAAAACTATCTTGTAGTAACCAGTGATGAGTTTGTCGATTTAATGGTGAAGAAAGGAGCGGCTCTGGGATGGTATTTCAATTATATGCCTGTAGGGAGCGATCTAACTCTCGACCTGATGCCCTCTCCCCACCAGAGGAACTATGCAAGGAAGAAGATTTCAGAGATTCGCCGGAGAAAACCAATACTGCTTGTAGACTTCTTTGGAGACGGGCCTTTCGTTAATGGTTGTCTGGCAGGAGGAAAGCTCTATCTTCATATAAATAGCGCAGGTGATGTAGAGCCTTGCATATTCTGTCATTTTGCTGTTGATAATGTGAAGGATAAAAGTTTGATTGAAGCGGTTAATTCAGCTTTTTTTCAAGGTATACGAAAGCTTCAGCCTTTCTGCCATAATGACCTTCATCCCTGTATGCTAATTGATCATCCTCAAATTATTCGCCACCTTGTGAAGAAGTATAGGGCACAGCCCACCCACCATGGTGCAGAAATACTGGTAACGCATCTCAACGAACCTCTCAAAAAGTACTCTCAAAAGGTAGAGAATATATATAAAAAAGTCTGGGATGAAGAATACCAGTGGGTAAGGAACTGGCAGAAGAAGAGTATGTGTATGTAGCTGTCTTAGCGGAAAATGTTTAATACTGGATCTAACGTCTAATTACTCTGACTATGCTAAAGAATGCAGCAACTTTAATTCGTCAAGGATTAAACGAGTAATCAAGAAATTGTTCTGTATATACACTTTGCCTCTGCGGCCCTCCTTAGAAGCTTTTTCTGGATTACTTAGGAGTTCTAAGACCTTATCAGCAGTCTCCTCGATCGACTCAACCAGGAAACCGCCACCTCCGGCCATCTGTATGGGAATACCGCCGGCTCGTCTTGCAACCACAGGTGTTTCTTTCCACAACGTCTCCGCGACAACAAGGCCGAAACCTTCGCGGATCGACATTTGAATAACCACTTCAGCTATATATTGAAAAGCATTAACTTGTAGATCTCCTACTCCGACTAAGTTGGTAAAGACGTGAATCTGTCGGTCTTGCTCTGTTGCCTCAACTATCTTCTGGTATATCTCCCATCCCTGCGGATCATCAAGTGCCATGGAACCCACTAAAACCAGACGCACATCGGGCCGTTGCTGCCTGACCAAATTATAGGCTTTGATTACTCCGAGGGGATCTTTCCATGGGTCAAAACGGGAAATCTGGCAGATTAATGGTCCGTCTTGCGGCACCCCGATCCAGTTGAGCAAACGGGAAGCCATATCATCAGGGAGTGTCATATTTTTGGGACTAAGAGGATCTATCGCCGGAGGGATTACTTCTGCGCGGATTTTTAAGCCGGGTGGTATAAACTCACCGAGTGTGAAAACTGCGGCATCGTAATCGTTGATAAATGTAGTTAAAAACCTCCATACTTCATGGTTTGGGTTAGAAGTGTCAATGTGGCAGCGCCAAATCCAGCGGGCTTTAATATCCGGACGGAAGTGACGGAGTGCAGCTGGTTGTGGATCATGCACAATAATAAAGTCGTATTCATCAGTCATTGTCTGAGCGTTGAGACTGCTGTAGGCAAGATATGTCTGGGGATCTCTGCGATCGAGATGATATAATTCACCCTGAAGAGCGTTATGGAAAGCCTTAGTTACTCGAAAAAAAGACTCTTCGCCCGAGATTACTTGCCAGTGGGCATCAATACCAAGTGAGCGCTCAAGTGGGACTAGTGAACGAAGAAGTTCAGAAACACCTCCACCATAAGGGGTTGCGTTGATATGAAGTACACGTGCTCCTTTAAGATTCTGTGAAACCTGACGTAATGTTGTGATCTCAGCTGGCAATAAATCCTCATACATATCAAGTGATAATTCACCAACGTCAACTTGCTGTGGCATATTTCCCTCCTATAAAATTTGAGCGCTGTAACTTGAATTAATAGGTAATAATATATTTGATATTATTTACTTCTTTGATTTCCAGCGTTTTCCTTGCTATGCTGGATCCATATTCTTTTGAGCGCGTTTAATTTATATAAATACCACTATACTAATTGCATAAATAAACCTGTTTCTAACGGCTATAAGATATTTTGAACATAGAAAAGCAAAAAGCCCCTCCAGGGGCTTTTTGCAGTAGAAACGGACTCCTTACCAGTCGAGTGCGACGGGACCAACACCCCGTCTGGTAGAGCCGAAAAGTGCAATGAAGGCATCTTTATCCAAATCAATTACTCTACCGGGCACAAAAGGTCCATGATCATTTATTGTTACTACAATAGAATTCCCCGTCTCCAGATTAGTAACCCTGACTTTTGATCCCTTTGGGGCCACCAAAGAAGCGGCATGCATACCACCTTTCCACCTGTAGTAACTGGCTGCGCCTTCAATGTGCCCCCTTGGGAGATCCTCACCTGGTAACCAGAAATATCCACGTCCTCTACGGCTAACCCTTCTATTTCGCTGCTTGTATTTTGCCTTGCTTGATCTTCTTCTTAGATACATACGGGCTTGAAGTTTGCGTTTTATAATTAGGACCTTTTCATCGTAGAGCCTTCTTAAGGAACCTTGCTTTGCATCCTGAGCAGAAAGAGATATGAAACTGTGGGTAAAGATTAACACCCAAATTGTCAGAAAAATTACTGTAAACCTTCTTCTCAATATCAACCTCCTTTGGTACATTGCAGTTTAGATTGAAAACTGCCATATTTACTTAAGCAGAGCTATTCACATAGCCAGGTGAGGCGTCAGCTCAAGGAAACATTGGGTAAACTGGCGAATTTTGCTGAGACTAAAACAAAGACAAGAAAGCTGTATCTGGTGAGCGGTTTAATGGATTGAATTGTGGGATAGCATGAGGTCTGTTAATTAACTTCACTAGTGCTACGATCACAGTGGAATACCAAGTTTAGACAA
This sequence comes from uncultured Actinomycetota bacterium, assembly GCA_964348135.1. Lineage (GTDB taxonomy): Bacteria > Actinomycetota > Aquicultoria > JACQXZ01 > CAYGBL01 > CAYGBL01. The sequence continues at coordinate 3,668 of CAYGBL010000001.1, forward strand.
AACAGCAATATAGTCTAAGACGATATTATTTGTTTCGATATTATACCTTATAATTCTAATATTTCCAAACAAAGGAGAGGTAATATATGGAAATTCGAATTAAGCAGATTGACAAGGGTTTGCCTGTTCCTAAATATGCGTATCAAAAGGATGCAGGATGTGATCTCTACAGCACTATGGATTTACTCTTGAAACCGGGAGAAAGAAGGTTGGTTCCAACAGGTATAGCAATGGAAATACCAGATGGATATGCAGGATTTGTGCAACCAAGATCGGGGCTTGCTACAAAACACGGTATAAGTATTGTAAATACGCCCGGTCTAATCGACAGTCATTATAGAGGCGAAGTAAAGGTTATATTAATAAACTTAGACAAAGAGGAAACTTTTCAAATTAGAAGAGGTGACAAGATAGCACAGCTGGTAATTCAGAAAGTAATAAATGCAAAGTTTCAAGTTGTTAACGAGCTCAACGAAACAGCAAGGGGCAGCGGAGGATTTGGAAGTTCAGGAAGATAAGAATGCAAAGTAACGGTTAAAGGGGAAGACATGGAAGTATCAAGAATAGTATGGGCTGCACTAATAGGAAACGCACTAATTGCTCTGGCAAAGTTTATTGCTGCTGGTATAAGCGGAAGCGTTGCGCTTCTTTCAGAAGGAGCTCATTCAGTTGCAGATACTTTCAACCAGGTCTTTTTACTAATTGGTTTGAGCCTAGGGAAGAAACCTCCTGATGAGCAGCATCCATACGGTCATGGAAAAGATCGTTTTTTCTGGGCATTCATTACTGCTATAACGCTTTTCTTTGTGGGTGCTTTTTTCTCCATCTACGAGGGAATTAATAAAATACTCGAAGCTCTGAGAGGAGAGCTAGTCTCTGGGTCCCACATCTGGAGCTTCGTAGCGCTTGGAATAGCTATCATCTTCGAATCGTTTACATTATCAGTCGGGGTTATAGAAACAAGCAAGGGGATGAGAAAGGAAAACAAGTCTTTCTTTCAATTTTTCAGAACAAGCCGGGATACCACTCTAAAAACTGTTTTATTTGAAGACACAGCAGCTATTTTGGGACTGATTTTTGCTCTAACCGGAGTTTATTTAGTGGAAGTTACCGGAAGCCTATGGTGGGATGGACTTGCGTCTATGTTAATAGGAGTAGTTTTAGCAATAGTCGCCGTAATGCTTGCATTACAATCAAGAGGGCTTCTTCTGGGAGCAGCGGCAAGTCGAGAAGATAGGAAAAAGATCAGGAGAGCACTTACATCTTCAAACAGGGTTACTAAGATTATAGATGTTTTAACGATGCATCTTAGTCCTGCGGAAATACTGCTGACTACGCACATTGAGTTGGAAAACATAAAGAGCGCTAAGGAAGTGGAAGATACTATCGATGGTCTCGAAAGGGAAGTTAAAAAGGCAGTACCTGAAGCTAAGCTTATTTTCATTGAACCGCAATCCGGCGATAAAAAGGATGAGTATGAGTTATGAAAGAAGCAATGTGGTATGAAAAGTTAGAGGATAAGAAAGTTAAATGCCGTCTATGTGCTCATTGGTGTGTAATCCGGGAAGGAAGAAGGGGTTTTTGTGCTGTCCGTGAGAATCGTGATGGAATTCTCTTCAGCCTGGTGTACGGAAAGGTAATAGCCGAACACATAGATCCTATTGAGAAGAAACCACTCTTTCATTTCTATCCTGGGAGTAGATCGTTTTCCATTGCTACCGTTGGATGCAATTTTCGCTGTGATCATTGCCAGAACTATGATATTTCGCAAATGCCGGTGGATCAAAAGACTATTTTAGGAAGAGATTTATCACCAGAACAAATTGTACATGAAGCAAGAGAGGCAAAATGTGAGAGTATATCATATACCTATACCGAACCGACTATCTTTGCGGAATATGCTTATGATACAGCTAAACTGGCGGCGGAAAAGGGAATTAAGAATGTCTTTGTAACCAACGGGTATATCACAGAAGAAGCACTCCGTACTATAGCTCCATATCTTGATGCTGCAAACGTTGATCTAAAATCCTTTAAAGATGAGTTTTACAGAAAGGTATGCCACGCTAGACTAGAACCTGTTCTTGAAGCATTAAAGCTATACAAGAATTTGGGCATCTGGATAGAGGTAACTACTCTGGTAATACCCAATTACAATGACTCCGATTCAGAGCTTCGCCAAATTGCAGAATTTATAGCAGGCCTGGGAGAAGAAACACCTTGGCATATAAGCCAATTCTATCCCACCTATCATCTTCTTGATCGACCAAGAACACCATTGGAGACTCTGGAGAGAGCTCGCCAGATTGGTTTTGAAGCGGGGCTGCGGTATGTATATGTAGGAAATGTGCCTGGAGAAGGGGAAGAAACACTGTGCTATAAATGCGGGAGACCGGTAATTCAACGTTATGGTTATAATATACTCGCCAATAATTTGAAGAACTCCAGATGTATTAACTGTGGAACTGAGATAGACGGAAGGGGACTGAGATAATTAATAATGCACAATTAACAATGCACAATAAGCGATAAGGATAAATTGCGATGGAGAGTTTTGAGTGAAGAAAGTAGCAATCTTTGATGTAGATGGGACACTACTAAACAGTACCTGGATGCATGCTCAAGCCTGGAAAGAGGCCTTAAGCGATTTCGGTTATAAATTTGAAATTGCCGAGTTAAGTGTGCATATAGGAAGAGGAGCTCAAGGACTGATTTCCGATTTAATAGGATCACAGAGCTATCGTAGAATAGGGAAAGAACTTACGGAGAAACATCAGATAAATTTTGACCGGTTGGGGGAAGCCAAGCCGTTTCCTATGGTAAAGGAATTATGCACAGAGCTTAAAAGACGAAGGAAGATAATTCTATTGGCTAGCTCTGCTCTATCGGAAACGGTTGAGAAGCATATCAGAATACTGTCTATTGAGCAGTTGATTGATGGAAGGGTGTCAGGTTCGGAGGTTTCAAAAGGGAAGCCTGCACCGGACATATTCATAAGTGCCATGAATCTGGTATCAGATGGTCCTGCTACTCCGGAAGACAGTATTGTTGTGGGGGATTCGATCTGGGACATAGAAGCGGCCAGGAATGCGGGTATTGATTCCATTGGGGTACTTACTGGAGGAGCTTCAAAAGAACTGTTGAAGAGCGCAGGTGCTGCCGAAGTTTACGAGGATGTAGCAGAACTTTACAGAAACCTTGATAATTCACTATTAAAGTAATATATCGGTTTAATCTATGAAACTGATTTATAACTAAACGGCTAGCTGGAGGGCGGATGTCGCATATACACATTCCTGACGGTCTTCTGCCTTTGTGGTATTGGGTCACAGGTTACGTACTTACCTTTATTTTGCTTAGCTTGATTTTATTGAGAATAAGGGGACCTGCTTTCATAAAGAAACTACCCGTTCTTGGAGTTATAGCAGCAGTGATTCTTCTGTCTATGTCCATTGAAATAGTCCCCATAGCTTACCATATAAATCTTATGGTGCTTGCAGGTATAATTCTAGGTCCAGCTCTCGGTATTCTTGCTGCGTTCAGTATAAATCTGATCCTTGCTCTTATTGCTCATGGAGGAATAACTATGGTTGGTCTCAATACTATAACTGCTTCTTCAGAAGTTGTTCTCGGATGGCTTTTGTTTAGCTTTACTTCCAGGGCTATAAAGAGACCGTTTATTCAGGGCTTTTTAGCTACCTTTATAGCTCTTATAATCTCTACGGTGTTGACTATAGGAATAGTTGCTATAGGGACCAGTGATTTTAGTAAAGCACTGGAAGTTGAGAAGGATGGAAACATCCTGCGTTTTGAGGCTGGGCCAGAGAAACCAGGAGAACCCCAGGGTAGGATGAATATAATCACCTATGCTGAATTGACTCTTGGGTTGGGCTTTTTTGGTTGGTTGCTTGAAAGTACCACAATTGGATTCTTGATTTCATATATAATGTCTATCAGACCTAATCTTATATATGCGAGAAGGGAGTAAATACGGATCTCGCTTATCTGGATTATTTAGCGAACTCTGGTACAAGCGTTCTTCACCGATCACCTCTATCTTTAAAATGGATATTGGTGTTTTTGCTTTTTGCTGGTGTAATCTTGTTTGCAAATGTGTATTGGCTTCTTGTGTGGTACGTTGCAGTTTTTGTTCTAATTGCTCTTGCCAGACTTCCGGTTTTAAAAATATTGCTCCTGTCTTTTTACCCCATTATATTTGCTTTAATCTTTGCCTTTAGCTCGTTTAACGGAAATTGGGCATTTTTCTTTGCAGTAATGTTAAAAGTAGTTGTTGCCTCATCGACTATGTTGCTTTTTATTTCTACAACTCCCTATCCACGGATATTTGGGAGCATGGGAAGAGTTGCTCCCGTAGCCATAACTGCCGCTCTCTTTCTAATTTACCGTTCAATTTTCATTCTTCTGGATACTCTTGAGGGTTTACAGACTACTATCAAGCTCAGAGGTGGATTCTCCTGGAGAAGACCGGCAAGAAGCTTAAGCACTCTAACTCGCAGCCTTGGCTATCTTTTAATAAAAGCTATTGACACCAGCGAGAGGATGTATGAAATTATGGAACTCAGAGGATTTGAGGGAAGAATTAGATACCGCCGTCCGCAAATTGAATTTGATTTCTATTCGAATATTATAGTTCTGGGCTTTGAGCTGGGTTTGACCGTTTTACTGGTAATGGCTTTGAGGTAAATGAGAAATGAATGAGATTGTAAAGGTTTCATGCATAAAACATATATACCCTGACAAGACTGAAATTCATCTTTGCGGCCTGGATATGATTGTAAATGAGCAGGAAAGGGTGGCAATTTTGGGGCCAAGTGGAAGCGGTAAGACTACACTGCTTAAACATATTCTGGGGCTTTTGGAGCCCACAGAGGGATCCGTTCACGTTCTCGGTGTCAATCCGGTTAAAGAACGAAGCAAGATTCGGGAAAGAATAGGATTTGTAATGCAAAACGTAGAAGAGCAGCTGGTTAATCCTACTGTTTTTGATGAAATCGCTTTTGCTCCCCTAAACTACGGATATAGTTTTAAAGAAACGGCAGGTATGGTAGATACGGTTTTAGAAGACCTGGAGATATTTCATCTCAAAGAAAAGGTGCCACACTATCTTTCAGGAGGAGAGAAGAGAAAGGTTGCCCTGGCTTCAGCTCTGGTACTTAATCCTGAGCTGCTTGTTCTAGACGAGCCATTTGAAGGTATGGATCCACACTCAAGAAGCGAATTTGTGAGTATTATTAACCAGCTTAGTAGGGATAGAAAGATGGCAGTGGTGATTACTCTGCACGATGTGAATATTGTTCCCGATGTTTCAGACGTAGTATATCTCATAAGGTTTGGTGGAGAGATAAGTAAAAGAGGTACACCCAGGCAAATCTTCGAAAACATTGAAGAACTTGCTAGCTTCAATCTGGAACCCCCCATTCTTACAAAACTATTCTTGAAACTAAGAAAAAATCATCCTGACATATCCGTCCCTACCGATGTTGAGGGAGCAATAAAGGAAATTGAAAAACTCTTTCCTTAATAGCAGTTCAGAATTACTAGCAGCTTAACTGTCCGGAAAGCTTCTTAGAAAGCATCGTGCAGGGTATAACTAGCATCCAGTGTGCATAATCCGTAGTTACCAGCTTCTAAACTCTTGATTTTGTGCTATTATATTTTTCAAATCATTTTTATACGGATAATTCGGAACAAACTCCCAATTCATGACTTACAACTCACTACACGAATCTGAAAGGAGATGATATAAGATGGCAAGGAAGCTTGAGTTTGAAGGCATACACATTCCCCTGGTAACACCTTTTAAAAACAATAAGCTGGACAGACGAAGTCTTAAGCGCCTTATTAATCTGGTTATAAAAGAAGGAGCAAGCGGTCTGGTTCCCTGCGGTACAACTGGAGAAGCCCCAACCTTAAGTCATGAGGAACATATGGAAGTCATACGCCTCACAGTTGAGGAAGCTAATGGTAGAGTTCCAGTGCTGGCCGGAACCGGTTCAAATGAGACTGACAGAGCCATTGAATATACCCGGTATGCAGAAAAAGTCGGGGCAGATGGAGCTCTGGTAGTAGGCCCTTACTACAACAGACCTACTCAAGCTGGACTCTACGAACACTTTAAAGCGGTTGCCAAGAACACCAAGCTCCCCATCGTTATATATAACATACCTATACGGACAGGACGGAACATCGATACAGATACAGTTATAAGGCTCTCGAAGATTCCAAATATAGTAGGCATAAAAGAAGCAAGTGCTGATATAAATCAGGTAATGAATATCATTAAAGGTACAAACAATTTTACAGTTCTAAGTGGCGAAGACCACATTATCTTTCCAATCTGCTGCCTGGGAGGACAAGGAGCAATTGCTGCAAGTGCACACGTGGCAACGGCAGAATTTATAAATATGTGGCAGATGGTAGGGGAGAATAGGATTAAGGAAGCAAGAGACCTTCACTACAAACTACTTCCTCTAGTGCGGGCTTTCTTTTCTGAAGCCAATCCAGCTCCAATCAAAGCAGCCCTTGCCATGCTGGGAATAATCTCCTCAAATGAAGTAAGGCTGCCTTTGGTTCCCGCAACAACTAATTGCAGAAATACTATCAAAACCGAACTCAAGAGACTTAAACTTATGTAGGACGGATTTGGGGTGTTACTGGGAACTCCTCTTTTTTGTCATTGTAATCCCAAGTCCCTCGAATATTATTATATCTAGCCAGACGGACCAGCAGCCGGTATTTAACCCTGGATAAAGATGTTTCTGTTAACGGTGGGACCTCTACTGTCATTAAGTCATTTGCGGTTAATCTGAAACTTGCAAAATTTCCTGCACTTTGGCATTTTTGGCAGTTCTGATGAATGGTTGCATACGGTTTCCGCGAATGTAGCCTTATGCATCCTGAAAAAGCGATTAACTGGGCAGCATGGCTCGAAACACTGCGGGATCAAATGCTGGCAGAGAGAAATAGGTTACTGGAATAATCATTTTACAGAAATTGATATCAATATAGGCAGCAGTGGGATACCGTACTTGAATCTCTCCCGTCTATCCCGCAGCTCTTATCCGTAATTGGTAGAGCAGCGCGTTAATACTCAAAATGTCATTGCGACCCCGCTATAGCAGGGGAAGCAATCTCGTTTGTGCAATTATGTCCTGTCGCTTATAATACTTTACTCGCAACACTTATCAATCCAGTGTTAATATGATATACAGTTTCTGCACCAACTAATAATGACAGGATGAGAGGGGGAGATATGCAGACCAAAAGTATTAAAAAGTCAAAACTGATTTTAATCCAGGGTGATATTACCAAACAGGAAACAGAAGCAATTGTGAATGCTGCCAACAGTAGTCTGATGGGAGGGGGAGGAGTAGATGGAGCTATCCACCGAGCCGGAGGTCCCGCAATTCTTGAAGAGTGTAAAAAGATAGTAGCTAAGATCGGCAGCCTGCCCACTGGAGAAGCGGTAATAACCACAGGGGGAAATCTCGTGGCTAAATATGTAATTCACACCGTTGGCCCTGTCTGGGGAGCGGGAACCAGAAAAGAGCCCGAGCTCCTGGCAAACTGCTACAAGAACAGTCTAACTCAGGCAAAGGAGAAAGGAATAAAGACTATATCCTTCCCTTCCATAAGCACAGGGGTCTATAGGTACCCGGTAGATCAAGCTGCAACGATAGCAATTGAGACGGTCGCAGATTTTTTAAAGAATAACGGGATTGATGAAGTTTATTTTGTACTTTTTGACGACGGTACCTATCTAGCATACTCGCAAGCTCTATCCGGAATAGGCTAGAGGATGGTACTGATAAAACCAAGAATGAGGAGGCTTAAATGGCTGGAAAAACAGAAGGCAATTTAAAAGAAGCTTTTGCAGGTGAGTCGCAGGCAAATCAAAAGTATCTGGCTTTTTCGACGATAGCTGACAAGGAAGGCTACAGTCAGGTAGCTAAACTATTCAGAGCTGCAGCTGCGGCTGAGAGTGTGCATGCCCGGAATCATCTTATGGTAATGGCGCAGATTAAAGAGACCCGGAATAATATTAAGGCAGCCATAGATGGGGAAATGCATGAAAAACAGGTAATGTATCCTGAGTTTATCACGGCAGCAGAAGCGGAAGGAAATGATGATGCAGCAGAAACTTTTAAATTTGCGTTAGCCGTTGAGACAATCCACGCTGATCTTTACCAAAAAGCCCTCGATAATTTGGGAAAGAATGAGACTGTTGACTACTGGGTCTGCGGAGGCTGCGGAAATACGGTTGAAAAAGAACCACCCGATAAATGTCCTATATGCGGTGCTCCACGCTCTATGTTTAAGCTTATAAGCTGAGATATTATATAGTTATCGACAAGCCTGCTCTGAGCGAGGTCCAAGGGCTCGAACCATAGGTTATATATAGTTCTCGATTCACGAAGTGTATCCTGAGCATAGTCGAAGGACTCACTCGAACCATAAAAATTCTTATTCTCGGTCAGCCTGTTTGCTTTTAACAAAAAAGTTGGACGGGAGATGATTCTCATACAAAGTTCGACTTTGTGAAAATATACGGGCGATAGGAATAGTTCTGCAATTCAGTATTCTCGGATGTGTATATAAAAACGCTATAAAAACCAAAGGAGGAACGGAATGAAAGACAGTGGAATTTCAGGTGGTATTTATGGTCTGGCTTTCATCGGAGCAGCTGTATATTACATCCAGAATGCGGCAACTTTCTGGATGGGCGTTCTTGGTTTCTTCAAAGCCCTTTTTTGGCCTGCTGTGCTGATGTATAAAGTGTTGGAGTTACTAAAAATGTAGACACTTTATTGATAAAAGGAAAGAGGATGAGGTCTACATTAAGTTCACAATGACATTTTAGGAGATTTTTCTGACTGCGGCCTGAAATAGCTATAATTGACAAGACTAGGGCTGTCTTTTGATACATACAATAATTATGTCATCAAGCTGATTTTTTGGATTATCTCCTCCAGCCTGTTTATAAAGACTATTTACAATTTTTTGTGGACTGGAATCTTTGCTATCATAAATAAAACTCTCAAGCTTTTCAAATGTGCTGTCTTTAAAAGCAGAACTTCCAGTTACACCATCCGTTACTGCAAGCAAAATGTCCCCCGGAGCAAATGGCTCTATTTTTGATTCAATCTTTAAATCAAATTGTATTCCGATAGGCAACGCTTTTTGAGTGTTAAGTAGCGTGGCAGCGTTATTTTGTTTTGAGAAGAGTAGGGGCGATTCATGACCAGCATTTATGTAAGTGATTGTTTTATCGTCTATAAAAGAACAAAAGAGAGTTACGAACATATCTTCAGGGAGTGAACCCTGCATCCGCAGGTTTATTTTCTGAATCAAAGCGGACAAGTCGGAAGACTCTGCAAGCGAGTCAACTATATTCTGGCTTAGAAGAGCAGAAAAAAGTGAAGCGGCAATGCTTTTTCCCGATATATCGGCTATACAAAAGAATAATTTATCTTCAGCAATGGAGAAACGATAGTAATCTCCACCTAGTTCATTTACGAAAGCAATTTTAGTTGCTATGGTTAGATCTTTATGTCTCTCTCTAAAGGGTAGGATAATTGATTTTTGAATTTCTTTGGCAATATTCAAATCCAAACTCCTTTTCTGTTCAAGCTCTCTAATTTTCCTGATCTGGCCAAATAATGCTCCAATGAGAAGTGCAATGAAGATGTATGCCAGGGAATGAAAAACTATGTCGACAGTTAATGTAGAGGGTCCTACCACCCTTAGAGTGTGGTAAGAAAATTCTGCGACGACGGAAATAGTGGCAATAAAAAATCCGTATCCAAAGCCAATGTAAAGTGTTGCAGGGATAATTGGGATAAGATAGAGAATGGCAAAATCGGGTATACCGGTCAGCACATCAACCAGCCCGACCAACATTGCAAGTATAAGTGTTCCTATAGAAATTACCATTCTAATTGTTTTTGACATTGGCAATAGTCCTTGCCGATTATGATACATGATATATGATGAAGGATACAGGGTGCAAACTATGAGAATCAGTGCAGAATTCAGCATAGTTCGTCATAATGATAGAGCTGGGGTAGAGGGTAGACAGCATAAAGATTAGGAAGAAATCAAAGGTTAACCAGTGCGGGGAATGATTTGTGCATAGACGGATTACGGTATACGATACGTGAGGGAGGATAGTTGCGCAATAGATAATTATGTTTTATGAAATAAAGATAGGCAAAGGGGGGGTGGTCTAAATGGCAACCAACCAGGAAATTTATGAATCCGTGCAAGAAGTTGAAAAAGAGATTGAATAATTAAAGAGAATTATGATGCGGTTAGCTAAAACGGAGAAAGACTAATTGCGAAAGGCTATTTGTCATGTTGGTAATTCCTGGTCTTTAAAAAGGTTGACGCATTAAATATTTTTAATTATTATATTAGTATATAATAATATAGTAATTAAGGACAGGGGATATGGCTAAAAATATAACTGATACTAAAGCGGATTTCATAAAAGCTATTGCGAATCCCACAAGAATTGAAATTCTAGAAATCTTAAGAGAAGGCGAAAAATGTGTGTGTGAACTTATTCCAAAGTTAGGGTTGGAGCAGTCGAATGTCTCGCAACATCTTGGCATTTTAAGAGAGCAGGGAATTATTGAGTACAGGAAAGAAGGACTGCAAGTTTATTACCGGATAAAAGATAGGAGAATCTTAAGGTTACTGGCTATAGTTGACGAGATTTTAGTGCGCAGACTGGAGGAGATGGAATCTACTCTGGGGATTTTGAGAGGAGCAAAGTAATTTGAGTCTGGTTGCAGTTCTCCTAAGCGGGTATCAAGCTCTGCTTGAATATGTTGTTGCTCACACCGTAACCTGTTTAATACCGGCTTTTTTTATTGCTGGTGCTATTGCTGCTTTTGTATCACAGCAATCAGTGATAAAATATTTTGGTCCCCAGACCAATAAAATGCAAGCGTATGGCGTAGCTTCAATTTCTGGAGCCATTTTGGCGGTATGCTCCTGTACTGTTCTCCCTCTATTTGCCGGAATCCATCGCAAAGGTGCCGGACTGGGACCTGCGATCGCATTTTTATATTCCAGTCCCGCAATAAACATTCTAGCGGTTACCTATACAGCTCAACTGCTGGGGTTTGAAATTGGTCTGGCGCGGGCAGTTGGAGCCGTTTCTTTTGCAGTAATCATAGGTTTGATAATGGCATCTGTTTTTAGAAGCGAAGCAAATGCAAAAGAGGTTAGCTCAGGTGCCCTAGCATTTGCTAATAATCCAGGGGAGACAAAAGATTGGCATAGACTAGCTTTTTTGATTCTTTTGATAGCCATACTTCTTACAGCAACTTCCAAGCTTGGAGATGTCATTAAGGGGAGCATTGTTGCTGTAGAAATTCTTATGGTCATCTATGCTATAAAGTTCTGGTTTAAAAAAGAGGAGGTTTCTCTCTGGGTGCAGCAGACGTGGTCACTGGCGAAGTTGATAGTGCCCGTCCTTCTGGTTGGGGTCTTTCTTGCTGGTGTCATAAAAGCATTGCTTCCACCGGTTTGGGTAGCTCGCTTTGTTAGTGGGAACACAGTAATGGGCAACTTTATTGCTTCCTTCTCGGGAGCGCTTATGTACTTTGCCACCTTAACTGAAGTGCCCATAATTAGTACACTTATGGATTTAGGTATGGGAAAGGGCCCGGTACTGGCATTACTCTTAGCAGGCCCTGCATTAAGCCTTCCCAGTATACTTGCTATCCAGCGGATTATTGGAACCAGAAAAACAGTTTCTTACGTGTTTTTAGTAGTTGTTTTCGCAACCGTAACAGGCCTTATTTTTGGGGCTATGGCCTGAAAGTTTGAATGAGAGAGAGGGAAAAAAAAGATGAACATCAAGGTTTTAGGACCCGGGTGCAATAACTGTAGAACTCTTGAAGAAAGAACGAGAGAAGTACTCCAAGAGCTGAATGTCTCTGCGGCTGTTGAGCATATCCATGACGTTAATAAATTTATCGACTATAACGTTTTTATGACGCCGGGATTAGTTATAAATGAGAAACTGAAAGTTTCTGGGCGTGTACCCTCAAAAGAGGAAATAAAGAGATGGATAGAAGAGGAGGTTTAATTATCTCCCGATGCTGTCCATCCAACCAGAGTGATATCGGATTCTTGCAGGATACGGTTTGCATTGGCGCCGTCGGATTGTGCGATGTTGAGACCATCTTCTTTCAAGAAAGCAATCCTGTTCGAGTCTGGTGAAAATCTTGGAGATGCGGCACTCTTTGCTATAATAACATTATCGCTATCTTCAAAATTAACCAAATATATATTTGACTGCTGCTTTTCAGTCTTTTCAAAAACTATGCTCCTGCCATTAGGCGACCAGGAAAATTCCACACAATTAGTAGCTATTTTTTTAAATTCGGTTCCATCCCGATCAATAATGTAGAGATGAGGATTGTTAGAAGGTCCGGTTAAAGGTATCGCAGTAAAAGCAATCTTTACTCCTGGGTTCCATTTCAAATCCATTACTTTAATTTGAGACATTATTTGCTGCTCTTTGTTTCCCTCAATATCTGCAATAAAAATTCCTCCCGCGTCTTTGGTATATGCTATGTACAGGCCATCGGATGACCAGGAGCCGGTTTTGCCCAAGACCAGCTTTTTAACAACTCCAGACGGGATATTCACCAAAAATAGGGCAGATTTTAAGGAGTCTTCTTCCAAAGCCGTAAAGAGTAGAGAATCTTCATTAGGAGACCAGCGAAGATTTTTAACCCAGGAAGAAGCTTTGTATGTAAATATTGTTATCTTTGTATTGAGATTCAAAACTTTTAGGGTATCTTTGTAAGCAAGAGCGAGCATATTTCCGCTGGTTGAAAGTGTGGCTTCAGTAATTGCCGCATCATCGAGAATCTTCTCTTTTTTACCCTCAGATGTCATACGGTATATAGTTTTATCGCTGGCGATGATAAGAGATTCCGAAGAAGGTAATAATTCGCTTTGCTGAGAACCTGATTCGGTTTGAGAAATGGTTGAATCGGTTTCAGGGTTTGATTCACTTTCTCCGGATGTGTCAGTAACGTTATTTTGTTTTGCAGTTTCTCCTGTTTCCTTGTCAATTGCAGGAGGGGATATGATAGGAGTTTCCTCCAAACGGGAATTGTCTGCTTTAGGAGTAGATTTAGGTTTGACTACAACAAGTTCGATGCTGTTAAGTTCAACAACAATTCTAAGAGTATTGTCTGGCTTCACTTTCAACAGACCCGACCAATCTTCATAGTTATCCTTGCTTACCTTCAATTCGTATGAACCAGCAGCTATATCCTTTAAGCGAAGGGGAGTAGTGCCTTTAAAAGAAGTGTTGAGAAATACCTTAGCCTTTTCGGGAGCAGATATTACTTCAATGTTTCCGGACGGAGGATTAATAATCAGCTTTCTCATACCTGGGATAGCCATAGCTATCCCGCTGAGTAGAAGAAGTGCAGCGAGCGAACTGGCAGTAATAATTCTTAGTCTTGTAAATCCAGGCCAAAGGGTTCTTAATGCAAACCTTGGGCGCTGATAGTGTTTCATCAGCTTTCTTTGCAGACTTGATTTAAAAGAAGGATTGAAGGTACTCTGATGGTTATTTAAACGATTAACCAGGTCAAGAAGCTCTCTCTCTTCACGATTGGTATCCGCCTTAGCATTTTCCAGCGTTATTTGACCGGATAATAACTGCTCAATTTTATTTATAAGCTCATCATTATTTTCGTGGTTGAACATTCCTGGCTCCTATGCGATGGACGTTCTGAGTATCGGGCGAATATGGTAAAGCGGTTTTACTGCTGTCAAAATCACCAGCGTTTTCATCTTTGAGAATCTCTCTCAATATACGTAAAGCTCGATACAGTTTAGATCCAACTGTTCCTTCTTTAATATTTAGAATTTGGGCAATCTTCCTGTTGGTTAAACCAGCGCCAAATTTTAATGCAATTATTTCTTTTGCGCCCAGCGGTAAATCTTGAATGGCATTAATTAAATTCCAGCCTTCTTCTTTGTTAATTAGATTATCCTCAAGCAGATTACCGTCATCAACAACAAAACTGGCTCCTTCAGGGAGACTCTCCAAATAAATCGTACGGTTACCTTTATTCTTTCTAAAGAGATCGATGATATTGTTTCTTGCAATTCGATAAAGCCAGGATGAGAAAGAAAAACCTTTCCAGGTAAACGTGGAGAGTTTTTCTAAAGCTTTGAGAAAGGTGAGTGAAACAATTTCTTCAACTTCATTTTTGTTGGAAAGATGATAGCTGACATAAGAATATACTTTGGGGAAGTAATAATCATAAAGTTCGCTGAAGGCTGAAGCATCTCCCTTGGCCTGTTCCACAAGTCGTTCTTCAATTCGCGGATCCATATGGCTACTCACCTGTATTTCATCAGCTGAACTGTGAATAGAGATAGTTGCCGCTCAAAGAATCGAAAGTCCACATATTTAATAATTATAACGCACAGAAAGAAAATCTGTTGCCATAAGAGAGTGCATAATTTTGAAATGCAATACTTTTACATTGATTCGTTTTATTTGGTAGGTGGAACCGCGGAACATCAACGAATTTTGAAAAAAGGGGGGGTGTTATTTAAAATGAAAAGACTAAGTATTTTGATTCTATGCTTGCTGTTCAGTCTGAGTGCCACAGTTACCTATGGCGCAGTTCCCTATGAGGATAATTTCGAATCCTGGGTAAACCCTTACGTGGCAGACAGCTGGACCTCATCGGAATTCGGAGGAGGTCCTGGGGATATCAACCATATATATGACAGTGGACAAGGAATCTCTTGTGGTGGCGATGGAGCTAATTATAAGAGTATCTATAGGGATGTAGCAGTATCGCAGGGCTATAGTTACAAAATTTCTGTTTGGGCAATCTCCAATGCTATGAACACTGAGGGTAAAGTTGATTCCAGTTACGTAAGAATGTGGGTTCAGTATGACCGGGAAGACGGCACAGTAATTTCTACACATGGTCAAAGCGGCACACAGGTTCCTGGTGCGGTTGAAGGAACAACAGAAGAACTTTTGGGTAGTACCTGGAAAAAGATGTACTTCATATCGGTTGCACCTGCTGGTTCACATCATGCCCGTATTGTATTGCAGGTTCTTGGTGGAAAGGGAGGAGGAGCAGTATTTCGTGGCCTCAACTTCTTTGATGTTTCGGACGGAACCGAGAAGAGAGTAATAGGAGAAAGTTTTGTCAGAAATACTGAATGGCGCAATGGAGTCGCACTTGCCTGGACTGCATATTCCTCCGGCGGAGGTCCGGGAGATTATAATCTTAGAGTAACTGGAGGGTCGGCTCAAGGTATTTCCTGCGGAGGAAATGGCACCAACTTTAAACAAATATATCGAGATTTTGAGGTAGCTGCTGGAGAAAAATATAGTGAAAAAATTGATGTTGTTTCCAATTCAACTAATGCAGCTGGTGCCTGGGACCCTTCATACGTGAAATTCTATCTGCAATTTCTGGACGATCAGGGAAGTGTATTAGAAACCCATACTAACGATGGTGCTACTTTAGGAATAAGCGATCTTTACTATAAAACCGTTGAGCCTTTCAAAGACGTACTAGCTCCAGAAAAAACAGTGAAAGCTCGGGTAATACTGCGAGTTTATGGTGGAAACGGCGGTGGGACTGTATTTGATAATTTCAGTCTTCAATAAAATCTAAAGTGAGAAAAATTAAAGCAAGATAAAAGAAGAGAGGGCTTACTCAAAAGTTACTGCGTACCTATTTTAAGGTAGCTATAAAGGGTGAGCCTTCTTGCATTTGGTAAAAATATACCTCCCATCTCTATGTATTTTATCCCAAAATCTGAGCAGGACAGAACAAAAGCTTTTGACTAGAGTAAATTGACTAAATATTGTTATAATGAATGACAGCATATGGAGCTTTAGTGCAGGGTATTGACAAAGAATAATTAACGAAAGATTATTAAGTACGCTTCTACATCTGATGATTGTTGTACTAGGAAGATATTGAGAAAGTTGATAACATTACCTTAAGCTGATAGGGATTAGTTAAGGAGGTAATAGTATGGTAAAAAAATACAAAGAGCTATCAGCGGATAAGCTTAAAAGGGCATGTGACCCTAATCAGTTTAGTTTTAAAACCACTGAAGAGGTTGCTCCGTTGCAAACAACGGTAGGGCAGAAGAGGGCCTTAAATGCGCTAGAATTTGGTTTTGGCATCAAAATGACAGGATTCAATCTTTATGTTGCGGGTCCTATTGGAACAGGCAAGGATTCAACTGTTAGAAACTTTGTAAAGAAAATAGCCGGGAAAGAATCGGCACCATCAGATTGGTGTTATGTATATAATTTTGCACAACACGATAAGCCTCTAGCTATTGAGTTACCGCCGGGGCTCGGCTGTGTATTTACAAGCGATATGGATGAGTTGATAGAAGATTGCAGAGTTGAGATTCCAAAAGTATTTGAGGGAGAAGAGTATGAAAAGCGCAGAAACAGTATCATGAATAGATTTCAAGCCAAAAGGGATAAACTTTTAGGCGAATTGCAGAGAGCAGCTGAGAAAAAAAGTTTTGCGATTGAGCTAACAGTGCTGGGTATAGCCACTATTCCTATTAAAGACGGTAAACCGTTGAAGAGAGAAGAATTCGATAAGCTTACTGAAGCTGAACAAAAGAAAATACAAGAAAACACAGAGGAATTACAAGCTCAGATAAACCAGATGTTGAATAAAGTAAGAGAGATGGAGAAAGAAACGAGAGAAAAGATAAGTAAACTGGATCAAGAAGTTGCGCTTTTTGCCGTAGGTCATATACTGGATAAATTAAAAAATAAGTATAAAGACCATTCAAAAGTAGCGGACTATCTCAAGTCGGTGCAAGAAGACATAATTACACATCTGGATATATTTAAGTTAAAAGAGAAGAAGCCCGCGATTCCTGTTCCGGGTCTGGAAGTTCTGGCAACTGAAGCAACATTTGACCGCTATAAAGTTAATCTGCTTGTTGATAATTGCAAAGCCAAAGGTGCACCTGTAGTAATAGAAAGAAATCCCACTTACTATAATTTAGTAGGACGCATGGAATATAAAGGTCAATTTGGGGCAATGGTTACTGATTTCACCATGCTTAAAGCGGGAGCAATTCATAGAGCAAATGGAGGGTATTTGGTATTACAAGCTCTTGATGTGCTTACAAATTTTCTATCATGGGATGCTTTAAAAAGGGTATTGGAAAGCAAGGAAGTGAAGATTCAAAATATTGGAGAACAATTTAGACTATTCCCAGCAGCTACCTTGGAACCTGAACCAATTCCTTTAAATATTAAGGTGATACTTATAGGGAGCCCACTTATTTACTATTTACTTTATCAATACGACGAGGATTTCAGGAAGTTGTTTAAAGTAAGAGCTGACTTTGATATAGAGATGGATAATACACGGAGGCAAGCGAATCGCTACGCTGCTTTTATTAGTGCACGTTGTCAGGAACAGAATCTAAGACATTTTGACAGAAGCGGGGTAGCGAAAGTTGTAGAATTCGGCGCGCGGTTTGCAGAAGACCAAAGAAAGCTGTCCACCAGGTTTATCGAAATTACCGACCTTATTAGTGAGGCTAGCTTTTGGGCTCAACGGGATAATAACAATGTGGTTAAGGCAGTGCATGTTGAGAAAGCTATCGAACAAAAAATATACCGTTCCAGTATGATTGAAGAAAAGATAAAAGAAATGATAAGAGATGGAACGATCCTTATAGATACGAGTGGCACTGTTGCCGGTCAGGTTAATGGAATTTCAATCATAGGCCTTGGAGATTATATTTTTGGAAAACCGTCTCGCATAACGGCCAGAGCCTATATGGGAAAAGGGGAAGTTATAAATATCGAACGCGAGGTTAAGATGAGTGGCCGGATTCACAACAAGGGAGTTATGATTCTTACCGGATACTTAGGAGAAAAGTATGCTATGGATAAACCTCTTTCTTTTTCAGCAAGTATTTGCTTTGAGCAGCTCTACGAAGAGGTTGAAGGTGATAGTGCATCCAGTGCAGAGCTTTACGCTATTCTGTCGAGTATTTCCGGGGTGCCGCTTAAACAAGGAATAGCAGTAACAGGTTCCGTTAATCAGAGGGGAGAAATACAGCCCGTAGGCGGTGTCAATAGGAAAATCGAGGGTTTCTTTGATGTCTGCAAGGCTAAGGGATTGAACAGTGAACAGGGGGTCATTATCCCATTACAGAATGTGAAAAATTTAATGTTGAAAGACGAAGTTGTGGAAGCTGTGAAGAAGAAGAGATTTCATATATATCCGGTGAGAACCATAGAGGAAGGTATAGAGATACTAACAGGAGTAGAAGCAGGTAAGCGGAGGGCTGATGGTACATATAAAAAAGGGACTATAAACTATATGGTGGATAGAAGGTTGCGTGAGATGGCTGAACAACAAAGGGCTTTTAAGAAGAAGGAATAATATTAAGAGTGAAAGATAAGGCTCGCTTTTAAGCGGGCCTTTTTGGTTTCTGGAGACAGCGAATTGTTATTTTATGGGTATAAGATAAGTATGGTATAGCAAGCAAAAAAAGACATTGTAATAGTATGTGAGAAAAGAAACAAGGAGGGAAATGAGATGGTCGCAAAGAAACTATTCAAATGTAAGTTCACTGGAGAGCAAATTCAAAACCTTATAGAAATCCTCTAATATACGCTGGAAGACTGTCAAGAAGGCTTAATATTAGAGGAGATAGAAATAAACAATCAGAGAATCGAAGAGATAATTGGAATTCTCAGAGAAGCAAAGAAGGTAGTAAAGACTGAAAGGGAACTGAATGTTTAGGGGGAAACCCATAGGTGTAGACCTGCATAGATGGATAGAGCAAAAGAAGAATCTGGTTATGGTGGCTAAAGGTGAAAAAACTGCAGATATTCTGCTAAAGAATTGTCGGCTAGTAAATTGTTTTACCGGATCAATAGAAAGAGAAAATGTAGCAATATATGATAAGTGGGTCGCAGGAATAGGAAAACTTGAGGCTCTAGTTGAGATTGATATTAGAGGAAAATATCTTTGTCCTGGCTTTATTGATAGCCATGTTCATCTGGAAAGCTCAATGCTAAGCCCCGAGGAATTTGCTAGAGCAGTAGTTGCACATGGGACAACGACAATTGTTGCAGACCCTCACGAAATTGCCAATGTTGCCGGTATAGAAGGATTGGAGTATTTTTTGGAAGCCTCACATAATCTTCCAGTTTCAATTTTTTTTATGCTTCCTTCGTGTGTGCCAGCTACAAATATGGAAACAAGCGGTGCTAAATTGAGCGGGAGAGATTTACATGAACTTGCCGAAAGGGAAGAAGTGCTGGGGCTGGCTGAAATGATGAATTATCCTGGGGTTCTAACACTGGACAGTAATGTGTGGGAGAAGATGGAATATTTCTCTACATATCTTATTGATGGTCATGCCCCGGGTTTAACCAATAGAGAGCTAGAAGCATATATTGCTTCTGGAATAAGTTCTGACCATGAGAGCACAGAGCTGGAAGAAGCTAGAGAAAAGATTAGAAAGGGGATGTTTCTAATATTGCGGGAAGGATCGACTGCAAAAGATTTCCGTAAATTACTTCCTGTGGTCAATGACTTTTCTTATTCCCGCTGCATGCTGGGAACTGACGATCGTGACCTTGAAGATATACAAGATGAAGGACATGTTGATTATATGCTACAAGTAGCTATAGAAAATGGTATGGACCCAGTCAGGGCAATACAGATGGCTTCAGTCAATCCTGCGAGATATTTTGGCCTTAGGGATAGAGAGGGTATTGCCCCAGGGAAAGTAGCAGATCTGGTAATCATAGATAACCTGGAAAGAGTGACTGTAGATTCAGTTGTGAAGGAAGGAAAGGAAGTAGTAAAGGAAGGAGAGTTTGTTCGTGAAATACAGGAGACTGAAATTCCCTCACGGGTCCGATTTAGTCTGAATCTTCCTCATTTGAAGGCTGGAGATTTTGAAATCGAAGCAGCTAAGGGTCTTTGCAGGATAATCAAAATAATACCTGGAGAGATATTGACTAAGGAAGTCCATATGAGACCAAGAATTGAAGAGGGTAAGGTAGTGCCTGATCTGGAGCAAGATATTATAAAAGTAGCTGTTATAGAAAGGCACAGGGGGACACAGGCAAAAACCACCGGTCTTTTACAGGGTTTAGGGCTAAAGAGAGGAGCAATTGCTTCAAGTGTTGCACACGATTCTCATAATGTTGTAATAGCAGGGGTAAGCGATGACGATATGGCTCTTGCAGCGAATACTGTTTCAGAAATGGACGGCGGTCTGGCAGTCGTTCTAAAAGGCAGGGTATTGGAATCGCTGGCGCTGCCTATTGGCGGTTTGATGTCTGACAAACCTATTGACTTTGTTGACAAGAAACTTAAAAGTCTAAAAGAAAAGGCGAAGGAGCTCGGATCATCGTTACCAAATCTATTCATGATTCTCTCATTTATTTCACTAGCAGTAATTCCTGAACTCAAAATAACAGATAAAGGATTGGTAAACGTAGACATGGGAGAACTCGTATCATTTTGGGTTGGTTAGCAGGTTATGAGTCATTAGAAACAAGCAGTCATTATGGATTGGGAGTGATATTTGTCAAAAAAATGCTAGCTGCTTCTGGCAGCTTTTTTAATTTTGATCCCTTTGCCTCTTTTACATAACTTACGAACCTTGATCCTTGTCTTATAACGTTTTTTTATGCTCTTTCGGCCAAATATTCACGTGGCCTTTTAAATTGAAATACCACCAAGATTTATACGAACACGGGTTCGTTTATTTTTTAAAGGGAAAACTATTAATATAGCTTGTATAAAGGCTTAGAATCGATTTCAGAGCGTCTGAGCGAAAGCTGATAAGAGGCTTAGCCATGCGGTTTTATGCGGTTTATACGTTATTTTAAGATATATGAGGTTGGGGATTACAGGAAGCGTATAGTATCGGGCTTGACCGGGTAGCTCGGGATGATTTCTTTAGTATATGCAAAATAATGTACCGAGCAGTTCAAGCAGCGTCTTTTTTCATTCCGCTTGCAACATGGAATATTCGGAGTCTCCCAGCAATTCTTTTTATTCTCATAAGCAGGACAATTATGATTTTTTGTATATTCGCATTTCTGAACTTCATGGCACTTATGGTCCAATAACGACCTCCAGAATGATAAGTCTGGATAGATTTGCGACACCCGTATTAACGTTTAACTATTTGGTGAGCCTGGCAAAGAAACAGCTAATATAAAGATATAAAGCCTGATAATATATGTTATGTAAACTAATAACCTTTAATCCGTATTTTCTTTCTTCCCCTTAAAACTTACTCCCCACGTTCTTTCTTCTTCATAATGTCAAGCATTGTACGAAGTTTGGCAGTTTTGAATCTTTTTTCTGCATCCTCAGGATACCAGGTGCTAGCTTTCTTTTCCAAAACTTCTTTCACAGTATCCAAAAGCTTCTGCGGGCTAAAAGGTTTAGTAACATATTCGTCAATTCCCGTGTCAACCGCTTTAAGCTGATCTTCATATTGGCCTCGTGCCGTTAACATAATTACAGGAATATTCTTATGTTCTGGATGTTCCTTAAGCTGTTTATTAACCTCCCAGCCGTCCATTTTTGGCATCATAACGTCCAAAATGATTAGATCCGGCTTTTCGGCTTCCACTTTTTTGAGAGCGTCTTCTCCGTTGAAAGCTTCAGACACGTCAAAATCTTTGTCCAGCTTCACGCGTGCCAGTTTTACTATATCCGGTTGGTCATCGACTACTAATATTTTGGTTCTTTTCAACACTTGTCACCTCTTTCTGAATGAATCCCTTTAAGTACTTTTTCCACCTCTGCGAGCAGTTCCTTGGGAGTAAAAGGTTTATTGAGATAGGCATCAGCTCCCATTTCCATTCCCTTACTGATTTCGTATTGTTGAGTTTTGGCTGAAAGGATAACTATCGGAATATTTTTGGTCTCTGGAATCTCCTTCAGTTTCATACAAGCGTCATATCCACTCATAAGTGGCATCATAACATCAAGAATGATCATATCGGGTTTATCCCGTTTGGCCAGTTCAATCGCTGCCAATCCATTTTCTGCCTCTAATATTTCAAAACCGTGGTTTTCCAGTGTAAATTTTACCAATTTCAAAATGTGTGGTTCGTCGTCAGCCACTAAAATCTTAGGCATCGATATTATGTGTCCCTTTCAGTAACTCCTCAATTTTCCTCATTAGGATATCAGGTGAGAAGGTCTTAACCTCCTCTTTGCCAGGTTGAATTGCTCTTGAAAATGCCTCTTCGATTCTTTCTCCGGTTAACGCTATTATTGGAATATTCTTTGTTTTTTTGCTTCTTTTCAAATTTTTTATAAGTTTGAGAATTTCAGTATGAGAAACATCCAGGTCGAGAATGATTAATTCTGGCTTTTTATTCTGGGCTAGTTTTAGAGTCTCCTCTATTTCTCTTGCCTTGAGAGCATCCAAGCCTTTTTCTTTAAGAACTCCGCTTATCATGTGAGCCAGATCACGGTCATCAATAGCAATAAGTATATTTCCTTTTGGACCTTTGCGATCAAGCAGACTGTTTATAACACTAATCAGTTTTTTGGGTTCAATAGGCTTGGAAAGAAAACTGGACGCTCCTACGCGAAGACATTTATATTCATCAGCTACTATGGACAGCATAACTACGGGAATCCCCTTTGTCGTAGGATCCTCCTTTAATGCGCGAAGGACTTCAAAACCATTCATCTCTTCCATCATGATGTCCAGAGTAATCAGATCAGGGTTTTCCTTCTGTGCAAGTTTAAGAGCATCCGGTCCATTAAGAGCACAAATGGTGTTAAAACCTTCTTTTGAAAGGAGTATTTGTATAAGCTTAACTATGTCCGGTTCGTCATCCACTATCAGAATTTTGTCGCCCTCATGTAGAGTTATTTCCTCAGCACCGGGTAATTTCTTAACTTCCTTTTTCGGTTCAACTGGAAGAGTGAAGGTAAAGGTGCTTCCCTTTCCTACCTTACTTACCGCCCAAACTTCACCACCATGAAGGTCTACTATAGATTTAACAATAGCCAGTCCCAGGCCAGTACCACCGACCTCTGTAGTAAGAGAGCTGTCAACTCTATAGAATTTAACAAAAAGACGATCTAGGTGTTCTGTGGGGATTCCAACGCCCGTATCGCTTATGCTGGTGGCTACTTTGCTATCAGAAGCCCTTGCAGTAATGCGGATACAGCCTTTGGCGGGAGTATATTTAATGGCATTGCTCAGTAGATTTACAATAATCTGGACGATACGGGATCTATCTGCAAATACTTTAGGTAACTCGCTGGGGATACTTAGAGATATATGCATCTCCTTGCTTTTTGCCAGGTTTTCGATGCTGGTTACCGCTTGTTCTACCACCTCTCTTAAAATCAGGGATTCCTTCTTAAGTTTAACTCTACCTGATTCTATACGTGATACATCCAGAAGGTCATTAATAAGGCTTACCAGGCGGTCATTGTTTTGCTTTACGATTTCGAGAAATTCTCGTTGAACCTCGTTGATTTCACCAGCTTCTCCGTCAATGATTAGGTCTACGTATCCTTTGATTGAGGTTAAAGGTGTGCGAAGTTCGTGGGAAACGGTAGAGATGAACTCAGTTTTCATCCGGTCTACTTCTTTTTCCAGGGAAATGTCCTGCAACGTCTTCATATAGCCTAAAAAATTACCTTCATCATCAAGCACTGGGTCGGTTATAATCTTCAAAGTTTTGCCAGAAGACTTAATAAATGCTTCCTCGGTTGAAGGCATTCCCGTCTCCTCAACTATCTCTAAATTTAGCTGAAAGACTTTACAGTCTTTACATAATTCATATCTCTCTTTTAGGTTCCTTTGAATTCTCCCAAAACATCTAGTCTGGGGAAAGGTCCAGCACCTTGCTTCTTTTACTTGAAATACAGGACATTCTGATTCCTCACAGTCTAGCACGTCCCAACAATCGACCAGAGGCTCTCTATTTATTTTGGGATTCTTGTTGAGAAGGCTCGACATAGGGATAGTTTGATTAAGCACCTTCTGTTTTTCAATACCGAGAAGTTTTTCTGCCGCCGGATTAATGTGGGTTATGCGATCCTCTTTGTCGAAAACAATAAGACCATCTGTGGTGCTGGAGATAATTGCTTCAAGTCTAGCTTTTTCTCGATCTTTTTCTCTTTTCAATTACCTTTCCTTAGATTGGTGAAATAAGCTGTTTTCAGGTTGGTTACTATGAGGTTTGTAGCATTTTAAGACATACTTATTTAATGTATAAAATTCTTTATAAATGCCCATAATTCCTGCTATTTCTGCTTAATCAGATATCTCTTGTTTAGCCAAATAAGGATTTTTGGAGACCTATTTCAACCTCGTTTGAATTTCATCAACCAGATCGCCAAGAATCTTTAATGAGGACTTAAGCTGACCAAGGACACTTGTCTGAAGCTTGCTGAGAGTGGTTCTTCCATTATTAGTAATTTCGTATACGTGACGCGGTCTTTTTATTCCAGGCTCCCATCTTCCCTGTATCAATCCATCTTGTTCAAGATGCTGTAGCAGAGGGTAAATTGTTCCGGGACTTGCAGCCCAAAGACCTGCCCTATCACGCAGCCAATTTAGAATTTCATTTCCGTACCTCGGTTTCTGTGAAAGTAAGTAGAGGATGCAAAAAGGAAGGAAGCTCTTGGTTAGGAGTTTAGGGAGTGAGTGGGCTTTTTTTAGCTCCCTTTCCGATTGCGAAGCATATTCGAGTCTTTTCTGCTTGAGATGTTGACTAGGCTTTGATGGTTTATTTGCGGGATATAAAGTTAGGCGCACCAGAGATTCCCCGTTTCTTTCGTTCTTTGCAAAGTCATCTGGTGCTTCTGAGTGATGCTCGTAACCTGAAACCTGGTCGTTGCTCACAACGTACCCTTCTTCAATAAATAATGTCTTTCAATTTCATACTTATATCAAATTTGATATTAAGTCAATAAAAAGTTGGGACAAAGGGATAGTTTTATTATCTGAGGGTTGTAAATGTTTATCTTGGCAGACCTGAAGCTAATTATCAAAAAAGACTGTATCAAGGCTTTTTTGAAGACTAGTAGTCTTAAACCTTTCTCAGGTATCTAATATTTCATAAGTGCGAATACGTTATGGTTACCGAGCTTGTCTCTCCCATTAAGTGCCGTTAGCTCAATAAGAAAAGCCACCCCTATTACTTTACCGCCAAGTTGCTCAACCAAATCAACTTTAGCAGAAGCTGTACCACCGGTGGCCAATACGTCGTCTACTACTAGAACATGTTCTCCCGGTTTTATAGCATCCATATGCATTTCCAGACTATCCATTCCGTACTCTAATTCGTATTCTGCCTTGGTTGTATTATGGGGCAGTTTACCCGGTTTGCGTGCTGGAATAAACCCGCTATTAAGTTTATATGCCAGGGCACCGCCTATTATGAAACCTCTGGCTTCTGCACCGAGGATCAAATCCACCTTATCGCTACTGTATCTCTTGGCTATGCTGTCAATTGCATATTGAAAAGCTTTAGGGCTTTGAAGTAAGGGCGTAATGTCTTTAAAAACAATACCTGGTTTGGGGAAGTCAGGTATGTCCCTGATATACGTTTTTAGATCCATAGATGCCTCCTTTTCATCTACTTGTCAGTAACAGCACATAGTACCTTTATTGGTAACACATAATACCAAGTTATATATATTTTTCCAGGGCTTCGAGTTGATCAGGCGTCCCCATAACGACGAGCCTGTCACCTACTTCAATTAAAGTGTCAATAGAGGGATTAGCAAGTATTTCATGATCTTTTTTCTTTATAGCTAGCACTAATACACCAGCTTTATCACGGATGTTCGAATCTTTTATGGTTCGGCTGGATATAGTCGAATGGCTATTTATCTCAACTTCTTCAAGATTGAACTCAAGGTTTTCAGCATAGGTTACTATATCCAAGTAATCGGTAACCAACGGACGAAGTAAAAGCGAAGCCATTCGTCTGCCGGCAATAAGGTATGGTGAGATTACTCGATTGGCTCCTGCTTTCCGCAATTTTTCGAAGGACTCTTCCTGACTGGCTCTTGCAACTATTAGTAAATCTGAGCTTAATCCGCGCGCGGAAAGCGTAATAAATACATTATCAGGGTCAGAATCGCTGGCAGCTACAAGACCTCGTGCTTTTTCGATATTAGCCTTTTTAAGTGTCTCGTCGTCAGCAGCGTTTCCCTCTATGTAAATGTGTTCATCTTTACGGCAAGTTTCTAAGGAAGTTGGATTGTGGTCGACCACTACCAAGGGTACATTGGAAGCCTTCAGTTCTCTAGCTATTTGACGGCCAACTCTTCCATAACCGCAAATAATATAATGTTTTTCTAATTGGGTATATTTTCTTTCCATTGCTCTCCTTCCCATAAGGCCAAAGAAGTGACCTTCGACCATGAATTCTATCGCTGTTGCTAAAGTATAGGCAGCTGTGCAAATTCCTGCAAGAATAATAACCATAGTAAATATCTTCCCAAGATTTGTAAGGGGAGCTATTTCTCTAAATCCGACAGTAGATATAGTAATCAATGTCATGTAAAAGCTGTTAAGAAGCGTCCATCCTTCTATGAAGCGGTAACCCACAGTGCCCAGAATAAGTATTAGGGCTATTCCGATTATGGCATATCTTAATCTTCGCAGAGTTTCAATAGCTTCCATCTCTAATTATATTTGTAAGTATTTTTAATAGATTATAGGAATCAAGAGGTCAGAGATTCAGGTTGCAAAATCTTTTAATTTTGTATTCACTTAAACTCTAGAATCCTCGATCATTCTACTTTAAACTTTGATTACATCTCCTTAATAGTTTCAAAATTGACTTCTTCAGATATTTCTAAAACCGCAATATAAGGAAGATTTCTGTAGAGTTGTTGGTAATCAAGTCCATATCCGACAACAAAAACATCAGGTAGTTCAAATCCTTTATAGTCTATGACAATGTCAACAATACGTCTAATGGACCTATCCAGCAAGGTGCAGATTTTGAGATTGGCTGGATTGCGCGATATAAGATTTTTTATAAGGTAGCCTAATGTGAGGCCAGTATCGATAATATCCTCGACTATAAGTATATTTCTGCCCTCGATACTTTCATCAAGGTCTTTTACTATTTTAACAACTCCGGCTTTGGTAGTAGTAGCACCGTAGCCTGATATGGCCATAAAGTCAATTGAGACAGGAATGTTTATGTATCGCAGAAGATCCGCTAAAAAAACAACGCCTCCTTTCAAAACATTGACTAGAAGGAGGTCTTTATCTTGATAATCTCTTGAGATTAAATTTCCGAGTTCCTTTACTTTTGCCTGGATTTCTTCTTCTGTGAATAGAATTTGGCCCAGGGATAGTATAGGCATTTAGGTGTCGCTTTCTATTTTATTAGTCCATATTTTTGCAGAAGCTTTTTAAAGTCTCGCTGGTAGAATATTTTTATTCTTATGTCAGGATAGAGCTCCCGCAAGCGGCGAACCTTTTTATTTTTCTTAGTAACCAACTTTTGGTTTAACGTAGTGAGCTCTATATAGAGATCAAGTTCAGGTAGGTAAAAATCTGGAGTAAAGCTCAGAATAATATTTCCTTTGCGGTCCCATTCTAACGGGAAGGTTTTTGGTTCGTATTCCCATTTTATCTGATAAAAGTCCAGGATTTTAGCGCACTCTCGTTCAGAGGGATGGGCAAATTTTATACTATCTATTTTGTTTTCCGGCAATATTTTTTCCTTTCTGCTCCTTTTCCACAATATGTTGTGTTTATTCAATGATTTTATGCAACATCCTGCTTATTTTGTCAAGTATTTAAAGGATTAAACTAGGAAAAACAGAAAACTACTATACAAATTATCACAATACCCAAGCAGAGACTTGCTAAACTAACGTATATTCCAGAGGTTTGTTACTGTGAGTTGGAGTCTGTGTAAATTTCATATTATGTTGATGATAGTCGGATACGTGCTCTTTCTAGCTTCAGCTGTAGGTAGTACGATCTATCTAATATTAAGGCGCTATAATTGGAAAGACAAGCTGGAAGAACTGCGAAAGGCTATACTCTCCACCAGAGAAACTCAGAGCCGTGTTTATTTAGGTGCGGGTTTCGTATTTCTAACTTTGGGATTGCTAGTCGGAACTTTCCAGGCTAAAAGAGTATGGGCAAACTATTGGAATTGGGACTCCAAACAGGTTGGCTCTCTTATTATCTGGTTATTCTACGGGACCCTTAATTTTGCTTCCCTTAGATTCCCCAAGAGCGAGCGGCGAGGGCTTATTATTGCTATTTTCTCTATTGTTGGAATTCTACTAATGGGACTTAATTATCTACTGCCACTTATGCTCAGGACTTCTCACCGCTTCTAAAAACTTGATCCAGCCTTTCCTCGATATGTTGCCAGTGAGTTCCTTGCCAGTAGTACCGCCCACAACGGGGACACTTGGTAAAATTTTTCTGAGTGGCATAAACATATTCGGGTACATAATCCTTAACGGCTCTTTTTTCAACCAATTCGACAGGAATGTTGCAAATGGCACAATAAGGATTTCTATTGGCTCTAGTTATCTGTAAATCTTGAGCAAGCTGCTTGAGTTGGTCGTCCAATGTATCCTGGTTGATAAATATGGCTTTTGTTCTTCCTTTTTTAATCTCCCTCCTTTGCATTAAACCTGTATCTCTGGTGATGATAATCCTGCCCTCCTCTCTAGCTATACGTAGAAGTTCTCTATCTTCAATCTCGCTGCTATAAAAGGTATCAAACCCTAAAAGACGAAGCCACTTTGCTAGACGTCCCAGCATTTGATCAACAATAAACCTATATTTTTGCGTTGGCATGGCGAGAATTTAAAAAATGTCTTAGTCTAGGATTATACGTTACGAAGGTGCATCTGCAGGGAATTTTTAAGAACCAGATGTTTGAGTTGTCGGGATCTATCTAGTAATTCAGCCAGAGTTTGAGCTGCTTTTTTTCTGCTTTCCGGGCTTTTTTGTTTTAAAGAGGGAAGCAATATCTGTTCAAAAAAGACTGCTTCTCTTTCCGCAAAGAGTTGATACATTCTTAAATGACGAGGTTGTATTCCGAAATGAGCAAGTTCCTTGCTCAGTCGCATTATCTCTACATCTGTTGCACTGTATATCTTTCCTTCGGATGTCTCTTTAGGGTGTATCAATCCAAATGCCTCAAGCTCATTTAGTTCATTTTGCGATAAACCAGTGATTTCTAAGGCAGTATCTAAGGGGAGATTTCTAGGAAGTTCCATTCCTTGTTTTCTCCCTCGTGTTTCTGTTTCTTGCTGGAGTTCGCGCTCAACCTGAGTTTGATTTTCGTCTTCCAATCTCTGTTTAATAACATTTAAGGGAAGGTATTTTTCCTTTTGGAGTTTCAGTATAAGACGAAGCTTTTGTACATCGCTAGGTGAGAACTTACGGTATCCCCCGGAGGTTCGGTAAGGTTTAATAAGACCTTCATTTTCCAGAAAACGTACTTTGCTTATACTTAGATCATCAAACTCCTCTCGCAGCTTTGAAACTACCTCACCAATAGTAAGGTATTTTTTTTCAGTAATCATAAGCCTCACCTCTGGTACTATCTGTTATTGAAATTAATGGCCCATTACTGATTATAAACCGTTCTATGGCCCTGTTTTGCTAAAGAATACTAATTTAAATTTTCCGATCTGA
Source organism: uncultured Actinomycetota bacterium (assembly GCA_964348135.1). Classification (GTDB taxonomy): domain Bacteria; phylum Actinomycetota; class Aquicultoria; order JACQXZ01; family CAYGBL01; genus CAYGBL01. The sequence continues at coordinate 33,416 of CAYGBL010000001.1, forward strand.
ATTTCGTCTCCACTTTTAAGAATCTCTTTCTCAATTCGCTTTGAGTTAAGATAAGTGCCATTTAAACTGCCCAAATCAGAAAGAAAGAATGATTTACCCTCCTGAGTGATTTTCGCGTGTGTGCGCGATACAGTGATATCATTTAAAAAAATATCACTTTTAGGATCCCTGCCCAGGTCAATCTCCTCTTTGAAAAAGGGAAACTTTTCTCCTGGATTAGGACCTTTCTTAACGACTAATAGAGTTCCTTCTTCAGGAGCCTCAGGAGCTATAGCAATTTCTTCCTCTTCCTGCTCAACAGGAGCAAACGAAATAGTATCTTCAAGCTCGGATTCAGTAAGTTTTGACCCACATAGATTACAGAATTTACTACCTTCTTCGTTTTGATTTCCACATTGAGGACAAATAATCATAGCATCTATCCACTTATTCTTTAAAGGTGAAATCCTGTGTTTTAAAAGCTTTATTGAGCTGATCTTCTACAACTTCTATTATTTGAGGGTTTTCCATAACGCGAGTTACTTTCTCTTCGTTAAGCCGGTTGCGTACATAAGGGTCCTGTAAAATTACTCTAAGATTTCTTCCCTGATGAAGCTCTCGTATCACATAATTGATAACTCTTTCCTCTACAATGTCTTCGCTTAAATCTTCGAAAAAATCTCTCAAGAGTTTTTTGAAACGAGCTTCTTTTTCTGCCATTGAACTACCACCTCAAAATAATGTAATCCTTAACTTAAGATTCAATTTCTAAAAGAAAATTCCTTCTGCTAAGCACCATGAAGCTATAATTTTTCTTAAGATTTTCTCTCTTTTTGTAAATAAAGAGTTTAACTCTTTTTGTGTCTAGCTGCAACATTATCTAGCCAAAAATAAGTGTATAGTATAAATTTACCTTCTTACAGTAAGCCAATGCGTTTTTATCTAATTAAACAAGTAAACGCATAACTCTTATAGATATGGAAAAATCTATGATATTATCTATTGGAATTTACTTCCCTCCTTTAGCTAGAATCTCACTAAGGCGCTGAATATCCCTGCTGGAAATAGCACTCCTTCCCTCTTCCCTGCTGCCCTTTAACCTTTCCACTAATTCAGCTCGGATAATATCTATCTTTCCATGCAGTATCCTTCTTTGGTAAGATATCTGCTCCTCTTCAGCATACAGCTTATCCAAGATTTCCCGCAGTTCCTGATCACTTTTTTGGTGGAGATTAACAAGCACATCTTCATTTACATCGAAATCATCCATATATTGCCCCTTTCTTAAGATAGCGGATAGCTTAACGATACAGGTTGCTTGATGTAAAAATTAATGACCGTAACCAGTACGATAGCCTAAAAATCAGAAGCTTTTATTCTCATTTCAACGTTATTGCAGGATTTTAAGTAATTCTCTCCGAGTGCGTATATACATTCATACGGTGGCCACGCGCAAAACCAACAAGGGTAATTCCAAGTTCTTTGGCTATTTGAATAGCAAGACTTGTGGGAGCAGCTCTCGAGACTATTAATGGCACACTTCTCTTTGCTACTTTAAGGACAATCTCTGAAGAGATGCGTCCGCTGCTTAATATAACCTTATCTTGGACTGGAAGGCGTCTCACCATACATTCACCAAAGATTTTATCGATAGCATTGTGTCTACCTACATCCTCGGTAACGATTTCTAACTTATCCGGAGAGGCCAGAGCGCAAGAATGAACTCCGCCAGTAGTTTTAAATAACTCAGATTTAATTTGAAGCTCTTTCATCAAATTGAGAGCTTGCTGGCTGGCTATACTAATTTTACTGTCTATTTTTTGAGCTTTTAGTGAATCTATAACATTATAAAAAATAGTACCCTTGCCACATCCGGAGGTTATAGTGCGTTTTTCAAAGAAGGTTGAAGCAAGTGATGGTACATTTTGACACTTTATATAGATTATTCCCCGCTCCCTATCAAGTCGGGTAGAGATAATGTTGGAGGCATCTTCAAGTAACCCCTCAGATGAGAGAAATCCGAAAGCAAGATATTCAAGCTTACAAGGTGAACACAAAAGAGTTACTAATTCAGTATCATTAAGATAAATAGTTAGGCAATATTCTTCTACTACTCTGTCTTGCGTATCTTCTCTCTTGTCTGTTGATATCTTTGTGATAGGAACCCATACTATGGCTTCCTGTTCATTATCTTGTTCCAATTATCCTCCTTTAAGAATAAGATAACAGTAATTTTTGTGATAATCAATCGAAGTAGCCCGCACGTAATGTATCATGTATTTGCCATTAGATAATTGAGACTTAAAGGATGAGTCTGTCTTACCAAAATTTTAATTCAACTAAAAAACCTTTGCAGATAGCTAAAGATGTTCGAGATCGACCTTGATATCTTGCTAATTATTGTTGGTTTTTTGATATCCTTTGCTGCTACAAGCTCTATTATTCCCATTACTGAATCCCCATTTTTATATGTTATATCTCCCAGAACCTGGCCTTTTCTGATAGGTAATGGTGAGTGTTTGATTATGTTTATTTCTTTGTGTAGTTTTTTAGAGTCCTTTTCAACAGTTGCGTAGAGCGATTTGGAAGCAATCAGAGGAGTTTTTTCTTCACTTTCGAAATCAGAATAGACTCCATAACTCTTACCCTTTTCAATCAGTTTTATCCTTGAATAGTTATTAAATCCGTAGTCAAGAAGGAGTGCACTTTCATTATAGAGAGTCTGTGAATTAGAAGCGTTGAGTATCACCGATATTAGCTTTAGACCATCTTTACTGGCAGAACCTACAAGGCAATAGCCTGCCTCTCTGGTATATCCCGTTTTAACACCGGTAGCATAAGGATAGATGCTTAATAATTTGTTGTGGTTTTGGCATACTCTGGGAAAGGGATTATTGGGCCAATCTATAATATGCTCTCTAGTTTGAACGATCCTGGCGAAGAGCGGATTTTTAAGAGCATAGCGGGTTATCAGAGCTATATCATAGGCTGTAGAGTAATGGTTGCCATCTTTGAGGCCGTGCGGGTTGGTAAAATTTGTATCTTTTGCTCCCAATTGACGAGCTTTTTGATTCATGAGAGTTGCGAAAGCTTCAACCGAACCGCCTGTCTTTTCAGCAAGCGCATTAGCGGCGTCGTTTGCCGATCGAAGAATTAACCCATATAGTAGTTCTTCAACTGTTCTCTCTTCTCCGGGAGAAAGATAGAGCTCTGACTCTCCGGCATCAGAAGCTCTTTGACTTATTTCTACTTTATCATCTAGCTTAAGTCTTTCCAGAACCAAAACTGCTGTCATTATCTTTGTTGTGCTGGCAATGGGCCGTCTCTCTCTTGAATTCTTTTCCCACAGGATGCGACCACTATGCGCATCTATCAAAATAGCTGAAGACGAGGTAATTGGCAGATATTTTACTTCTGCTTGTGCCAGACAATAGTTTGGAAAGAGAAGAAAAAATGCCAGCACTAAGAATACGATTTTTAAAGAATAATTTTTTAAGAGAAACATTTCAGTGGGCTAAATTTGTATTTCGATTATATTAGCTGAGCGATTTTTTATTTTGAAACTTTTTAGTTTTGATCTTCAAGATTATTCTGCACTTTTTTTATGCTTTGCCGCTCTTTGTTTAACTCAGATTTCTCTATTCTAACAGAAATTGATAGTATGTCACCCTCTTTACAATTTCGGGGCAAAAGTTTGCTTGGTAAAACTATAATCTCTTTCCCTTTTTCCAGAATAACGATAGCTCTGTCGTTTTCAAAACGGTCTAAATAAGCTTTCATCAAGAAGCTCCTATTCTTAAGCAACTATAACCTTTAATGCGTGAGGTTTGAGATGGATATCAAACTTGCTGTTCTTCATAACTTCACCTTCCATATGAAAATAATAGTCAGGGACAGTTAATTTAATTCTAGTTGCTTTTCCACTGTATATCTTCGATAAGTTCATGTGTTTACCGGCGATGATTAATGGCAGATAATAAAAGGTAAGCCAGATGCTTATGTCACCGACAATACAGAAATCTAGCAAACCGTCATCAATTTTCGCATTCGGGCATATTTTCATTCCACCGCCGTAAGTTGAACCATTGGTTACTGCAACCAGCCAGGCTTTCGTTGAAATTTGAGAACCGTCAAACTCCAACTTGATTTCATTTCTTTTGAATCGAACAAGCATTTTGAGCACGGCAAAGAGATAAGGCCAGATTCCGCGAAACGGATACTTGTAAGACATCAATTCCTTTGCTACTGCAGCATCAAAACCTGAGCCCGTAGCATTGATAAAATACCTGTCATTGGCAATACCGACATCAACCTCTTTTAGTTTACGTTGTATGATACAGTGGCAAGCTGTATTCCAGTTTTTAGGAAGAGAGAGGGTCCTGGCGCAGTCGTTTCCGAAACCGCAAGGAATGATGCCCATGGCTGTTGAGCTTCCAACTAAACCGTTTACTACTTCATTTACTGTTCCATCTCCACCCACGGCAACTACTGTTTTATATCCTGCGATTGAAGCCTTCCTGGACAGACTTGTAGCTTCCCCTTTCTCTCCCGTAATCCGTATTTTGAAATTGAGATTATGGGTGTGAAAAAAGTTTTCAATGTGTGGCGCAAGCTTTAGAGCCCTGCCCCTACCGGCAAGGGGATTGATAATAATAAACAAGGATTTTTCATCTAATTCTGTGGTTTGCATATGAAATTTACCATATTTTTTCCATAATTTTAACTTTACATATTGACTTTTTAAAGCGTGATGCTATTATTGAATAGTCCCAAGAAGCAAGTAGGGAAACCCTTCGGGGAAGTAGCCGAAAGTTTCTTGGGACCTTCTTTTTATAGTAATTACAAGTTTTAAGTTGCGTGTTTCGAGTTTTGTTGCAGGTTTATTTAATTATAGGTTATTGTTCCTCACTGCAATCACTAGGTCGCCCGAACTTTAAGACTGTGATATCCAAATTTCAAATCCCAGCTACTGACTCTTGACTAACTCTTTTCCATTTATAGCTACCAGCCATAAACTAATAGTTGCTTCCCTAGTTTTGCTGCTCCACTGTGGAATTCTGCTGTATTACGTTGTCGGGGACGGGTTGCTGCTCGTTTGCATTAGAACCGGTTGAAGGAGTCTCTTCTTGAGCTTGTGGTGTTGGTACTTGTTCACCTGCAGTAACTGCAGGTTGTGGTTGTTCTACTGCTTCACCGGTACCAACTCTAATAACAGCCTTTTTGGGCTTATAATTGCTGACGATAGTATCTTTATGAATAATGCTTCCCTTCTCATTTACAATTCGTGTCACCGTCACCCTTCTTCCCTCTATGCCTTTTTCTCGTATAACTTGCTGATCCTTAGGCAGTGAGGGGTCAGGTTCATATTTACTCTCGAAGGATGTAAATTTGGTGAACGGCGATGTATAAAAACTTACTTTCCGTCCCATATCTGTACTATAAATTGTAACGGTCAAGCTGCTTGGAGTTGAAGCTGTCTTTATCAGTAGATGGTACGGAGTATCGTTCTTAAATCTAATGTCATATCCTCCATAAGAGACAGTAGCATCTCTTCCTGTAGGATAACGGCTTATATAAAAGCTATGGTTGTGACGCTCAACAATTTCATATCCTCCGAAGAATATAGTGTTAAAAAAAGTAGTTCCAACCTGACAAACTCCTCCCCCATAAGTTGGAACAAGTTCTCCATTTATAATTGTAGGAGCCTCTTTATATCCTTTTGCTGCTGTGCGGGGACCCATAGCTTCGTTAAAGGAAAATATATCGCCAGGTGCCACAATTTTCCCGTCCAGCGTTCTAGCGAGAAGTCTTATATTATGTACTCTAGCCGTTGCTTTAGAATCGAAATCCGTCGTAAATGTAGATATGCGCTCTTTGATTCTCATGGAGGTTGCCATTTCAGTAGTCAACTTTGGTTTGACTTTCATCATTGGTGTAGCAGTACGGCGATAATGTTTTCTTAGGAGGACTTCCTTAAATTCAGGAAGGAATGATTTGGTATCAATTTGAAAACCGTCACGGCTTGAAATCACTTTGACGTTCTCTTCCGAGACGTCAAATGTAGCATCCTTGGGAGAAATGCTTATATTTTTGGTTAATGCCTCCAGGAATTTTTCTGTTGTTTCGGGATCCAATTCAGCGTGGAGTCGATGCACTACCCTGCTCCCCGCGCCTTTTTCACGGACCTCCTTAAAGGTTATAAGATCCCCAATTTCTTCCGGTTTGACAGTCCAAGAATACTTTCTATAACTAAGCACAGCTGGTGCAGAGAGCATTATTAAGGCTTCCTCAAATGCAGATTTAGCCTCTTCAGTTGTTAAATGGGGAGACAGCCTGGCTACTGGCAGTTCTATACTCCGCTCCCCTGGTCTAAATATTTTTCGTGTAATCATGCGGAATAGTAGCTTTTCTTGTATTTCTATGCCGGAGCGACTGGTAATAAGATACGCCTTACCTCTTTTAATCTTAATGCGAGCATCACTTCTGGATATTTCTGTTTGAGCCTTGACTTTTTGCAGAAAAATCTTGAGATTTGAAGTATTTAGGGAGTATTGCAAGGTAAGATATTTGGGGGTTTTTCGCAGACGATATCTTGTTGCTAACTGTTTTAATAGATTTCCATTACGGCCAACCTTAGAAGCCTGCTTGATTGATTCATCTATATCTATTGATGAAACAATCTCTTCTGGTTTTAGCTTCCAGGAACTAGTCTTATAAACTATATTAAGGGGTTCTTGCAGTTCTTTTGATGCAAATTCTTGCAGTCTTTTTTGTGCCTGGGTACGAGTTAACCCGCCTAAATGAAGACCGGAAACATATACTCCCCCGTGTATTTTCTGATAATAAGCAAGATAGTCTGTAAAAGTGAAACTTGCTGGAAGCAATAATAGCAGTAAAGCAATAAGAAGAGGAAACCTGAGCCGCGTGGGTAAATGGTATCTACTTCTTAATTTATATTTTTGTCTAGACCTCATTCTACTTCCTCAGGAAGTACTCTTTAAGGGCTTGGCAACTTCAAACTTGATCTTTTTCTTTACTGGAAGGACAGTCACTTGAGTCTGCTCAATTTCTAATGAAATACCTTCAAAGGAGGAAAATGTATCTTTTATTCCCCCCAAGATAGTAATGGCCTGTTCAAGAACTTCGGGATTACCTATAGCTTTTATCTCGTAAGGTGGTTTAATTGGAGTGTCATCAATGATTACGTTCTTCCTATTTTCTGCAAAGGACGTAGAGGCTACTATACGGTTATCATTTATTGATATTGCTTCAGCCCCAGCTGCCCGGAGTTCCTGTATAGTATCAAGGAGGTCATAATTGTTGAGAAATCCCTCTTTGTCCTTTATAAGAAATATAATTCCTTGACCTGAAACTGAGGTAAGACCTGATGAAGTCTCCAGATTTTGGAGGTTTTTTGCAGCCTGTGCCAGAATAGCCTTTTTATCCTCTTCAGTTTGCGAATAACGGTAGAGCTGTACAGTAAGTTCAGTAGCTTGCTGCTGTAAAGAGTCTGTCTCTTGATTCAAATCCCTAATAATTTGCCCAAGATCTTCTTCGCTTTGAGCGCGCAGTTGTTTGATTACATTTGCCTGGCTGCGGAATTGAGTAACTAAAAGTATTCCAATTATGATAGAAATTAAGGCCACATATATATTTCCCCAAGCTATACTCCTGGTTCTTCTAAGCTGTAAAAACCAAGCAGTGATTTTATGGTAGAAGTTACCAATTGTCAATTCTTCTGGTATGGAGAAGACTTTTTTCATTTTTAATTGCCTAATCTAATTTGGTTTTAAACACATAACGTCTTATTATTCCTAGATTTTGGAATATACGAACCCCGAAAGCAACAACTGCCGCTAAATATAACTCCCCAATTCCGAGCCTATCTCCTACATAGACAATAAACGCAGCTAAGATAGTATTGCCAAAGAATCCGGAGATGAAGAGCTGTTCGCTAAAATTCCTTTCAAGTTTAGCCCTCATACCACCAAAGGCACTATCTAAGGCAGCAAGTACAGCAATTCCCAAATATCGAACATAAGCTGGTGGAATAGGTATCTTTAAAATTAAACCAAGTGCAATACCTACTAATATTCCGAAAAGTGGCAGCAATTCATTCTCCTTTGGACGGCCGTGCGTATTCTATAATCATGCTTCCCTTGTATGCAGGGATAGTTGTGCTATCAATTTTCTCAACCTTTACTAAAAGGTTATAGTTTTTTGCGTATGGTCCAAGTAGACGCTTTGTCTCCTGATCTTTGTTAAGTGACTCGAGAAGCTGCTCATTCTTACCGATCGCTTTAATTTCATATGGAGTGCCCAACCTAGTGGAGTTTATGAGAATAGTGTTACCTGCACACCGGATGGCAGTATTTGAAACAATCCTCTGATTATTGACCGAAATTGCCTCTGCTCCACCTGACCATAAAGCATTTACTACAGACCGGATGTCCGTATCGTGGATAATATAATCATTAGGGTTCTTATTAGGAGGCACACTTATACTGTCTTCAAGAGTCACTACTATTCCTTGACCTTTAACTGGCACAAGACCAGCTGCCAGTTCCAGACTGCTTAATTTTTGGGTAAAGGTGCTGAGTACACCCTCATCGGCTGCTGCTTTTGTCTCGTATTCCGAGATTTTTTTGCGCAGATTTTCCAGTTCGCTCTTAAGACCATTTCTCTCTTTTTCAAGATCTTTTATAGTAGCTATAAGCACTTTTTTACGTGAATCAGTAGATGAAGCTTTTACTTTCTGCTGGGCATAGAAAGAGGTGGTCAGGAGAATTCCTAATATCATCCATATAAGAAATAGGTAGAGATTCTCTCTTATCTTAGTTTTCATATAAACGTTCCCAAATTACCAATTAAAATATTATAATCTGCCAATAACACTTAGAAAAAACCCTTGGTTCCTTGCGAGCCGAGACTTGAACAGCCTTGAAAAGCTCGTTTCAATACCAAAGAGGAAAATAGCCGAACCGCGTTAGCCCGTAGATATTTCCGGGGCGCCTTTGGCTTCTTTCCCTGAGCAAAATATTTCAATCTATCTCCTTTATAATCTATATTAATACACAATATGTTAATTAGTTGCATGTTTGTAATCAAGAACCCAAACTTCTAATTCCTCAGGTAAATCCTCTTTGGAAATAGTCACCTTGCTTGTACTATGAGCCGTAAAATTTTGAACTACCTCAATTCCTTGAAGGAAACTATCTACTGGAGAAATGTTTATTCTGGAAACATCAGTTTTATAATGCATAGGGATTGCTATCTTAGGGTTTATTTGACTTAGAATCTCTCTAGCTTTGTTTCCATCAATAGTAAAAGTCCCTCCAACTGGGATTAGTAGTACATCAACGCCTTTGAGTTTAGAAATCTGTTCACCGGTTAGCTCATCTTGTCCAAAATCACCCATATGAGCGAATCGAATACCTGACAGTTCCCAGATAAAGATGGTGTTAGTTCCTCTTTTTCTTCCTTCTTGCTCATCATGATAGGAGGAGATGCCATCAAACCTAATATTCTTTGTCTGTTTGCTGCCATTGCCTTTCACAATTTCTGGGTTTCCCTCGACCATACCGATGTTCTTGTGATCATAATGATCATGGCTAATTGTAACTATATCAGCCTTAACTGATGAAATCGGATAACCAACGCTTGAATCGTAAGGGTCTGTTACTACTTTAATCTTTCCCTCCTCTTCAATCAGGAAAGAAGAATGTCCGAGCCAGGTTATAGTTACCTCTCCTTTTCCCTCTTTCTTATCACCAGCACTCTCCATTTCCGTTCCCCTCCTTACCTTGGAACTGTCTTCTTTCAAATCTTGTGTTTTTTTGCAACCAGCAAAAAGCAGAGCTAATGTTGCACACAGTATGATAGCATACCAGATAATCTTTCTCATAACTTCCTCCCTAAAATGCATCTCGTTTTACGCTTTGGCAAGTACAGTTCTTCTAAGTGGATTATATAACGTTCACTAATTAATCATAACTTCGGACCTTTGCAAATAGTTGTGTTAGGTCAGGGTTTTAGTCTTACTAACTTTGCTTAACTTTTTCATTTTACTATTCCCTTTATTAACATAATCCAAGCCTGATATAAGTGAAAGAGCTATGCCCGGATAGAGAAACCAATAGGCCAATTTGAATCTCAGGATGAAGAGAGCCATTGATATTGATAGAAAAGTGCTGGAAGTTTTACCTACCAGAGTAATTTCTGGTGGTGAGATATTTCTATACCGTAGCAACACATACCCAAGAATCATAACAAGGTCACGGATACCGATTACCAGAAGCACCCATAGAGGAAGTATTTTTACCAAAACCAGGGTTATAGTAACAGCAGCAACCAGTAGACGGTCGGCTAGAGGATCAAGTCTTTTTCCTAGCTCAGTGACTTTTCCCGTACGTCGTGCAATAATCCCGTCAAAAGCATCGGTAAGTGCGGCCAAAGTGAATATTATAAAGGCAGTGGTGAAATATTTTGAGTAAATTAAGATAACAAAGAGAGGGATAAGACAAAGTCTAAAAATAGTTAGTAAATTGGCCATGTATCAAAACGGTTCAATTAGAATATTTTCTTTAATATCCTACCGCCAAGCCTCCGGCTTGCTTTCAGTCCTTCGGCTGCCAGGGTCTTTGAAAATCCTCGCTGACATAGTGCAGCCAGAGATTGAACCACGTAATCAAGTTGCTCTCTGGTAACTAATAAAGGAGGCTGCAGCCTGATAACGTTAGGATTATTGAGCGTATAGGCTGTAATAATTTTGAATTCATTTTTAAGGTCACTTGCAACAAGCGAGGCATGGTATTCTTCAAGTAGAGATTTTAACTTTTCGGGAAGAAATTGAGGTTGGATAAACTCGACTCCTATCATTAGACCTTTACCTCTGACTTCTCTCACTAAACCTTTGGTCCCTTCCATATTTTTCAATTTGAATAGAAATTCATCACCTTTGCTTTTGGTTTCAAAGATTATTTTGCCTCCATCGCGGCAAAGGATATTTATGGTGGCAAGGGCTGCTGCACAAGCTCTAGCACTGCCTCCGAATGTCGAGGTGTGCAAGAGGCATTTATCAAGTCCTCCATAGGCCTTTTTCCATACTGAATCGGTCATTACCACAGCCCCTATTGGAATCAGTGCTCCGCTCAAAGCTTTAGCCAGACAGAGAATATCGGGTTCTACTCCTTCGTGTTCACAGGCAAACATTGCACCCGTCCGGCCTAAGCCTGTCTGTACTTCATCAAGGATAAGAAGTGCCTCATATTTTCTGCAGATTTTCTCAACCTCTTTTAAGTAACCCGGAGGAGGTACAATAATACCTCCTTCTCCTTGTATTGGTTCAACTATAAAAGCAGCATATCCGCCCTTTTTAAGTTGGTTTTCAAGTGCTGAAGGATCTCCAAAGGGAATTTCATGAAATCCGGGAAGCAAGGGCTCAAAGGGAGTTCGATACTTCTCCTTTCCAGTAGCAGATAGAGCACCGAAACTCTTACCATGATAAGAGTTTCGCGTGTAAATTATCTTACTTTTTTCCGTAGAAGCTCTTGCTACTTTAAGTGCGGCTTCTACTGCTTCAGCTCCGGAATTGCAAAAGAATGTTCTCCGGAGCTTTCCGGGCGTGATTTCGCAGAGATTTTTTGCCAGTGCTGCAGTCAAAGGTGATAATGCTGCCTGCAGTATATTGGGTCGGTTGTTTACCTCATCCACTGCTTTGATTATTTCAGGGTTGTTGTGACCAAGAGATATTGAACCGTAACCTCCTAGGAAGTCAAGGTAGGCCTCTCCTTGAAGATAGACTGTAACACCTTCTGCTCTTTCATAGACCTCATCAAGACCGACAAGTTCCAGGGTTAAGTCTAAGTCAGGATTGAAATAGGATTGATACCACTCCTTAACTTTTTCTCTTGATGCTCCCAAAGCTTCATCCATACTTACCAAATTATTGCTAATCGGCACTGCTCTTTTCTCCTTTTCTAGCTTTTATCACAGAACCAAAGTTAAATATAGTAACCAACAAGCCTGCCCTGAGCAAAGTCGAAGGGCTTGAACCATAGGTTATATAGTTATCGATTTGCGAAGTGTATCCTGAGCATATTCAAAGGACTGACTCGAACAATAAAAATATCTATTCTCGGTTGTCCTTTTGAGTCCCGTGTCCTGTACAAAACTACCACCATTTGACCTTTTTAAAATAGACTATTATCGAGAAAGCGATGATAACCATAAGTAATAATACGGCATAATAGCCATATCTCCAAGTCAATTCTGGCATATTGCGAAAATTCATTTCGTATATGCCCGAAATAAGGGTTAACGGCATAAAAACGAAGGCAACGATGGTAAGCTTTTTCATTACCTCGTTTAAACGGTTTGAGATGGTGCTCAGGTATATATCCATAGCTCCACTGATTACGTCCCTGTCTGTGTCTATCAGGTCAATTATCCTTATTAAATGGTCGTGAATGTCCGCGAAATAGATTTGAACATGTTCGCGTATAAATGAGGAATTGTAATGAGTTAGAGATACTATGATTTCTCTTTCTGGTGAAATTATCTTTCTCAGGTGAAGTAGCTGATGTTTGTGGGTAAAGAGGCTTCTTAAATGATCCGGCAGAGGATTTTCGAATATTTCGTCCTCTAGAAGATCAATTTTGTTGCTAATAATATCAAGCAAGGGAAAATAACCGTCTACAAGAGTATCAAGGATTGTATGCAGAATCCAATCTATTCCCTTCTTTAATAGGCCAGGGTCCTTTAAAGAGCGTTGATATACCTTATCTAATAAAAGTATTTTCTCGTTGTGAATCGAGACCAGGTAATTTGTACCTACAAAGAAGTCAACCTCCGCAGTTGTTGCTTCTTCGGACTCAAACTCCTCAATAAATGCATGCCAGATAAGAAAAACATAATCTTCATAATTGTCAATTTTTGGGAGATTGAATTTGGTTCTAGAATCTTCTAAAGCTAGGGGGTGAAAGTGAAAGGTTTCTTTCAGGAATTGAAAGTCAGTATCTCCGGGGTTTTCGAAATCAAGCCATACTATTGAATCGCGTTCCCGCAATCTTTCAGGTACTGAGTGTAGGTCAGCTTCTTCAGACAAACCTCTATCTAAGCTATAGGTTAATATTTTAACCATAACTGTTTATCCCAGGCTTCCTCGCAGTTTTCCTAATCTTATCATACAAGACTTTAATAGAGCAGTGTCTTCAGCAATAAGAGTCTTTCCTTGCACCATCTGACGTACTAAAGGTTCAACAATTTCCAAAAGGGTCTGGTAAGCTTTGTCCCCTGAATCCAGTAAGTTTAGTGATAAAAATTCTTCAGCTAGAGAAATCTGTTTTTTTAGATCTTCAACCAGGTCTTCTGGCAAGAATTTTTTTGCAACGTCAAGATAAAGAAACTTACAAGCTTGTGTAAGGTCGGTTTTTAATGCAGGGTAAAATTCAAGTAGTCTAATTACTGCCTCTTTGCCAAATATTCTACTAATATCTGCTAAACCATCACCAATTCCTAAAAACTCTGGAGGCAACCCTATTGAATAAAGAGAACCAGTATAGGTAATGACTCGAGGTAGTCTAGTAGGACTTCCCAATTTAATACTTTCTATCTCGCTCTTCAAAGAATCGACAGTGGTAAATGATGCTAATTCCTGAGGGACTATTGGAAGCCTGCTATACCCATAAGGTCCCTTATGAGTAAGTCTGTCGCGTTGCTGTGGAATAATATTGCTCAGGTTATTTATCAGGTCGAGTATACGGTTGAAGGTTCTTAGATAGTTTTTACTTGATATAGTCATACAGTTCAAAAGAAATTCCTCTTCTTCTTTTTGGAACGAAAGGGCAGGTATAGATGGTAACCTCTGCTTAAGTTGGTTAACAAGCTCTTTTGTATCAGAAGGATCGTGATCATAGCGCAGACCCGACTGGATGGTTATGGTTCTAGCGCCGCCATATTCCCTGAGTACATTATCAAGGTTATCTAAAGTTATATGTCCTCTGAAGGGCAACGCTCCTCCTCCAAGAATGGGCGCAACCACCATATTCAGCTTTTCTCCTAACTTGTAGGCACGAAAAATCATTAGTTTAATTGATAGCATGGCTGCAACCAGACCATAGGAAAGGGCTGTATCTGAACGTCCGATCATAAAGCGCAGCCTATTATTAATGAAGCCGCTTTGCTTACACAGATCATAATATTCTTCATAAAAAAGGTGGAAAGTCAACATGCGTGGGACCGATTCGACCAGAGGTATAACCTGGAGCGCGTTCGGGTTCTTTTCCAGTCCAAATTCTTTATGCGCAAGCTCAATGACGTCTGCAATCCTGCGCCTCAGGTTGAGAATCGGTTTTGCCCCCTTTACCATAGGAAGAATTACCTCTCGTATACCTCCCTCGGCACCGCTTTTGGCTATGTCATAGTCTGCTTCGATTATAGACATTAAAGCCATAAGTTGCCGGAATACGGTTTCCTCTGTTGCGCTCGATATACGAGGTGTAATCCACACGTCGTTTCCAGGAATAAGATCCTTTTCCATAAGCTTGTGGGCAATATCTGCTGTCTGATGGTAAGGGGTCATTTTACCCTCATAATCTACCATCAGCTCATCAATTCCCAGGCCCTGTGGTTGAGGAGTAAGTGCTTCGATTGCTTCATGCGGTTCTTCCTGGATAGGAACGTATCGGCTTGCACTATCGGGATGTTGCGTTGCCATCGATGTAGGAATCTTCATTTCTTGCTATAGCTTTCTATGAAGTAGCCATTCTCTCTTTTTAGAGGTTTTGTCCCAGCAAATTTCGTACTGACTTCCTTCTTCTGTCTCTACCTGATAATAAACAACATGGCTCTTTTCCCACCAGTGAGGCCTCTGCGGGGCCACCATTCCTGAGCTTTGGCCTTTCCACTTGGCGATTATTCGCGATATACGAAATTGTTTATTCCTCCATTTAAAGGCAGAAGGTACTTTGTTACCTGATTGTTCCTCGTATTCTACATCTATTTTTTGCGATATCAGTCTAGCCAAGTTCTACTCCTTTTAGTATTAAGTTAATAAGTATACATAAGCGTATTCTCTCAAGAAAAAGCAGTTCCAAAGATGTACGCAGGTTTTTGTAAATCCCCTCAGTACTTTTATGACAATAATTGGCAACATGTACAAATTCCACTTCTTGAAACCTTCAAATCCTTTATCACCGCTTTCAAATTTTTTGTCATATTAATAATTTTATCATCGGCAGCCCCATTTTACTCAAATTCCTCATTCTCTATCTTCTCTATCTCTTTTAAAATCCTCTGCGCTCTATCAATAGCCCTTTTCTCAGTCTGACTTACAACCTCGCCCGATTTCTCTTTAAGGAATCTTTCAAGCTCGCTTTTTATTTCTTCCTCGCGTATGTGTTTGTGTTCCACATCGATTGGTTTATTTCCTTGAAGCTTTGTTCCCCCTTCTCTCCAACCTTCAGGAAAATACCAGTTTTTAAACCATCTAAATCCACTTGCCCACAATAGATACCCCAGAGGACTGAGTACGGCGTGTAATCCTGAACGTAGACACTCTTCAGTTTCATCCCTCTCATATTGAACAGAAAGATGACCACCTGCTGGAATCAATTGCGAAATCATTCTAAAAAGTAAGATATCAAGACCTTTTTTGGAAAGATCAAGTGGCCTGCTTTTGCTTTTTTGCTTCGTGAAGTTTATGGTACTAGCGTATACTATATCTCCCCATGGTTTAATCCATTTCCCTCTTCCCGCAAAATAAAGCCCACTAATGACGGGTTTGTCGCTCATCTTGCCGGACTTATCCTTCAGGAACAGCTCGAAGTATCTCTCTTCCAGGAACCGGCTCCGTCTCAGATTCCTCAAACTGGTAGAAATTCCATCCAGACTCTTCTTGTCCAGAGCAGCAATTATATGACCGTCAATTTGTTGTTCTTCAGAAATATCTAGCATTTCAATAATTATTTTCCATAATTATTGTAAATATAACAAAATATCGCAAACGAATGTAACTGATTTTCTTAAGTTCAACCGTCGAGAACGGATATGATGTGAGAAGACCTGGAAGATATTTGAGTTCCAAACACAATTTCCGATTTCCATTTATGAAAAGAATGTCTTGGAGATGGAAAATTTGTAGGGTTCCCTATTCCAGATGGAACCCTTTCTCATTAAAAAGCCTAAGACAAGCATCAACCACACCGGTATCATAAAGAGAGCCCTTCTTATTTGAGATTTCTTTTAAAGCCTCATCGATGCCTAGGGCAGGACGGTATGGACGATAAGAGGCCATGGCTTCGACCACATCAGATACCGCTAAGATTCTTGCTTCCAGCAGGATAGCTTCTCCTGAAATGCCTGAAGGATAACCGGAGCCATCCATCCTCTCGTGGTGTTGTAGTATCATTTGAGCAATCGGCCATGGAAATTCTATTGTCTTTAGTATATCATAACCCACCTGTGGATGATTCTTAACCAGAGCTAACTCAATGTCATTAATGTGAGCAGGTTTGCTGAGAATCTCCCCGGGCACAGATAGCTTACCAATGTCATGAATAATTCCAGCCATTTGGATGCCTTCAATCTGATCCTGTGAAAGGCCCATTTCTGCAGCCATAGCCTGTGCAAGGTGAGCTACACGCCGCTGATGACCTGCCGTATAAGGATCCCTTGTCTCAACTGTAAGAGCAACAACCTGAATGGTCTGACGCAAAGTCTTTCGCAGTGCCTCAAGGCTGCTTTTAAGTTGCTCTTGAGCATGCTTTCTCTCAGTTATGTCATGAGCAACGCTGAGGATGAGCTCTCTATTTCCTGATTCAATAATCCGCGCATGCACCTCAACAGGCATTAAAGATCCATCTTTTCGCACATTCACAGCTTCAAAATTGGCTATTCCTATCTCCTTTATTGTATTCATTCTTGGCCCGATAAGTTCAGCATATTCTTGTGTTACCAAAGCGTGAAGATTTATACCCATCATCTCATCTCTACTGTAGCCATAGGTCTTGCAAGCTGCCTCGTTCAGGTAAACAAAATTTCCTTCAAAATCGTACAGCATAATCATATCTGTAGCGCCATCCAGTAATCTTGCTTTTGTCTTTAATTCTTCCTCTACCTTCTTTTGCTCCGTGATATTGACTGTAATCTCGATTACACCTGAATTAGCAGAGTTATCATCACAAATGGGATAGCCTCGAATAAGCCATATCTGTCCATCTGGAGAGATTATTTCCCCTTCCTGCGATTTACAGGTTTCCCGCGATTTTACAACAGGGCAGCCCTCACAGGGGTCGCTTCGCTGATGCCATAATTCATAGCAGTGACGGCCTACCAATTCCTTGGCCTGTAAACCCACTGAGTCTGCGGATGCACGGTTTGCCCATAAAATTCTATTCTCCGAATCTTGAAATACTACTGACTCTGATAAATTATTGAGGATGGTTTCCTTCTCCAGCAAAGCATTTTTAAGGGCTTCCTCCACATGTTTTTGTTCTGTTATATCTCTTCCAAAGCTTACGGTGCCTACAATTTCATGATTCACCAAGATAGGAACTGTATTTACAGATAGAGTCAGCATTTCTCCATCCTGCGTCCTTATCTCTATTTCGTGATGCTGTGGCTCACCTTCTTGGGCCCTGCGGAATGCCTCGATTACCCACGGCATATATTCTTCATTGATGAATTGATTGAAGTTCTTGCCCTGTAAAAACTCTGACGTATAATGACTCCTCTTCTCATAACATTTGTTTGTGAAGGTGAAATTGCCTTCGATGTCCAGTGCCCAGATCATATCGTTGGATTGCTCGATCATTAGGCGATATTTTTGTTCGGACATTTGCAAAGCTTTTTCCAAAAGTTTACTCCTGGTAATATCCAGCATGGTTCCTATAATAGCCGGTTGACCCTGGTATGATGTTCTGGAACCGTATACCTCCACATATATGGTGTCTCTATTCTTTGTGATTGTCCTAACTTGATAATGGGCGGAGCCAATCTCTCCAGACGTTAGTTTAAAAATAATATCCTCAACATTTTTCCAATCATCCGGGTGAATTAAATCTTTAATATTGAGGCACTCAAGTATTTCCCACTCTTCATGACCCAGTATTTTTACAGCTCTGGGATTCATATATTTGAGAGTTCCATCTTGCATGATGTAGATACCAACAAAGGATTTCTCCGCAAGGTCTCTAAAATAATCTTCTGAACATTGAAGTGCATCTTTTGCACGTTGATGCTCGGAATATGTATGCAGGGTAACAATGCCATACGCCAGGTAATCTGCAAGCTGTGTTATAAGTTTTACCTCTCTGGCGTCAAAAGCATCCGGCTCAGCTGCATAAATATTCAACGAACCAAAGGTATGACCATGAGTGTTTAATGGTAAAGCAATTGATGATGCATATCCGCGTCTGATTGCCTCATCACGCCAGGGAATAAAATTTGGGTCAGTCACAATGTTTCTGGATATACAGGGCTTGCCTGTACGTATGGCAGTGCCTGTAGGTCCACGGCCGTCATCTGTATCCGACCATGTGATGTTCAATGTTTCCAGATATCCTTCCTCATAACCATATTGTGCTACTGGACGAATGGTCTTTTCTTCGTCCTGCTCAGCATAGCCAACCCATGTTAATCTGTAACCTGCAATTTCAACAATAATTCGGCATACATCATTCAGGAATTTTGATCCGTCTGTAGCCTGCAATAAAGCCTGATTGCATTCGCTTAGTGCCGTCAAGGCTCGGTTAGCTTTGCGCAGTTCTTCATTAACTTTAGCGAGTTCAGTAGTATGTTCCTGGACAAAACTTTCCAGCTCATTGCGGGCTCTTTGCCACAATTCCACCGCTTTCTGACAGTCAGTCTCTGACCTCTGCAATTCCGCAATGCGTTTGCGCAATTCTACTAGTTCAGTTATTAGCTCTTCTTTTGTTTTGTCTTCTACTACCATTCCTTATCCCTCCCAGGATACGGGAGCTTTTCTTTGTGTGAGATTGTGAAGCCGCTGGTTAATATTACGACACTTCTCTAGAAATTCCTTATTGAAAACATAAATAAGAAAGATAAACAGAGGAGTCTCGAGGGATGATTGTTTTACACATTAATTGATTCGTTAGGGGGATTTCTTCTTAGTTTAAAGTTTCTGTGCTATAAAATATTTTGCAAAACTCTAAAGGTGAGGTTCAATTTTTTAGCATTAAATCTAGAACTAACAAACATTAAATAAACATTCGGCTGGGCGAAATAAATTCTGGGAATATGTTTATGCTTGTCTTGTGTAGCCAGAAGTATCTTATTTATAAACCTAATATTTATTCTCTTCAACGATTTCTCTCAACGACAATTTAATATCAGGTTTGTCCGTATAGGCCATAAATTCGCGCCACCGTTTTTGCAACTTGCATAGGTTTTCAAAAGGATTAGCCTTTGGGTTTGCATCGGTTTTGGCGATCTCAATATTTTTTAGTGCCTCCTCACTGTCTTTTATATTCCCGTTAGAGAGGTATTCTTTGGATAGCAGTTTGCACGATTCTTCAATTTTCTCCTCCAGATCATTCTTTAGAAAAGCACCCGGATACGGTTCAAATTCTTCAGGATAAACTCTAGTCATTCCTCTTTTCTCTTTTTGATGCTGAATCTTTGCCCGCTCGTAAATAAAACGGTAAATATCTTCTCTCATTTGTATCCATGTAGGGTGCGTTTTTGGCGGAGGGAGATGCTTAATTGATAGCTGATTATCTAAAAAAAAGGTATATCCGAACATCTTAGCATTTATTAAGAAGTCTATGTCTTCTCCTCTTGGAACGGAAGGATCAAAGGGTACAACAGTAAAAAGGTTTCTATGAATAATCATATTCCCCCCGAATACAAACGGTGTCTCTTTCAATCTCGGCTTAGTTAGGATGATTTTGTCAAACGCTTCGTTCATCCTGGCGCTCTGATCCCAGTATTGCATCCAGGGATAATAAGGTTTCTTGAGGTGGTATCCACCATCCGGCTGAAGATAGCAACCTGCAACTGCATAGACATCTTTCTGGGCAATATTTTTACCAATAAACTCCCTAACTTTTAACATAAATTCGGGATCTTCGAATACTTCATCGTCATCGATGAGCAGTGCTACATCCGAATTTAAGATATGAGGAATGAATATGCATAAATTTCTAATATTGGAATATCCTCGAAGTTTAAGCAGATCAGCATATTCCCCCTTGCCTGCATCAATCAATATCCTATGGAGCTTCTGAAGATGAGATGGTCCGAATAGAAGGGTTTTTACGTCAATATTGGCTGAAGCGCTTCTAATAATACTTCCGACCTTGTTTTCGATCTCCGCCTGAATTTCCTCAGCAGTAGCGGCAGCAATTATTACCAATTTAAAATCTTTATCTCTTAGTATTTTGATACTCTCTATAGCTCTAGATAATGTGCCTTCACTATTTAAGGAGGTAGGATGATCGTATATGGCATCTCCTTCCTTCCAGCCAATCGCGCTTTCTCTTGCCCAATATGATGGTATTACCATTGTTATCTTCAACAAATACTCCCCATTAGTATTTTAGAATAAAACCTGTAGAGAACATGTTTGCATAAAAAATTGAGGCAGGCAAGCAAGCGGAAATAATTAATACTTCTCAGCCGTATGCCCTTTGTTTATATCAAATCGTTCAGTAAATCTAAATAGTCTATCAAACGCCGCGTTATAAGGAAATTTTTCCTTACTATTTCCCTGCTCTTTATGCCCATCTCTTCAGCCAAATCTGGGTTTCGTAAAAGCCTTACTATTCTATCTGCGAATCCTTTGTTATCATTAGGTTCAAGCAAAAATCCGCTCTCACCATCTTCTATTTGATGAGAAATTCCACCTGCATTTGAAGCTACAACGGGTTTTGCCTTCCAGAGAGCTTCAGTTACTGTAAGGCCAAATCCTTCTTTTATAGACTTTTGTATTATTACCGCAGAACTCCGCTGCAAGGCATTTACCAGGATGTTATTTTCCGTCGTCAAGAGCACAACGTCGTTATTATTTATTAAATCCCGGGCTCTTCGTTTAACTTTCTCATAAATAATTATGCCCTCTGGGTCATCTGAAGCCATACTCCCGCATAAAACAAGTCTGCAGTCCACTTCTTGTCTGACCAGTTTAAATACTTCCAATACACCTTCAGGGTCTTTCCATTTGTCAAATCGTGAGATTTGGGTGATCAAAGGTTTGTCCATCGGTATTCCAAAATTTTTAAGACATCTTGATATAGATCTATCGAAAATCTCCATGTTTATTGAGGAAAGAGGGTCAATTGCTGGATAGATGACCCTTTGCTCGATCGGTAAGTCTTCCTGTCTGTATTTCTCGCTGGAAACTATGACAATATCGTATCTGAGAATAAATTTTTTAAGAAAATTCCATAGTTGCTTGTTGGGATCCGTTAAGTCTATATGACATCTCCAAATCCAGGGCTGCCTCTTTTTATAAAACCTTATAAGAGGCAAGGGTTGTGCGTCGTGAATGATAACGCAGTCATGATCAATGTGTGTAAACACGGAGAAATCTTCGTTGGTTTGGACATATAAGTTTCTCCTAGTCTGGGTAAGATTTATATCGTCGCCTTGAAGGGAATTATGAAATCTCTTGGTTACGGTAAAGAAATCAGGGTTTCCATGTAATATTCTCCAGTCTGTATCAATGCCTATATCATTTAGCAATGCTACGAAAGAAGCCAGCATTGCAGCAACTCCCCCACCTTGATAGGTGGAGTTAATATTTAGAATATGTTTTCCGTAAAGTTTTCTTGCTTTTCTATGTATCGAAGCTATAACCTGATCTCCAACTATGTCCTTGTAATCTTCTAAGTTTTTCATTTGATCACTCTACAAATGTTTTTAGGAGTGCTCTTACGTCAACATATGATTCAACATTGAACCTGGCTTGAGAAGGGCATAACCCTACCTTTATAGAATATGCCGTGTCAGGCAGAACAGCAAAGACGTCTTCATCTGTCCAGTCATCACCTATTGCAAGTATAAAATCCCACTTCTTCTTTGACATCCAGTATAACGCTGCTCGCCCTTTGTTTATTCCTGCATTCTTAATCTCTATCACCTTACTACCTTCAAGAACTCCAAGATTGAGATTAGCCGTACGATGCAATAGAGCATCCTTCAACTCTCTGGCTCTAACGGAAGCTAGTTCTGGATCAGCCTTTCGGTAATGCCATACAAGAGAGAATTCCTTTTCTTCCATGAAAGAACCGGGGGTTCTGTCTGTATACAGTTCAAGAAATGGACGTATTTCTTCCTTCCATTCGTTTCTTAGAAGCTCAATTGCTTCCCATCCTTTATTTTTTTCTTTGATCCAGATACCATGTTCAGCAATCAATCCAACTTTCAAATCACCAAACCAGTTATCCAGAGTATCCTTGTCGCGCCCACTTATTATAACAACCTGATTTTTTGGTACGAGGACAAGCAATTTAAGTAATTCCAAAAGCTCATCGTCGGGTTTTGCTTTCCTGGGGTTTTCCGTAAAAGGAATAAGAGTACCATCATAATCTAGAAAAATCAAACGTTTCTTGCTCTTGAGATAGGCTTTAATCATTTTTTTCTTCATTTCATATGTAACTCTTCTTGCAGCAAACTCTTGCTGGAGTTGCTTAATATGATTCAAGCTATCAATGAAATCGTTTGCCCATCTTCTTACGTTATAACGCTGTAATCTTCTTTGCATTATTCTATTGTGTTCAATCTGCTCATCTTCGGACATCTCCAGTGCTTCCTTTAAAGATTTCGCCATCTCTTCTTTACTGTTAGGATTTACAATGATTGCTTCACCGAGCTCTTTTGCGGCCCCGGCCATCTCGCTGAGAATCAAAACTCCCTTTCCATCAGTCTTTGTAGAAACGAATTCTTTAGCGATTAAATTCATCCCGTCTCTTAAAGGTGTTATAAAAGCTACGTCTGTTATGCTGTACAGTGCAGCCAGGTTGTGAAATGGCAATGAACAATAGAGATACCAGATAGGCATCCATCCAATGGTTCCATGTTCACCGTTTATCTTTCCGATAAGTTCATCCAATTGTTTTTTTAACAACCGGTAGTGTTCAACCTTAGTGCGTGAAGGTACTGCTACTAATATAAGAGTTACCTTTTCCTTATATTCCGGGTAATTATCCAGAAAGAGACTGAAAGCTTCGAGCCTTTGGGATATACCTTTGGAGTAATCCATTCTGTCGATTGATAGAACGATGCGGCGTTTACCAACCTTTTTACAAATTCTCTTAATTTCTTTCTGCACCTTTGAATTGTCGGTAGCTGTAGCAAACCGTTCATAGTCTATACCCATGGGAAAAGCGTCCGCCTTGACCAGACGGTTGCCGACGTTTATTTGGCCAAAAGTGTGTTCATAACCAGCAGCACCGGAAACTGTATCAAGAAAATGCCTGACATAATCGTAGATATGAAATCCTATAAGATCTGCACCAAGAAGGCCCTCTAATAGTTCTCTACGCCATGGTAGCAGGCGGAACATTTCAAAAGATGGGAAGGGTATGTGAAGAAAAAATCCTATTGCTGCATCAGGTATTTTTTCTCTTAAAAGCATAGGCAGTAGCATCAAATGGTAATCGTGAACCCAGATAGTATCGCCTTTTTCGGCAACTTTGATAACTTTATTACAGAAGATTTCGTTTACACGTTTGTAGGCTTTCCATGAAGCTTTATTCCAAACTGTGTACATAGGAAAGTAGTGAAAAAGAGGCCAGATCGTTTTATTGCTAAAACCGTAGTAATAATCTTCAACATCGCGTTTTGAAAGAAAAACTGGAAAGCAATCCTCGTTAGCTAGTTTTTCAGTGATCTCATCTTTTGTCTCCTTTTTTATTTTTTCCGAGGAAAGACCCGGCCAGCCTACCCACATGCAATTATGTTTCTTGTAAAATGAGCGTAGCCCTGTTGCCAAGCCACCTACGCTCGGCTGAACACGCATTTCGTTCTCTCTCTTGATTATGCTAATAGGCAATCTATTAGAGATTATCAAAAGTTTGCCCATGACTTCTCCTTCAGCAATATTTTATCACGTAATTCGGATGCGAACTGCTTATGCCTTATTAGTATAATTATTCTTATTAATGCCTAAACCTTTCTGGCAAAATAAGAAATTTAATCTTGGTTATTTAAGGGTATTTATCATGAGTTATAAGTCTAAACATGCGAGATTTTCTATAGGTATTTGAATTGCGATGTGAGCTAAGAAATAATTTTACAAAGTTTTATCAGGTTATGTGGCAAAATCTCAATTGAAAGAAGTAGCTCCTGAAGATTGTTCCTTTTTTATACTCAAAATATTCTCATGTGTGCTAAAAAATGGTCGGGGTGGGCAGATTTGAACTGCCGACCTCCGGACCCCCAGCCCGTTGCGCTACCAAACTGCGCCACACCCCGCTATTTCAATTGGATTATAACTCATGGCCTGTAAGCATTCAAATACGCGGTCTCTTTGTGCTGAATATTAATTGCTGTCTAGTAATACGTAAAAAAGCTCTTAAAAATGAAGTTTATCTCATAAATCTGAAAGCTCGTTGTTTATAAGGTTGCGCTTCAGGACAAAGTTGCCTTCAAGTCCGGTGACTTCGACTGAGTCAACGGCAATTAACTTTTTTTGTTCAGGATCTATATAAAGAAGGCTAAAAGTGAAGTTCAACTTCTGCGGCTTATCACCTTGAAACACACGTATTCCCGTTGCTCCAGTACTTCCAGCATTGATTATGATGGTCTTGCCTTTCTTCTCAATACCCGGTTTGTGTGTATGACCAGCAAGAACAATAGGAATTTTACCGGTTACTCTTTCAGCCATACGCAGGTCATGGACGGCCACGATTAGTGGTTTTGATTTCAAAGAGGATATCTGCTGTTCTACTTTATTCGTAAATTTTTTCATTTCCGGGTCAGGAACTGATTCAACAGTTATATCCATAGAGCTTGGATCTTCTTTCCCGTAGACAAGTATTCCTTGCAAGTTGGTAGTGCCGCCATCAAGAACAGTTACGTTTGGCAATTCCTTCATAGTGTTAATAACTGCGGGGGAGTCGTGATTCCCCGGAATATAAATATATGAGCGGTTAAAGTTTTGCAATTGATTTAACAGAGATGCCTCAACAGGAGTCCCAAAGTCGGTTATGTCCCCTGTATCAATTACGAAATCAACGCGGAAATCTCTACTCACCCTACTTATTAAAGAAAAAGCAGTGGGATTATTGTGGATGTCAGATACTACTAGTACTTTTACAGCACCTTTTTCTGGTATAATAGCTTGCCACCCTTCCACTCTTGCTACGAAGTTGCGAAGATTTCGTGCGATTAGCCTTACATCTTCTCTTAGTGTATCAACAGGATTAAGTCTCTTTTCAATGGCAGTGGCAATCCACGGAGCAGCTCCTAGTGAGCCACTTAGCCTGGGTTGTGCAAAAGCTTCAACGTTGAACTGAAGATATACTCCGGTCGCTAGAGCGCCGATAGCAAAAACACCGATCAAAGGAGCGACTATTAATTTCCACCATTTTCTTGTTAAAAGAAGTGAACCCAGTAAACCTCCTATGGCCGCAAACAATACAAGACGTAGAAGGAATCGCTTTGCTGTCCTGCGCGCATCTATCTCAACTAATTTGAAATAATCGTGCGCTGTATTGTGACTATTTAAAGCTTCTGCAAGTCTAGTTTGATTAACTCCTTCAATCTTTACCTCCAACTTTAAGGGAACTTTATGAGTATTTGCCTTTATCGTTCCGAAGGGTGGCAACGAAAGCTCCGTTCTCCCATTTATGCTGGGTAAGATCCCTGCTTCAACCTGAATACCGGCTACTTCATAGCTGGTTGGGCTCAGAACTATGGAAACTACCAGCGAGCTTATGACAACTACAATAAACCAGGTAAGAATGTAAAAAGTCTTCATATTCTTATAATAACATGGTAGCATCACAAAGAGGTAAAATATGGTAAGAAGTTTAAGCTTTTTTAAGCAATTAGATTGAAGTAATAAGTTCTACCTGGATTAAAAAGCGTTTTAGTCGACACCTGCAAGAGATGGGGCATATTTTCGTTAATAAATCAAGAGTCTTTCCATAGCAAAACAGAAGTATTAAAATTTCCAACCAAAATGAAAGCTTGCTTACAAATCGTGAACTACTAACTGCTGACTATCAACTATCAACTGCCAACGGTCAATTTTTACTTCTCGCCTCTTCGCAATACACTCCACCCGGAGGAAAATGGCGGCATTGCTCAGGGCGAGCCTCATAGATTCCACATATATTACCTTCCAGAAAAACACAGTCACCATTTGGTTCTTCCGGAAGATGACCTTCGGTATCAAAGCGGGCACTAGCTTTATTAAAATCAATATCAAAAAACTTTGCCAGGCGTTTTATATCTCTTTTATTGAGTTCAACGTGGTCATTCGGGTAACCCCGGCAGCAACTTCCGCATTGTTTACATCTCATTGGTCTTACCGATTACCTAATTCCAAACGCCCAAAGCTAAAGTGGTCTATTAACAATTTGGGTTAACACTTGACTAAATAGAGATGAAGGGGCGAAGGTGAAGCAAGGAGAAGACCGTGTCGGAGCCTCGCTATGTACCTTCTGGTTAAAGTTTTTGGTTATGCGCGAGGCGAGACTCGAGCGGCGGCTAAGTTTAAATATTGCTGGATTGAGAAGGTGCCGACCGCGTGTCTTCGACTGCTTTGCCTGAGCAAAATGTGTCAACCTATCTCCTTTATTATTCAGCTAATGGTTACATTAGCTTCTTTACTTTTTCAATCTCAAATTGCTCTAAACTATGCAAGTGCGCTTCGGAAAGCCATTCAAGACCCAATTCGGAAGCAAGCAACTTACCTTCCTGCTCAAGTTGCGAGAATTGAGAAGTAATTAAATTTAACCTGTTATAACTTGCTCTACCCTCTTCGCTAAAATTAAGGAATTTATCTCTAAGATGTGCACTTTCATTATCAAGCTGTCTCAGTTCCTTGTAGATCTTCAGAAGACGATCGCGCTTTCCCCTCATTTCAATCTCAGACTGTTCCATTTCCAATCTCAAATTTTCAACCTTAAGGCGCGAAGCTTCCAAAGATACAGTGTGTAGTAACACCTCATGCCCCTTTGTCTCTTTTTTCTCGGCAAGCATATCCTCCATTTGGCGTTCAAGCTCTTTTTCTCTTTTCTCAAGTTCAGCTATATTTGTTTTGTTCTCAGCAATCTTAGTTTTTATTTGATGAAGATCCATTTACATACCCTTTATAGTGGTACCGCGATAAGTTTGCTTTAGCTATTGCATATTTATTCTTAAAAAAGGGCTACCTTTTTAAATCAAAGATAAACCAAACTTTGTAAATTTTCCAGTATACTAAGCAATATTAATTTTCTTTATTTCCTCATGTGTGAGTGATAAACCTTTTACCAAGCTAAAAAACTAATTGTCACGAGTTATTTGTGGCAATGACCAGATTCTAACTTTAAAATTTTACTTCCCAAAATAAAATAACAATAATTAGAGGAGCTTAAAAATGGCCTTTATGATTATTCCTATGGTAATGTACAATATAGAAACTTAAAGATAGGATGCTTGTATGCTTGAAACCATTGCTCTGTTGCTCGTGCTGCTATTCTCCAGTTTATTTCTCTTAATGTGGTATGCAACTATTTATTTTCTGATTAAGCAAGGAACCAGATCATGGAATAGAGTGTTGCTGCTATTTCTGATTCTAATTTTGGTTTTATCATCATATTTTTTGCTGTACTACTTTCTAATTCTAAAGTATGGATTCTATAATATTTTATATTTGCTCCTCTTTATCGTACCTCTCCTGGTACTCCTTAGGCTTGTAAGAATTATTTACGGAAAGCGAAAAAAATCTGGAGGATAAACCTTTGTTGGTATTCTCAATTATTATTAAGATTAAAAATAAAAAATGCTTTTACGAAATATGTGATACCTGAAACAGAATACCATTCGGCTTGTGGTTGTAAGTTTTTATATTAGTATTTTTGCTTAGTCTTTTCTGACAAGGTAGTTACCCATTATCAAATAGTCCATCTCAGTACCCAGGAAGCATTTTAGGGCATCCTCCGGAGTGCACACTATAGGTTCTCCTCGCACATTGAAAGAAGTATTGAGGATTAGAGGTATTCCAGTAAGCTTTTTGAATTCAGCGAGCAGCTCCCAGTATAAAGGATTTGCTGATTTGCTAACTGTTTGGAGTCTGCCAGTTCCATCGACATGACACACAGCTGGAACCTTGCTTCTCTTTTCTTCTTTAATGGGAAGAACCAAGAGCATGTATGGTGACGGATAATAGCGCTCAAAATATTCGGATGCTTCATCTTCCAGAACTGATGGAGCAAAAGGCCGAAAGGATTCTCTATGTTTTACTCTTTTGTTCAGGATGTCTTTCATCTCTTCGGGTCTCGGATCTGCCAATATACTTCTGTTACCCAGAGCTCTTGGTCCAAC
Organism: uncultured Actinomycetota bacterium; assembly: GCA_964348135.1. GTDB lineage: Bacteria > Actinomycetota > Aquicultoria > JACQXZ01 > CAYGBL01 > CAYGBL01. The sequence continues at coordinate 61,895 of CAYGBL010000001.1, forward strand.
CTCCATTCTCCCTTGAAGCCATCCAATAATCTTGCTATCCGCAAGTAATTTGGCTCCTACTGCAGCAGGGCTGTCAATCTCCTCATATCCAACCTGGTAAGTCCTTATAGTCCCAATGATATCCTTGTTAGAGTAAAAGGGACCCAGGTATGCATTCTCCATTGCGTAGCTTCTTTTATTGTCCAGAATAGCATGCCAGAGATAAAGCGCTGATCCTAAAGACGTACCTGCATCATTTGCCGATGGCTGTATAAAGATGTTCTCAAATGGTGCTGTCTGAAGTATGGTGGTATTCATCACACTATTGAGAGCAACTCCTCCTGCCAGGCAGAGCGTCTTTTCACCCGTCTCTTGATGGAGTTTATTGGCGAGGAAACAGGCAGTGTCTTCGACTACTTTTTGCAAAGCCCAGGCAATGTTTTCATGTTTCTCTTCCATTCCGCATTCAGGTTCTCGCGGTTCTCCAAAATGGTCGAGGAACTTTTGAGATACTCCGTATCCACCCTGAAGATGATAGGTAAAGTGGCTTAGGTCGATTTCGAACTTGCCGTCTTCATTGATTGTGACTATTTTGCGGAAATCCTCGAGAAAGGTAGAACGGCCGTAAGGGGCCAGCCCCATAACTTTTCCTTCTCCACTGTTAGGTTTAAATCCCAGATAGCCTGTTACAACAGAGTAAAGAGACCCTAAAGAGTGAGGATTTTTAATCATGTCGATAACGTCGATTCTATTTCGCTGCCCTAATGCGAGGACTGTAGAGAGGTAGTCACCCCCTCTATCTATGGAAAGAATTGCTGCGCGTTCAAAGGGTGATGCAAAGAAGGAACTGGCAGCATGTGCTTCATGATGACCCACGAAGACAATTTCATTCTTATATCTGTATTTTCTCTTAAAGTCCACTACTTTCTTAGCTAATTGAAGGTCAAAGAGTGTTTGACCGGCAAATCGTCTGTATGAAAATGGAAAGCGCTGCACAAAATCTACAAAACCTCTTAGATAATCAATCAGCGGTCTAAAAGGGAAAGTAACGTAGTCAAGGTCATTTATGCCAATACCGCCGAATTCCAGGCAAAATCTTATTGCATTGTCAGGAAAAGCCCTGGTGTGTTTCTGTCTGTTGAATCTCTCTTCCTCTGCAAATGCAACTATCTTACCATCCTTCAATAAAGCTGCAGAAGTATCATGGGAGAAGCAATTTATACCAAGGATATTCAAGGTATTTTCCTCCTGAAGGAATATTTTGTCGTGCAGTGATTCTAATCATTTATGACCTGCTTAAACATCTTATCGAATCCCGGGAAAGAGATACCTACACAGTCAGAATTACAAACTACAGTCTTTCCTTCAGCGACTGAGCCTGCAATAGCTAGGGCCATAGCCATACGGTGATCTCCATAACTATTGACCGTAGCACCTTTAAGCTTTACGGGTCCCTTGACTATGAATCCATCTTCCTTCTCGGTTATCTCTGCTCCCATTTTGTTGAGTTCTGTGGTAATGGCTGAAATCCGATCAGTCTCTTTGATACGGAGTTCCCCTGCTCCCTCAACTGCAGTTACTCCCCGGGCCTGGGTGGCTGCCACTGCTATAATGGGCAGCTCGTCTATAATTTGAGGTATTATTTCACTTTTTATGGTTGTCCCATTAAGTGAGCTTGATGCAACGATTAGGTCTGCCCTTGGTTCATTAGCTTGAGAGAACCAGTTAGATTGGTCGATTTTTCCACCCATTTCTGTAAGGACTTCTATAAGTCCCATTCTAGTTGGATTTACTCCAACTTGCTGAATGTTAATTCGGGAATTGGGGATTATCAGGGCTGCCACTATGAAAAAAGCCGCTGACGATATATCGCCGGGTATGATTACCTGAGAACCCTTTAGGAAGGTTTTACCAGTGATTGTAGCCGTTTTATCTCCTGTTTCTATCTGTGCTCCAAAATATTTTAGCATACGCTCAGTATGATCTCTTGAAACGGCCGTTTCGCTCACAGTAGTGAGTCCATCTGCCAGCAGACCGGCAAGGAGAATTGCACTCTTGACTTGTGCGCTAGGAACGGGAGTAGCGTAGGAAATTCCGCTGAGGGGTCTTCCGTGAATTTGTATCGGCGCATAGAGATCATCTACAGCAGTAATATCCGCTCCCATTTGGCGTAGTGGTCTGATTATCCTGTCGACTGGTCTCTTTTTTACTGATTCATCGCCAGTGAGTGACGAGTCAAAATTTTGGGCAGCGAGTACGCCTGGAAGCATGCGTAATGTCGTACCTGAGTTAGCTACATCGAGGATACTGGTCGGCTTTTTGAAGTTGAAAAGACTAACACCCTCAACCTCAACTATATCTTCAGATATGTTCGTGATCTTAACACCCAACTTCTTGAGACAAGAAGCAGTACTAAGACAGTCGGCTGCATGCAAGAATCCGTTAATAGTTGTAGTTCCATTAGCTAGAGCGCCTATAATTAGAGCACGGTGTGAGATGGATTTGTCTCCTGGTACCTTGATGGTACCGGCTACCGACTTCACAGGATTTACAACAAGATCCATTCTTGCTCTTCCTACTTTAAAATTTATAATGATGAAGCCTTACTGATTAAAGAGTACTTAAAACCTGATCAGACCTGAAATTAAAATCCTAAACAAACTTTGCCGTTATAAGACAAGCTTACGAAATAAACCTCGAAGCACCATTCTTTAGCAAGCTCAGAACAATTTGAGATAGAATTTCCCTCTTGGGCTATTCTTTAGATATTCGCTTAGCCAGGGTATCCTCTTATCGGGATGTTCGGGTTCATTGAATATTAGCCGTTAATCTTAATTCAATTCTAAGCGTTTCGCTCTGGGCCCTTTAGCTATTAACTCTTGACTTGGACCCTTAACGTCCTACTCTTCTCCTTTCATGCGTTTCAATACTTCGTCACTATACACAGATTTTACCTCCACTGTATACCCTTTATTAACTAACGCGTTTCTGGCTTTTTGCGCTGCCTCCTCACCAATAATAACCAAGCCCAGAACACCTGAACGGTGGTCGGAGGCATGAATTATCTCAATATCCTCAATGTTTATTCCGAGCGCGCCTATCGTTAAGGTTATTTCGCTGATCACTCCTGGTTTGTCTTTGACTGGAATGGATAGTTCTTTTAGCTCCTTTAAATCCTTAGGAAAGATTGCAGGGAGACTCTGTCTGATTTCTCTCGCCAGAGTAAGCTTCTCTACCAGGCCTTTTCTGTCACCCTTTTCAATAAGTTTACTTATATCTGACAGTTCCTCCCTAAACTCTCTGCATACTTTCAAGATTGCCTCTTTGTTTTCGAAGGTTATATCTAGCCAGAGATTAGGACTACTAGCAGCGATACGGGTCATATCCCTGAAACTACCTGCGGCCAGCCTTAAGAGATTCTCGCTTTCCTCTATCTGCTGCCCAGCCAGATTGACCAAAATCGCAGAAAGGAAGTGGGGTAAATGGCTTATTGTGGCCATAGCTTTGTCATGCTTCTCTGCGTCTATAGCCAGTACTGAACCACCTATTTGAGTAATAAGTGAGTGTATAAGCTGAAATGATGCCGTGTTGGTTCGGGTCGTAGGTGTAAGGAGATAATAGGTATTCCTAAAGAGATCAGCAGAGGCCGATTCCACTCCCTGCTTTTCCGAACCGGCCATAGGGTGACCGCCAATAAAATAAAAGCGTGGCGGCAGAATTTCTTCCACCCTTTTTACAATATTGGCTTTCGTGCTACCTGTGTCAGTAATAGTTGCACCAGTGCGTAAATGGGGAATTGCTTTTTCAATTACATCCAATATCGAACCAACCGGAGTTGCAACCCACACCACATCGGCTTCTCTTACACCCTCACCAATGTCCAAGCAACCTTCGTCGATAACGTTTAGTGCCAGTGCTTTTTCTATGCTTTCCTTTCTCCGGCCAATGCCTACGACTTTGGAAACATTAGGTAAGGCTTTTAAAGCTAAAGCAAGCGAACCACCTATTAAACCGACACCAATTATGGCAATATTTTTATCTCCCATATTAGATCTTTCTGTTTAAAGCAGAGGCAAGATTAATTAGCTTTTCCGCTATTTTTTCAAAATCTGCAAAAGTAAGCGATTGTGGACCATCACAAAGTGCTTCTTGAGGATTGGGATGAACCTCTACAAGCACACCATTACTACCTGCAGCTAGTGCAGCTAAAGTAAGGGGTTCAATCAAGTCTCTTTTTCCACTGGCATGGGAAGGATCAACCATTATTGGAAGATGGCTTAAACTCTTGGCAAGTGGAATAGCGCTAATGTCCAGAGTATTTCTAGTGTAAGTCTCGAAAGTCCTGATTCCCCTCTCGCACAGAATAACCTGGTGGTTTCCACTCTTGACCACATATTCCGCTGCCATGAGCATTTCTTCGATTGTGGAGCTAAATGAACGTTTAAGGAGCACAGGCTTATTTATTCTTCCCAGCTCTGTTAAAAGCAGGAAATTTTGCATGTTTCTCGCCCCTACTTGCAAGATGTCTGTATATTCTGCCACCATATCAACATATCTTACATCGAGAACTTCTGTTATTATCGGCAGGCTAGTTAATTCACGAGCTTCTGCTAACATTTTCAAGCCCTCTTCGCCCAGTCCCTGAAAACTGTAAGGGGAAGTTCGTGGTTTAAAAGCCCCTCCCCTGAGGATTTTTGCCCCTGCCTTTTTAACTGCCTTAGCGGTCTCTATCAATTGTTTGAAGTTTTCTACTGCGCAGGGCCCAGCAATAATAGTGAAATAGTCTCCCCCGATTGTTGTATCTCTCACTTTAATTAAGGTGTCTTCATCACGGAATTCCCTGCTTACTAATTTGAAAGGTTTCAAAATAGGGATTACCTTTTCAACACCAGGAAAAGCCTCCAGGGGAAGGGTTCTGATGCTCTCTTTGTCGCCTATGGCTCCGATTACTGTTTTCAGTACTCCTTTTGAAATATGTGCTTCTGCCCCTACACTGCGGAGTTTCTCTGCAACGTGATCAATATCTTTTTGGGTAGCCCCCTTTTTCATTATCATCATCTGAATCTTCCTCCTTGCTTATTACAAAACCTGAATAATCACTTTTTTAGTACTTTTGCCAGTGACCTAATGAACCTTTCATTTTCTTCTGGATTTCCAATTGTTACACGGATATAGGTACTGTATTCTGGTCCAAAAATATCCCCAGAGCGAACTATCACTCCTTCTCTAAGCAGTCTACCAAAAATATCCCTGGAATTTTCCTTTACGTTTACAAAAATGAAGTTGCTTTCGGATGGAACGTAAGAGATACTCAATTTTTCCAGTTCCTGGTATAGATATCTTTTGCTTTCAGAATTGAGAGTCTTTCGCTTTTCAACCTCATCTTGATAATCCAGGCTGACTGCTGCAGCTGTTTGTGCTAATACATTTACGTTAAAGGGATCCCGTACTTTATTTATTGCCTCAACCACTTCTTTCGGGGCCACACAGTATCCGATACGACAACCTGCTAAACTGTAAATTTTAGAAAAGGTCCTTAAAACTGCTACTTGGCGGCCTTGCCGGAAATAGTCTAATCCGTCGGGGAAATTCTTATCCTCTACAAACTCAAAGTATGCTTCATCAAAAACTGGCAAAACGTGACCAGGTAGCTCCTGTAAAAAAGCATCGACTTCATCTCTGTATACAATCGTTCCAGTTGGGTTATTGGGATTGCAGATAAAGACTATGCGTGTTCTATCCGTGACTTTCCCAAGCATAGCTGTAAGGTCATGTCTGAAATTTTTTAAAGATACTTCTTTGCAGATTCCGCCCATTAACTTGGTTACGGTAGGATATATGATGAAAGAAGGAGTTGCCATAATAACTTCGTCTTCGGGCTCTACCATAGACATGGCTATTATTCTGATAATTTCATTGGAACCGTTCCCAATAGCAATATTTTCCTTGGGAAATTGCAAGATTTTAGAAAGTTTTTCCTTAAGAATCGCACACGACCCATCAGGATAACGATTTAATTCAGAAATTGATTCAATAATTGCCTCACGTGCAGCATCAAAAGGAGGATATGCATACTCATTAGACGCAAGTTTTATAACGTCATCAAGCTTTAGTTCATCCTTAACTTCTGATATAGGTTTTCCAGGCTCGTAAGGAACTAGATTGTTCAGTGCTGCTCGAAAGGTTATATCTTCAGACATATCTCCTCCTTAAAATAAACCGACACAAATGTGCCGGTAATGTTGCCGCTAATTCGTGATATTAAAAAGATTAGCATAGGGATTTCAGGTTGACAAGAAGTCAAAACTTGAATAATGCTCTTAATTACATTCCATTAAGGTGACATATATCGTTAATAAACATAACAGTATGATGACCCTGGTTATATTCAATCAAGTTAATAGCTCCGTTGTCCTCTCTAAAATGCCAGAATGCGTTGGGTTCTGTTCTAAGAGCTTGACAAATTATACTCTTTATTGGTCCGCCATGGGTCACTACTGCTACTGTTTTGCCCTGGTGGGTCTGTAAAATTGAAGACAAAGCTTTATTTATACGTTCTAAAAAAAGTTTCCTATTCTCACCGCCGGGAATTTGGATATCAAGCTCACCATTAGTCCACTTTCGGAATAGTTCCGGATACTGTTTACTTATCTCTTCAGCGGTAAGGCCTTCCCAATCTCCGAAATTAAGCTCATTTAAAGACTCCATAGTAATAACTTCGAGACCATGATAAATAGCTATTCTTTCTGCAGTCTCTTTTGCCCTCTCAAGAACGCTGCTGTATATCCCTGACAAAGGTTCGCTGGCAAGACGGATTCCTACTCTTTGCGCCTGTTTTCTTCCTTTTTCGTTCAAACCATGGTCAGTTTGACCTTGATACCGTTTTTTTGAATTGGCTTCTGTCTCTGCATGTCTTATGAGAAACAGTCTTGTAATGTTATTATCCTCTGACATTTTGACTCCAGCACCTATTGATTTCTCGTTCCATTAATTTGAAATTAGACATAAACTGGTCTATCAACAAGTTAGGTTAACACTAAACTAAACAAAGATTAAGGAGCGAAGGCGAAGCAAAGAGAAGACCGTGTCGCAGCCTCGCTATCTACCTTCCGGGTAAAGCTTTTGGTTATGCGCGAGGCGAGACTCGAGCGGCGGCCAAGTTTAAATATTGCTGGATTGAGAAGGTGCCAACCGCGTGTCTTCGACTGCTTTGCCTGAGCAAAATGTGTCAACCTATCTCCTTTATAATCCATATAAACACGTATTCTTTACAGTTACGCACTTCAAATTCCCCTATGCTTTCTTGCTGCTTTCTTCTTTCTTTTCTTTTGCCTCTGATACTTTTGCATCCGAAAAAGTAGACATCTCTGACAAAATTCTAGCAGAAAGTTCTAAAATATGCATGCCTAAGACAGCCCCCGTGCCTTCACCGAGACGCATATCAAACTGCAGCAGCGGCCTTAAACCCAATTCCTTCAAAATTAATTTTTGTCCGGGTTCAGCTGATATATGAGAAGCAATCATATAATTTGTTGATAGCGGAGAGAGTTTTGATGCTATTAGAGCAGCAGCACTAGAGATAAACCCGTCAATAACCACAGGCACTTTATTAGCAGCAGCACCTATAATACAGCCTGCAATTCCTCCTATTTCAAATCCACCAACCTTGGCTAACACATCAATTGGATCATTTGGATCAGGCCTGTTAAGCTTTATTGTTTGTGATACGATTCTTTTCTTCTTTTCCCACCGTTCGTCATCGATTCCCGTACCTCTACCTACTACATCCTCCGCGTATTCACAAAAAGCTGAAAGAATTGCACTGGAAGAGGTTGTATTAGCAATACCCATATCACCTGTACCTATTGCATCAGCTCCCTTTTTAATGGCCTGCTCGGCCATACTAATTCCCAATTCTAGGGACAATATGGCGTCATCGCGTGACATAGCCCAACCTTTTGCAATATTCGCTGTCCCTTTGGCAATTTTCTTGATAATTAATTCGGGATGGGGTTTCAAGTCAACACCTACACCGATGTCAACTACCATGATTTCTGTACCCGTAAAGCGAGAAATAACATTGATTCCTGCTCCGCCAGTCAAGAAGTTATATACCATCTGGGGTGTTACCTCCGAAGGGAAAGCGCTTACACCCTCTTCAGCAACTCCATGGTCAGAAGCCATGACGATAACAACTTTTTTGTTTATGGAAGGCAGGGATTTTGCCTGAATGCCTGCCAGCTTTATTGAAAGATCTTCAAGGATTCCCAAACTGCCCCTGGGCTTTGTAAGTATATTCTGTCTTCCTGCTGCCTTTTCCATTGCCTTTCCATCTAGCGGAAGAACCCTTTTTAACGTTTCGTTAAGTTTGCGCATTTCTATTCCTCCTAAGCATAAAATTATTGATTTCGTCCAGAAGCTTAAGATTTGACACTCTATCTAGAACGGCAAGCCTGAAATATGATTTATCTAATCCCACGAAATTATCAGCTACTCTAATCAGGATTCCCTTGGAACCAAGATAATCGGCCAGGTCCACTGCAGTGAAGTCATTTGATTTTATTCTTACTAGAATGAAATTTGCTGCGGAGGGATAGCAGTTTAGAACAGGAAATTCCGCTATTTTGCAAGAGAGGAAGTCACGCTCTCTTCTAATCTTAAATCGGCTTTGACAAATGAAAAATTTATCCCTCAGCGCCAATGGTGCTGCAACCTGAGCAAGGGAATTTACGTTCCACGGGGCAATCATCTCTTTGATTTTTCTACAGTTTTCAAGACTTGCTACCAGATATCCTAAACGTAGTCCTGCTAGCGAGAAAAACTTTCCAAAGGAGCCGAGTATAAGAATATGTTCGTTAGCGGACGCCTCTTTAACCAGGGTGAAGCTCTCTTTGTCCTCTACGAAATCGATAAAGGCTTCATCAATAATTAGAAGAGTGTCACTTTTGCATGCCTCGGATAATAGCAGAAGCAAATCTTCTTTATGCCATAAATTACCTGTTGGATTGTTTGGGTTGCAAATAATAACAGCATCGAATTGGTCAATATTTGGAATTTTTAGATAGTTTGGACTTCTATCCTCATCCATAATGTAACAGATATGGAAAATAACTTTTCCTTGATGTACCAGGAATGCTTGTTGATACTCAACAAACGTTGGTACCAATATTAAAACTTTTCTTATTCTTAATGCCGCAGGAAGTATGTATATAAGCTCACTAGAGCCGTTACCCAATAAAATATTTACTTCTTCAACTCCTAAATATTCCGATACAGCTTTCTTTAAGTAACGGGTCTGCAAATCAGGATAACACGCAATTTTGTCATAATTTACCTTGATTGCCTTCAATACTGATTCTGGTGGACCCCAAGGATTTATATTGCTGCTAAAATCAATAATGTCTTCTGATGCAAGGCTATACTTGTCTACTATGTCCAAACGATTTCCACCATGTATTTGCATGCTTGCATTCACTCTTTCCTATCCAGGTATGGTTATTGCAAGTCCGAATATTAAGAAAGCCGAAATTTCTGCCAGCTCTCCTACTGCGCCATAACTGTCACCCGTGAAGCCTTGAAGTCTTTTTGCCACATACGCTGCTGCTCCTGCTACTAGAATCAAGAACAGTAGAAAAGCAACTGTAATATTGTCCTTAAATAAGGAGACAATAAGCAACGCCGCTGTTGTGCTCGCCAGGCTGAACTGCAGCCAGCCGGTTTCCTGAGCAAAGATCTTCCCCATACCCTCGTCACGTGCATAGGGATAGACAAAAGTACAGTAGACTACTGCCCATTCACTCAATGCCGGAGCCAGAATTAACAACCTCCATTTGAGCTCTGGAGTTAGATGATTCAATACTTCCCATTTAATCAGAATAGTTGAGAGTAGTGCCAGGGCTCCAAAAGTACCAATTCTACTGTCCTTCATAATCTGCAGAGTTTTTGTCCTATCTCTTCGACTGAAAATCCCGTCAGCAGTGTCAATAAGACCGTCAAGATGAAGTCCTCCTCTTATTAATACAAGAGCGATTATTAGAAAAAGATTATTTAGTGGTAGAGGTAGAAATCGTACAAATAAACTATCTATGCTTACTACAATTAGTCCTAAAAAAGCACCTACAAATGGAAAAAATGCAGTAGATTTGCCTAATTCTCTGGGTTCAACTTTATCATTACCAGGAAGAGGAATAACTGATAAGAATTTAATTGCCAGCATAAGAGAGTTCATCAGTACTCTATCCCCTTCCGTGCTCTTACACCCTTGTCATAAGGATGCTTTATCACTTTCATCTCAGTAACCAGATCTGCTTTATCAACGAGCTTTTCTGGAGCATTTCTTCCTGTTAATACAATCTCCTGACCTATTGCTTTCGAATCAATCAGCTTTAACACTTCGTCAACCGATATTAATCCGTAATTCAATGCTATGTTTATTTCATCAAGTATCAAGAGGTCTATGTCGGGATTCTTGGCTTTTTCTATGGCCAGGGAAAGTGCGTTAAGGGTTTCCCGACGGATTTTCTCTTTTGCTTCTGGGCGTAGATCAGGATATAGCAAGTCTCCTCCAAAGCGATATATTTCCAAGTTTGGCTGTGAAGAAATAGCTTTAACTTCTCCTGTTTCAACTTCTGGTGACTTCATAAATTGAATAATGCATACCTTTAAGTCCTGGCCTAGTGCTCGCAAAGCAAGCCCGAATGCTGCTGTTGTTTTGCCTTTTCCATCACCAATATAAACCTGTACTAAACCTTTATGTTCCAATGATTATCCCTCCAAGCCACATAATAAGGCATGTGATCACCATTAAAATAGAGACAACATATGTGATTTCTACACATTCACCAACTATGGATGGTGATAACTCTCTTATTGCATCTCCTAAGTAGGGTCTAAATTCTCTCCGCCCCTTATAAATGCTAAAACCTCCTAATTGGACCCGTAGAGCTCCAGCCATCGCTGCTTCTGGTATACCGCTATTAGGACTTGGGTGTTTTTTCCCATCACGGAGCATGATTCTTATAGAATTCTTTGTGCTCTTGCCTAATAGCAAAGCTGCTACGGGCATGAGGATGTATATAATCCGGGCGGGTAAGTAATTTAGTACATCGTCCATACGTGCGCTAGCCCATCCCCAATAGAGGTATGGCGGACTTCGATATCCCAACATTGAATCCATAGTATTCACCGCTCGGTATACCATTGCCAGCGGAGCACCACCTATGAAAGCGTAGAACAATGGCGCTACAATTCCGTCGGTAGTATTTTCGGCAACAGACTCAATAGTTGCCCTTACCATATCTTCCGTCTGCAGCGTCCCAGTATCCCTTCCAACAAGATCTTTTAGTATCTTCCTGGCTTTTTCAATCTTTCCTTCTGAAAGCAAGGTTCTGAGGACTTCTGCCGTATTCTTCAAGCCTTTGGTTGTTAAGGTGGTTGAGATAAGATATACATTTAGCAGCCAGAATAAGAGCTCTGAAACATTTCTAACCCCCGAAATAAGTAACATAGTACCAAAATAAGTAGCCAGCAATATTGATAGTGTAAATATTAAACCAGCAACTCTTTGCCAAAGAGGTTTGTTGACTTTGGGCATCACCCTTTTTTCCCACCAGGATATTATTCTTCCCAAAATCTTAACTGGATGCAGAAAAAAAGCTGGATCACCAATCATCAGATCTAGAAAATATGCCAGAACGACGTGTGTTACGGCCAAGGATATTTACCTTTTCATAATCTGCTATTTGCCAAGCATGTGAGAATAATATTTATTTGGCTCGTTTAAATTCAAAAGCTCAAAAATATACTTTAAATCTATACGTTCTCTCACCAAATTGGCTAACCTGTCATAAAGCTGCTCTTTTGTTTCAAATTCAACATATTCAGGTTTTTGAAGACCTCTTTTTCTAAAAAGATTCGCTAGCAAAAACCTGCGGAAACAGTCATTTTCAAGAAGATCGTGAATATAGGTACCCAGAATTCCTTTTTCGACGTCGATAGCACCATCATTGACTGAAACTGCTCTATTGCCTCGCTTTACAATACGAAATGCGGGGATGGAACTGGGTCCATATACGGTTCTTCCAAAGTGTACTTCATACCCCTTTATGACTGAAGAAGGATGTACGCCAAAAGAGGTAATATTTGAAGAAGGAATTGCCTCAACCCTATACGTCTGCTTGGAAGTTTTGTACACGGTAGTTATGTCTAAAAGACCCAGGCCCTCTACCTCTTTCTCCTCTGACTCTAGATGTTCACTATCTTTAATTAGTTTTCCCATCATCTGAAAACCTGCACAGATTGCCAGCACGGGAATCTTATTCGCTATTATTTCATTAATTTTTAGTACCCAACCATTTGTCCTTAGGAATTCTAAATCAGCTATTGTGTTTTTGGAACCTGGGATAATGAGCAGATCAATACCTTCTAAATCTTGAGGTTTATTGAGATAACGCAGGTTGACAGCTGGTTCGTGGGCCAGTTTTTCGAAATCAGTAAAATTGGCAATATGTGGTAAGCGAACTACTACTATTTCAATTATTTTATTGCCTCCTGGTAAGACTTCATCTAAGGACTGTGAGTCCTCTTGAGGGAGAAACAAAGACGATGAATAAGGGATTACTCCCAGAACTGGTATACCTGTCTTTTCCTGTAAAAATCGCAGACCCGGTTTTAGAATAGACTCATCACCCCTGAATTTGTTGATAATGAATCCCTTAATCAGTCTTCTTTCTGGTTTTGAAAGAAGTTCTATGGTGCCAATCAGAGAAGCAAAAATGCCCCCTCTATCTATATCTCCAACAATAATAACCGGGCTGTCGGCAGTAATTGCTACCTTCATATTGCAAATGTCGTTTGGGATGTTTATTTCGGCTGGACTTCCTGCTCCCTCCATAACCACTATGTCATATTCCTTACGGAGTTTTTCAAGACAATTTTTTGCTTTCAACCAGAATTTATGTTTATTCTTCTCATATTCGCAGGCTGAAAGGTTACCGAACGGCTTCCCGAGTAAAACAACCTGACTATGACAACCATTTGGTTTGAGCAAAATCGGATTCATATGAACAGTTGGTTCAATTCCCGCTGCCTCAGCCTGTACGGCCTGAGCCCTGCTGATTTCCTTATTGCCGGCTGCAATATAAGAATTAAGCGACATATTCTGGGATTTAAAAGGTGTGACTCTATACCCTTCCTGCTTGAAAATACGGCAAAGTGCAGCGACAATTACACTTTTTCCTACAAAAGATCCCGTTCCCTGTATCATTATGGTTTTTGCAAGTTTACTCTGTCTATTTTCCATCACAAACTACCTATTTTATGTTCTTTTTATGCATAATATTTAAGATGCCATCAAGCCTCAACACATCATGCCTCAAAGCTTAAGATCCTAAAATTTCGTAGCTTCGCAGCCCTGCAGCTTTATGGCTAGTTTGATCCTTTTATTTTAATTGGAATTCCAGACACCATAAAATAAACTTCATCAGAAGATGCCGCCACCTTCTGGTTAACTGCTCCTATTAAATCACGGTAGAAGCGACCTAAAGGATAAGCCGGAACAATACCCAATCCAAGCTCATTAGTAACAATAATAACAGTACAATCAGCTTCCTGAATCTTTTTTAAAAAACTGTCCACGTATTTGAGTATTTTGTTTTCTATTCTTTCCATCTTCTTGGACTTATCCCATATTTCACTACTTTCATTACCCATTTCAAGACTTGCGAGCCTTGACTCCTGGCTTGTTGGCTCATTATAAATAGCCGTTGAGTTCTCATCTGCAACCAGTGGTTCTCTTCCCGTGACCTCATAAATTTCCTTCATTAGCAGATTATTTGCAAGAAGGGTTAAGCAGTCAATGAGGACTACTTGAGCTGCTTGCCTTTTATCAAAAGCGTCTTCCAAATTTTGTGACACTTCAACTGTGCTCCATCCACCCGGCCTGTTCTTTTTGTGACGTGCTATTCTTGCTTTCATTTCGCTATCAATAGCTTCAGCAGTTGCCATATAGACTACTTTTTCTCCCAATTCTTGAGCCAATTTTATGGCGTAGTCGCTCTTTCCGCTTCTAGCGCCTCCGCTAATCAAAATAAGCCTCTGTTTTATCATCTCAAACCTTATCTACAGATCTTATTGGAGTTAAATAGAGGGTCTTGGTTACAGGGCTCTGGTTAACGACTATATCTGTTTTGAAAACCCTTCTGATTATGTCAGGATCAAATACTTCTTTTACTTCTCCAATGACCTCTATTCTGCCATTGTTTAGTAGGATTAAATGTTTACAGTACCGCGCGGCCAGATTGAGATCATGTAATACGGTAATAAGAGTAAGCCCGTCTTGATTTAAATTGTTTAATAAATCGAGAATGTGAAGTTGATGGTTGATATCAAGATGAGCTGTTGGCTCATCCAGCAAGAGAAGACGTGGCTCCTGAGCCAGAGCCTGAGCGATGATGACTCTTTGCTTTTCTCCCCCGCTTAATTCGGTAATAGGCCGTTCAGCAAGATGAAGTGTTTGCGTTCTTCTCATAGATTCTCTCGCAATTTTAAAATCCTCAGCATCTTCAGCCTGAAACCGTCTCAAATGAGGGAACCTTCCCATAAGAACGATATCTGATACAGAAAATGCAAAGGAAGTCTGCGTTTCTTGCGGAACGCATGCAATATTTTGCGCAATAGCTTTCTGAGAGAGATTGTCCAGGCTTTTACCGTCTATGTAGATTGCACCATTATAAGGTCTAAGAACCCGTGAAATTATTCTTAGCAGGGTCGACTTACCGCTTCCATTGGGGCCAATTAAGCCCCAGAAGTCGCCTTCCTCAACCTTGAGTTCAACATTTTCAAGCACCGGTATGCCATCGTAACTGAATTCAACGCCAGATAGTTTTAAAGATAAACCCACTATTCCTCCTAAATTAAGGATTTTCTTTTAAGCCTTAATAAATAGACAAAGAACGGAGCTCCAAAAAAGGCAGTTATTATCCCTACTGGAATTTCCGTTGGTGCAAGAAGGCTTCGTGCAACCGTATCAGCAAAAACGAGAAAGATTGATCCGGCTAAAGCCGCAGCTGGTATAACCAGCCGGTGGTCAGGACCTATTATCAGACGAATAATATGCGGTATCATTAAACCAACGAATCCTATTAGACCACTAACTGCAACTGCTGAAGCAGCCATCATCGAAGCAACTATCAGTAGCAATCTTTTTATAGTTTCTACTTCTATTCCCAGATGATAAGCTTTTTCTTCACCTAAAAGCATAATATTGAGTTCCCTGGAGAAAATTAGAGCTGCGGGCAGTCCTATCATAAAGAAAGGTAGAGCCATATTAACGTGGTTCCAGTTACGAGCAGAAAATCCTCCCATTAGCCAGAATATTACTGAGTGGAGATCCCTTGTAGTGGTTGCCATAAGAAAGCTCATGATTGCTGTGAGAAAAGATCCTACTGCAATCCCCGAAAGGAGGAGCGATGATATGGGCACTCTTCCTGCTGTCTTTGCTAAATGGTAAACCACCAAAGTTGCCGATATTGCACCTGCAAAGGCCAATAGGGGAATAGCGTACATGGCAAGCAATCCCGGTCCCTTAAAAAGGATAATTGATATTGTCGCACCCAATGCAGCTCCTGAAGAAACTCCCACTATATAGGGGTCAGCCATAGGATTTTTAAAAAGCCCCTGGAGAATGACTCCTGCCGTAGCCAGAGCTGCTCCCACCAATATGCTTAAAACTACTCGAGGCAGTCGAATTTGCATTATTATAATTTCATAAGCTTTGGAGCTCCCGCCTGAAAAAAGCAATCCCAGGAAGGGAATCCGACTTAAAAAAATAGCAACAATTTCGGAAATAGGTATTCGCACGGCCCCAAGCGAGATAGCCACTATACCAGTAAGTAAAAGAAAAACACTGAGAATGGCCAGTATGCTAGTCTGACGTATTCGGGTCATAAATTTTGGACATCTCCTCTTTTTGCCATTTCGTGCAACTTTCAACAAAATTACGGGCGAGAAAAGGAAATCCGTAAAAGTTCAGATGGATATAGCTAGCCAAAAGATTCTTGTAAACCAGCCCTTCTTTGCTTTTCCTCCCCTTTTCGCATACAACGTAAGCATGGGAAAAAGACTTATTATCCGATAATGCCCCCACTAGATTCGAATAATGGAATTCGTGTCCTCGGATCTCGTTTCCCTGATAACCAATTATGTTATCCTGAAAGAGCTCAATGGTTCTGTAACCCATTGTAAGTCTTTTCCCCATCCTGCAAGACAAAGGAATCACTCCTACCATCGGATGGCAGCAAGCTTCGAAGTCGATTATTTCACGGCTTAGGTACGCCATACCTCCACATTCTGCATAAGCAGGCATACCAGATTCAACCGAATTCCGTATATCAGCCTTCATCCGTTCATTGAGTGCAAGTTCTTTTGCATAGACTTCTGGAAAACCACCACCGATATAAAGACCTGTAGAACCGGCAGGTAATTCTTTATCTTTTAGGGGACTGAAATTAACTATTTGGGCACCATGCACTTCAAGAAGTTCAAGATTTTCCTGATAATAGAAGTTGAAAGCTTTATCTTTGGCTACTGCTATGCGAACATTTTTCTTTATAGCTCGTTTTGAAAAAATGACGGGAGAAGACACTTCCAGCGAAGGAGCTGTGTGTGAGATATTTATAATAGCTTCTATGTCCAAAGTCTTCTCTGCCATTTCTGCCAGATTGTCAATTTTTTCTTGGCTCCTGGTTTCAATTGCGGGAACAAGCCCGAGGCGTTGCTCCTCAAAGGCAATCTGGGTGTTTTGACTGAGATAACCCAGTACTGGTATATTTGTTTGCTTTATAGCGTCTTTAACTATCTTATAATGCCTTGGATTACTAACCCTATTAATAATCACACCAGCAAGGTTTACGTGGGCATCAAAGGCTTTATAGCCTAATACTACGGCCGCTGAGCTTCGGGCCATATTGTTTGCATCCAGAATTAGAACAACTGGAGACCTTAAAAGTTTAGAAACTTCAGCCGTGCTTCCTTGTTCGCTCAAACCTTCGTATCCATCATATAGTCCCATTACTCCTTCAATTATTGCTATACTCAGGGGTGAGGAATTTCGGCTAAATAGGTCTTTAACTGTCTCCGGCAGTGTCATCCAACTATCAAGATTTCGGCACGCACTTCCTGCTGCCTGCGTCAGATAACCAGGATCAATATAGTCGGGACCTACTTTATAGGGATGCACACGATAACCTCTCTTTCTTAAAGCGGCAATGATACCCACTGTGCTGGTGGTTTTCCCTACTCCACTTGCTGTCCCTGCAATAAGTATCCGGGGTAACTTCACTTTTTCACCGCCTGCTTACATACTCACCTAGTAGAGAGTCTTTCAGTCGATAGTCGGGAGTATAATTTCCACTGCCCGCTACCGACTTCCCACTGACGACTTTCGTGCTTGTCTTAGCCGTATGTGGGCTGAATCTATAGTTACCATATATAAAGGAAGAGCGATTAGCCTGATTTCTTTGTATATTTTCATCTATTCAAATAACTCTGGATGGATCACTTCAGCTATTTTTCTCAGCCCCATTACGATGCGCGGCCCCGGACGATTCACCAGGTGCTCTTCAATAACAAAGACTTTTCCTTCCTTCACGGCCTTAAGATTTTCGAAACCAGATCTGCCTTTGATTTCTCCAGGGTCACTCATGCTGCCCGATGCTGCCAGATATATATCGGGATTTTCGTGCAGTAAGGTTTCTAAACTGAATTGGGGATATTGGCCTTTACTACCAGCCGCTATGTTTTTACCACCAGACAATTGGATAATATCATCGATAAAAGTTCCTTGGCCCGCACTCATAAACGGTTCTTTATAAAGCTCGTAAAATACTTTTGGTTTTTCTTCATCGTTAAGTATTTCTGTCTGCGATTTCACCTGTTCTAGCGCTTTTTCCATTTCACCGCTCAATTTCTCAGCTTGAGATAGTTTGCCGGTAATCGCTCCAACTTTTCTCACTGCATCTATTGCATCTTCAATCTTTTTGGAGTCCAGAACAAATACTTTTGCTCCAACCTCTTCCAGTTTGGAAACTACTGACTTTTGTACCCCTCCCGTAGAGAGAACGAGATCAGGTTTCAAAGATACTATTTTTTCAATATTTGGTGTCGAAAAACCACCTATTTTTTCTTTTTCCTTTGCTGCAGCAGGATAATCACTATAATCATCAACACCCACCACTTGTTTTTCCAAACCGAGCGCAAAAAGTATCTCGGTATTACTAGGAGCAAGGGAAATAATACGGTTTGGCTTTTTTTCTAAATTTATCTCTTTCCCGGTGTCATCTTTAACTGTTAAAGGAAAAACTTCAGCAGGTTTTATAGTCTTTGGTTCCGTGGTATCCTTTGGCTTGCATCCTGTTAATGTCAGCATAATCAGAATTGATATTACCGCCGTTCCTATAATAAATTGAGTGTAACTCTTCAATCTATCTCCTTTCATTTCTCATCTGCTATAACTTCTCTGATTAGTTTGCTAAAATTAACAGTATCCACTTACGCAGGTATAATACCTATTACAGCCCTTTTGTCCGGAAAGTGAATCCGTAAAGAAACTATCAAAGCACAGGTAAGTTTTTTCACGAAAAAACAAAAATCCTCAGCCCTCTGGCTGAGGAAAATATTATATATACACCACCTCACTCCCCGAAGGCATTTGATTGCTCCAGGCAGGTCTCCTGACTCCTGATGTCGGTTTGCTTCTTGCCTTCCCACCCTGCACTTATTTGAGTTCTAACCCGTTATTATCAAAATGTTTACATCTAACACTATTTTTGTGGTATACCGAGTTTTTCCTCAAACAGGTGCGGGACAGTGACTTATATAACGAAGCGAAAATATCAGTTACAGTGGCGGGCCCGCGGCCGGTTCTCACGGCCTTCCCTATTCTCCGCGCACTTACTTGAGAGCCAAGTTCTCGGTTGAAACAATGTCAATTTGCTTGCCAATTTTGTACTGTCTCGGACTTTGCGCTCAAGTAAGTGCGCGGCACCTGGATGTTTATTCTGTTTTAAAAGATGTAAAAACTATACCAATAGCTAGCCTAAATGGTCAAGC
Source organism: uncultured Actinomycetota bacterium (assembly GCA_964348135.1). Classification (GTDB taxonomy): domain Bacteria; phylum Actinomycetota; class Aquicultoria; order JACQXZ01; family CAYGBL01; genus CAYGBL01. The sequence continues at coordinate 80,981 of CAYGBL010000001.1, forward strand.
TAAATTGTGAAATTCCCTGCAGTATAAATCCTGCCTGCTCTTTTCTAAGAATGGTTATTTATTTTGTTTCAAAAGAATGCAGTTCTCTTCCTTACGAAAAGATGTTGTTTCGAGCTTCACCTCTCCAAAAATATGGAGAAGTCATTCGATAATGTCTATAATGCTTCTATATTCATAAAATCTTTTAGGGATTCAATTTCGTTTTTGTTTAGAAGCCTGTAAGCTCCTTTTGGAAGACCTTCCAGGGTAAGCGGCCCCAGCTTAATCCGCTTCAAGCTTATGACCGGATGGCCGATAGCTTCACACATTCTGCGGATCTGACGCTTCCAACCCTGGTGAATTGCTATCTCAAGAGCAGTTCGGTTTTTTGTTTGCCAGAGCTTTTCAATACCAGCAGGTGCAGTCTTTCCTTCTTTCAGGACTATTCCCTTTCTTAGCCTGTTTAACTTCACTTTACCAGGTGTTCCTTTGACTACTACCTTATATATTTTGTCAATTTCATATCGTGGACTGGCAAGTTTATTAGCCAACTCTCCATCATTGGTTAGCAGCAAAAGGCCTTCTGTGTTTTTATCCAACCTTCCTACTGGAAATACTCTAGTTTCAGATTTTACGAGATCCACAATTGTAGGTCTGCCATGTGTGTCTTTAACTGTTGTAATATATCCCGAGGGTTTATTAAGTAGTATGTATACCTTTTTCCCTGGAGGTGAGATTCTTTTTCCTTTTACTTCAATTAGGTTTTTGCTAGGATCAACTTTAAAGCCTAGTTCTTTTACCACCCTACCATCGACCTTAACTGCTCCAGCCAGTATAAGTTCTTCGCATTTTCGTCTAGAAGCAACTCCTGCTTCGGCCATTAGCTTATGAAGGCGAACCAAAGAATAGTTGCTGCTTTGCCCTGCTTTTCGCTCCATGGCTATTCCAGTTACCCTTCTGCCAAGAGAGGATTCAAGGGCCGCAGAGACAATGGATTCAAGTTAATATTTTTCAAAGATTTTATTAGTCCCCTTAGCATTCTTGCGTTTTTCCTAATATAGACCTCTTAACAAAACTTATGTGTTTTCTGTCAAGCAAGCAATTCCTTGTTGTTCTTTAACACTTTATAAATTTACTTGACCACTATAATCCTTTTATTTCATTGGCTTTGCAGAGGAGGCATAGTTGTCCCAGTTGTTTCAGTATCTGAGCTAAAATCACCTATCTCTTGAGGTGACAATTCTTTCTGTTCAACTTGTTCTTCAGAAGTTAAATTAGCTCTTATTTGCTCCTTAGTACTTTCGTCAGGCTCAAAGCTTTCTAGAGAGGGGAGCTCCGATATATCTTTTAAATTAAACTTTTCTAGAAACGCTTGAGTCGTCCCATAAAGAAAGGGGCTCCCCGGAGACTTTTCCCTTCCCAACTCTCTTATCAATCCTTTATCTTGAAGTGAATAAAGCACTGCATCAACGTTTACTCCCCTGATCGCACTAATTTCTGCCCGTGTTACCGGTTGCTTATAGGCAATAATAGCCAGTGTTTCAATAGCGGCCTGGGTCAGTCTTCTGTAATCAGAGCTAAGTACGAGCTTCTCTACGTAGGCTGCATACCCCGGATGAGTATAAAAGCGGTATCCACCACTTATTTCTCTCAATTGAAATCCTCTATTCTGGCTTATATATTCCTTCTGCAGCTCATTTATTACTGAAATAATTTCACTTTCATCTTCACCAGTAAGCTCACAGAGCCTTTTTTGGGTTAAAGGTTCGTTTGCTATAAAGAGAAGTGCTTCGATAATGCCTCTTAAGTCGTTTTTGTTTAGCACCATAATTCTCACCTATCTTTAGTAATTGTTAAATTTATATTAGAAAATAGCACATTATGTCATGGTAAAGATGTACTGTCACTATTTAAAAAATCTTTGAGAAGCTGGACTTGAAGATTGCCGAAAGTTTCATTTTGATCTACATAGACTATACCATTTCTTAACAGCTCAAGCAGGGCAAGGAACGATACAATTATCTCAATCTTGTTTTCACACTCTGCTGTAAGTCTCCTAAAGCTGGCTTTTTTAAATTTTTTCAACAAGGACATCATTTTCTCGATTTGCATTTCTACTGTTATGTTTATAGGACTTATATGAGATAAGCTGATTACCTGATTTTTCCTTGTAATGAAATCATAATAGCATTTAGCGATATCTGTAAGCAGTATATCCTGAAAAAAATCCGGCTGAAGGTGTGTAAACTTTTCTTCCAATCTAACATCCCTTGAATATATTCGACCACAGTCATAGCTCCTTGCTGTTAAGGCAATGGAGGCATCCTTAAATTTTTTATATTCTATCAACCTAGAAATTAATAAATCTCTAGTCTCTTGAGGACTTTTATCTTCTGTTTCCGGTTCTTGTTTGGGAAGCAGAGAGTTAATCTTTATTTCAATCAGAGTAAGTGCAATTAATATAAACTCACTTGTTACTTCAAGATTTAGATCTTTCATTTGGCGCAGGTATGTTAGATATTCCTTGGTTATCCTTGAAATAGGAATATCATAAATATCAAGTTTCTGCTTCGTTATTAAATTAAGCAAGAGATCAAAAGGGCCCTCAAATACCCCAAGCTTTACTTGATACATATTTATACTTTCTCCCTGTTATATATAGCCTCTTCCTATAAAGATGCGAACAAGAAAGTTTGTAATTGGGCCAATTACGCTCCAGAAAAAACTATTAAAAAAAATTAGAATCAGAAAGATTATGAGAATACCGTAGCGCTCCATGGCTGCGTACTTTGGAAGCATGTGATTCGGAATAAGCGCTATCACTATTCTAGAACCGTCGAGAGGTGGTATAGGAATTAGATTAAATATTGCCAGAACTACGTTTATAAGAACCAAATATAGCATAAAGGTAGGAATCAAAGGAAGAAACAAAAAGATATTTGTGCGCAGTATAAAGCCTGCAATAGCAGCAAGCAGGAGGTTAGAACCGGGTCCAGCGAGACCAACGTACATCATACCCTTTTTTGGTTCTGAAAAATAAGCGGGATTTACAGGTACTGGTTTTGCCATTCCGAAAATGATAGAAGAACCACTGGCGATTAGCAGCAGAGGTAAAAGTATAGAGCCAAAGGGATCAATATGCACAATTGGATTTAGACTTAATCTACCTTGCTGTTTTGCAGTAAAATCACCTAAAAATTCAGCCACTTTGCCGTGTCCATATTCATGTATTACAACTGCCATAATTAATGCAGCAATCTGTAAAATTATTGCTACTATCAAGTACCCTTCTCCAGACTAGTTATTTTTTCTACCGCAAAGTCTAATTCTTCCTCCTTAGACCGGATAAGACCATCAAGTTTCGCATTGAGAACATGAATTAGCACTTTCTGGTAATTAGGTGACGGTTTAAAACCGGCCTGTCTTAGATCTTTACCGCTTATTGTTAAACGCAAATCTTTAAGATTTGCCAGATAGTATATAATTCTCTGTCTAACGGATTTCTGTGATGATTTGGCAAAAACGTAGATCAAAGATTCATGCGGAAGCTCCTTAAGCATGTGATATAGCTTGCTGTTTCTAATCTTAGTACTGGACGATAGAGCTTTAAGTATCTTAGGTGCATCTACAACGCCTTTAACAATATTGTGAGCCTCTGTTTTTCGAAATTTCATATTAAATGTCCACATCTTTATTTCTTCTTTTGTTAGGTGGCTTAAGAGTGCCATCATATATACAAGCCATTTCTTATTGTGGTCAGTAAAGTAATAATCAAGTTGAGAGAAGGCCTTGGATATACGCTTTAAAAATAGGTTTAGCCCAGTATTTATAACCAGTTTGGGATGCAGGGCTTTAAGCGCTCCAATGTCCTCTAATCTTTCTAATGACCGCCATGGTTCTTTCTCAGATAAAATAAGAATAAGTTCATCACGCATTCGAGCATTTGTTAGTTCTCCCACTAATTCCATCTCAATTGCTTTATGAGCAAGATTTTCTGTCTCAGGTTCTATGTGGAACTGATAGCGCTGCTCAAACCTTACTGCTCTAAAAATACGAGTTGGATCCTCAATGAAGCTCAGATTATGAAGAACCCTTATGTGTTTCTTAGCTATGTCTCTCTGGCCACCGTAGTAGTCAAGTAGTTCGCCAAATATGCTTGTATTAAGTGATAATGCCATTGCATTGATTGTAAAATCTCTCCGTCCCAAATCTTGCTTAACCGTACTTAATTCCACTTTGGGAAGAGCAGCCGGATATTCGTAAAATTCAGTTCTGGCAGACGCAATATCTATTCGGAACCCGTTCGGCAAAATTACTACCGCTGTACCAAACTTCCTATGGGCTTTTAATCTTCCTCCAATTTTCTGTACAATTCTCTCACCAAAGTCAATCCCATCCCCTTCAACGACTAGATCAATGTCAAGATTAGGCTGGTTGAGAAGAATGTCTCTTACGAATCCACCTACCAAATATATATTGTATCCACTTTGTTCGGCAAGCTTACCCAGCCTCCGAAGAAGAATCTGGATTTCTCCTGGTAGAAGAGATTTTATTCTCTCAATTATTTCCCCTCTCGTTAGCTCGGCTGGTTCTTTAGCCTCTTTTGACTCCTCAAAGTAGCTATAACCATGCAGAGCTTTGAGTACATCTTCACGTGTTATAATACCTATGTTTTTACCATTTTCTGTTACTAAAATATAGCCAATATCCTGCTCAGACATTATCTGTTCTACTTGATGGAGCACTGTTTCAGAAGGTACCGAAACTATTCGGTGTGACATAAAGCCTTTTACCGGAGCGTGAAGAAGTCCATAAGTACTTGCTTTTGCCAAATCCTTTCTGGTTATTATCCCCACCAACTTTTTATCTTCAGTTACTAAGATACCTTGGTAGTCATATTTTAAAAGCAATTTATTTGCATCGGCAATTGATATGTAAGAATCTAAAGTATGTATGTGCTCTGACATTATTTCTTTGGCAGTTAAAGGAGGTTTTGCTTGAGTCTTCAATATTTCAATTATCCGGCGTTCGATGGAAGAAAAATCAGTCTCCTTAGAAACTGCGGAAGCGGCTTGCGGATGACCTCCTCCTTCAAAATATGAAAGTACACGTGCCACATCTATCTCATCAAGCTTACTTCTGCCAATTATATGAACACGCTCTCGCATTCTAACAAAAGTAAAAACTACATCGATATTTTCCAGGTCGCTTATCTTATGCGTGAGAACTGATACATTATCTATATATTCGTCCGTATCAGCATAAGCGAACATTACTGGAATACCTTTAATGTTTTTAAGATTAGCAGTCTTTAATAAAACCATCATTAATTTGTGCTGTGCCTCAGTTATGGTTGGATTTAGAAAACGATGGATTACCTCTATATTAGCCTTCTGGCCAAGTAAATAGGCTAGAGATTCTGCATCCATATAAGTAGACGTAGGATAAGTAAGTGACCCTGTATCTTCATGAATGCCCAAGGCGAATAGAGTGGCCTCTAAAGGAGATATCTTGATCTGTTTTTCTCTTATGAGATTCACAAGAAT
>CAYGBL010000001.1:86515-221397 GCA_964348135.1 uncultured Actinomycetota bacterium
GATGGAAAAGGAGTATGAGCTTGCCACAAGAATTGTTGAAGTTGCACCCGTTTCTTCATAAAAATCTTGGTCGGTTTGCATATCTTCTGCTGTTGGTGGATGGTGGTCAAAAACAAAAATTTCTGCATGATGACCTTTTGCTACTTCTGATAATTCTCCTAACCTATCAGCTATCCGTGTATCGACAATGACCATTCTCCTTATGTTCTTCTTCTCAATCTGTTTAGGCTCCTCAAATTGGAATATGTCCTGGTAGAGAGAAATGAAATCCCTTACATTCCTATTTTGTGCTCCAACCAGTACCATTTTTGCCTCTGGATATAGCTTTTTTGCTGCAACCATTGAGGCCAAAGAGTCAAAATCAAGATTGATATGACTAACAATAACTTCCATATTTTTTACAATTCTCTCATTTAAAGCCAAAACAAGAACACAAAGCTGTCCGTCTGCACTGTTTCCGGTTCAGGTTAACAGCCTGCAGGTAGCTAAAAGTCCGGATAGAAAACAGAAGGGTTCAAAGATTCAATAATCCAAGTTCAATTAAATGTTAAAAATATTTCATCATTCGAGTCCTGGACTCCCTGCTCCCTGGAACCCTTTCATATTTAATTATACCAGCAATAAAAGGCAGATGTTCATCATACCTTATTTTAGAATTTGGTAAATTAGCGGTGATTTAACCGGTTTTTCTTTGTATACCTGGAAGGCCTGAGCAAGAATCTTCTTTGCTTTCCCAAGTTTTGCCTGTTTGTTAGAATAAACAATTGCGAGATTCTCGCCAAGTCCTACTTTATCACCGACCTTTTTGTTTAATCTGATACCCACCGCATGGTTAATCTCTTCATCTCTTTCTAATCTTCCAGCTCCTAGAACTAGTGATGCCTCACCCACTAATAAAGCATCTACGGTATGAACAAACCCTGATTTATGTGAAACCAATTGATCCTTTAGTTCAGTTTGAGGAAAACTGTTAGGAGCAAGAAGCATATCTATTGTTCCTCCTTGTGCCCTTACTAACTCCAAAAACGTTTTCCAGGCGCGACCTTCCTTTAACTGCTTAGTCAAAATTCTTTTTCCATCCTCTGAAGTTTTGACTTTGCCGGTCAATAATAGCATTTGGGCTCCTAATACCAGGCATAATTCAGTCAAATCTTGAGGCCCATTATCGTGCAGCGTATCAATAGCTTCCTTGACTTCTATAGAATTTCCAATTGCGTATCCCAACGGTTCATCCATTTTACTTATAACAGCACACATTTTACGATTTGCACTTTTGCCGATAGCAATCATAAGGTTTGCCAGATCCTTCGCCTCTTCAAGAGTGTGTATAAAGGCACCTTTTCCTGCTTTTACATCAAGAATTATTGCACCAGCACCAGCTGCCAGCTTCTTACTCATCACGCTACTGGCGATAAGAGGAAGGCTGGAAATAGTAGCTGTGACATTTCTTAATGAATAGATCTTTTTGTCAGCAGGTACTAGATTTTTACTTTGACTGGCAATGGCAATGCCGATTTTTTTTACCTGCTGAACTAACTCTTCCGCTGACAAGTCAACTCTTAGTCCAGGAATGGATTCCAGTTTATCCAGTGTTCCTCCAGTATGACCGAGTGCTCTTCCTGAGAGTTTTGCTACGGGAATCCCTGCAGAGGCCACTAATGGTGCCAACACCAAGGTTGTCTTGTCTCCAACTCCACCTGTGCTGTGTTTATCTACTGTAAGCCCCGGGACTGAACTCAAATCCAAAGTATCACCAGAGGATACCATTGCTTGAGTAAGGTTTAAGACCTCACTTTTCACCATTCCCTTTACATAAATTGCCATAAGGAAAGCTGACATCTGATAATCGGGAACTGTACCTCTGGTGAACTCCTGAACAATAAAATATAGTTCTTCCCAAGAGAGCACCAATCCGTCCCTTTTCTTAGCTATTATCTCAATAACATTCATAATTACTTAAAACCTTTGATTCTTATTTATAGCCGCTTTTTATTATTTGGTCTATTGATAATCCAGGTTATTGCTTGAATAAACAGGGCCGAAAAGATAAGCAAGAAGAATACTATGTCGAAGCCCTTCACCAATTTGAAAAACCTGTTTTACCAGCAGAGCTGGTTTGAACGAAATACGCTTTTCCCTATTTCCATACAAAAGATTTTTTGAGCGCATTCATCTGCTTTGTATGAGCAAAATGTATCAACCTATCTCCATATTGCATATTATTAATTAAGAACAATTGTTTACCCTTTAATTTTCTGCTAGATTGCCAGAAAACGGCTGTAAGAATAATTTTTAACTATAAAGTTTTAAACTTATTTAGATTATATATTAGACTCGAAGAGTGAATGAGGTGATTTTAAGGAAGATGGGTTAACCAAGATAACCTTGCTCGTAATCCTATCACCAAGCAGTAGCTTCGAAGGTTTTCTGCCTTACTATATCCACAGTCTGTCCTTTGGTCAATTCCGCCAAATCCTTAACCTTCATTTTTATTGAATCAGTATGAGTACCGCCACTAAAAATAATATTATCACGGTCTAGTAATCGTTTATCAATATAAACGGGAAGGCCAAACAGTTCTCCTATAGGAGGTATTGCACCTATATCAAACTGCGGAAAATTTTCCGACATCTCTTCTTCAGTCATTAATCGCGCATGAGAAGAATTCATGACTTCTCGGAGCTTCTTTACATCAATTCTCTGACCACCGGGAATAACAACAAGTGCTTGTTTGTCTCTTGTACTGATTACTAATGTCTTTGCTATCTCGTCAGCCTCAATTCCCAGTTCCTTTGCTTCTTCAACTGTGCTGAAAACCTGTTCATGTGAAATAGTCTGATATTCAACATTGTGCTCGTCCAGATATTCACTTACTGCTTTTTTAATTGACATTGTTCCCCCCCTTCTTTAAGTCAAGGGTAAAAATTCTTTTCACAACCTCTTGATCCTTGCCTAAAACGCCAAGATTTTCGTTATTCACCTCTACACGTACCGCACCAGCATTTCCTACTTTAAGCTCCACCTTCTCCTTGCCATTCCATTCTTTATAGTTTCCCGGGGCAAGAGTTCCCTGATAAATGACCGTATTGTCCGCTTTAACCCATATCCAACTAGGTTGTTTGTCTACCCAGAGTTTTATGGTTACTTCAGATGGCGGCTGTACTAATTCTTGTTCAACCGGAGATGATTCTTTTGGTGATTCTTTTGGTGGTTGTTTAGGTGATTCCTTCTTAGTAACAACATTCGAGGGGCTTTTACTGGACACAGACAGCTTTGGTCCTGGCCGGTCTGCCCATTTCCAGTTAGCTATTCCTATTAAGAACAGCACAGTTATTAAAGAAATAAGACCGAACATCAATCGTCTTAGTTTTTGTCGTCTTTTTCTTTCGAATGAGGAGAGAATTACTAATGGTACCTTACTAGAAACATCCTCTTTGGTCATTATTTGCATCGAGCCGAGGAGCGGATGCGGATCGAGACCCAAGTACTCTGCGTAGTCCTTTATAAAATATTTTACATAATCTCTGCCTGGTAACTTCTCAATTCTTCCTGCTTCTATTGCTTTGATAAAGTCTTCGCGTATATGGGTTGCTTCTACTACCTCGCTGACTGCTTTACCTTGTCTTATTCTCTCCTTTGCGAGAATTTGACCCGTATTACTCATAACCATCTCCTAGCTTGAGCTAGATGTGATGGCTTCTATTCCTATATACCATTATTAAACAATTTTGAAACTCAACTGTATTTGCGAAACTAGCACAAATCTATTCTATTCGACAGAATAATTAACTTGTATAACTAATATAACTGATTTTCTTTATTTGTAAATTGAGCTATTCCATTATTTTGTAAACCATATCGTGTTCACGAACATGCTCAGTTACCTTGAGACCAATAGCCTGCCCAGGATCTGCAGACTGAACTTGTTCATGTTCAATTTGCATTGATTCTACTTCCTGTTGGAAATCTGTGGTTGAGCCTTTAACGCGAACTGTGTCACCAACTTTCAATTCATCTTCCAATTCGATGATTGCTACACCAATTTTATTGAAATAATGAGTAACTCTTCCTACCTGTTTTTCTTCCATCTTACCTCCTCCCCCAATACTTACGTCCTTAGTGCCTAATTAGATATTGTACATAAAAATCCTCTTTATAAACAAGAAAGCTTTATGTCTAACAACTAAATACCAATAGCAGCAATACATTGAAACATGCATTTCTTGCACGCTTGGCCGTTTTCTGCGTCCATAGCATTTTCGCATCATCTGTTACTTGAAATTTCCTTTCATTTAGCACATACGTCTTTAACACGCAGGGTGCTCTCTTTTTTACTATCTGCTAAAATAGCGATATTAGCTATTAGGAGGTGCTTTAAATGGTAAAACATAATATAAAGACATTTTTCGATGACAATATGGATATTTTAAAGTTTATTCAGAAATTGGGCGAAGTTTATCCTCATCTACCACAGACAACCAAAGAAAATCCAGTTCTTGATAAGATTAACGGCCAAATATCTGATATCTTAGCTAAGGTGATACGATCACTTCTTGATTCACCCTTAGCTATCAACACAGTACCTGACGAACAGCTCGTTCATATATTCTTGGACAAGGATGGAGCCAGGTGTAAAACCCTGGAACAGGCTGCCTATGTAGTAACTTTCCCTAACTCAGCTTCAACTCTTATGAAGATATTTGATCTAGCATATAAAAAGGAAAAATTGGTTGTCGAGAGCGCGGAGGTAATAAAGATGAATCGAGAGCCAAAGGAGCCAGTTGCACGAAGATTGAAGGACTTAAAATAGAGCTAACTTAAACGTAAGGAGGGCCAAAACAACAATCAAAAATTTTACATACTTATCTTCATGGCTATATATTCGATGCTCTTTGTCGCTTTCGGGCTAAATCCCGCCATATTTCTAATCTGATGTATCGCTAACCATGGCTAATATTATAATACTTACATAAACTGATACGATATTAATTTTCTCTGTTAAACAAGTTGAAAAGCACATGGAAACCCAGGAGTTTCCACTATTTTAGTAGGGTTTAAATTCAGATTACCAAATGCCTCTTTTTTATTTATTTTGCTGTATTTTCCATATAAGCTATGTTAATAGTTCAATCAGAATAACACTGTTATTGGATAGGCCTCTTGAAGTTTAAGGAGCTTACATAGATTATGAAGGAGATAGATCGATATATTTGTCTTAAGATAAGAATTCGAAGACGCCCAGCTAACGGTGGGACCGCCTGAATCTCTCCCCCGCGCATAAACAACACCGTATTTTATGGCTGTTCTAGTAAAGAAAATGATTATCCGGTGTATTAATGATATCATCTCTCAACGAGTTCTTAATTATGTGTATGGAGAGCCTATGTTTCTATATCTCTAAAGAAGCTCTCTCCTTCTATAGATGCTTTAAAGTGCATAAATTCAGCGATAGTTCTTCCCACATCCGACATATTGCGGATTCCAAGATTTACTCCTGCCTTAATCCTCTCTCCATAGATTAAAACTGGTACATATTCCCGGGAATGATCAGTGCTCGGTGTAGTAGGATCACAGCCATGATCAGCGGTAATAATGATGACGTCATTCTCGCCCAAGAGAGACAGTATTTCAGGAAGTCGACCGTCCACATACTCTAGACCCTCAGCATATCCTTTATAGTCGTTACGGTGTCCCCAGAGCATATCAAAATCAACCAAGTTGGTGAAAATTATTCCTTCAGTCTCTTCTCTAAGCTTTGTTAGTGTACATTCTATTGTTTCCTGATTGCTTCGGCAGTGAATATCTTCACTAATACCCCGTTGAACAAATATATCTCCTATTTTTCCTATTCCAAATGTCTTTATGCCTTCTTTTTGTGCAAAATCAAGAAGTGTTTTTGCTGGCGGTTTTATGGAGAAATCTTTCCTTCTTCGAGTTCGCGAAAAATTTCCGGGTGTTCCAATAAATGGTCTAGCAATAATCCTTCCTACAGCATGATCTCCTATCATAATTTTGTCTCGTGCAATTTTGCAGATGCGGTACAGCTCTTCAACTGAGATAATTGCCTCATGTGCAGCAACCTGGAAGACACTGTCAGCGGAAGTATACACTATCGGATAACCTGTTCGCATATGCTCTTCGCCGAGCTCCTTAATGATTTCAGTTCCAGAAGCCTGTTTGTTTCCTAAAACTTTCCTTCCAATCTTCTTCTCAAAGGAAGCAATGAGCTCAGCTGGAAAACCCTGTGAATAAACTGGAAAGCCTTTTGAAAGAATGACACCCATAAGTTCCCAATGGCCTGTAGTAGTATCCTTTCCTTTTGATAGTTCCTTCAGTTTCCCAAAAGCTGCCAAGGGACAAGGATTTGGTGGAACGCCACTTACCTTAACTATATTACCCAAACCCAATCTTCCTAAATAAGGAAGCTTAAGCTCTCCTATCGCATTTGCGGTATTGACGAGAGTGTTGCTTCCTGCATCGCCATATTTTGCTGCGTCAGGAAGCTCTCCAACTCCAAGACTATCTATGATCAGTATAATTGTTCGCTTAAATTTTATAGTTTGCATTGGCCCTAGGTTGTAGGCTCTAGGCTCAAGGCTCAAGGCAACTAATTCTTTCCCTTAACCTTCAGCTTTGAACCTTAAACATTTTCAATTATCTTGCTCTTGGGTGCGTCTCCATGTAGATTTCTTTAAGGTCCTGTCTGGTAAGTTTAGTGTAGACTTGAGTAGTTGAGATAAATGCATGTCCTAGCATTTCCTGGATAGCCCTTAGGTCAGCTCCGGCCTCCAGAAGATGCGTGGCAAAACTATGACGCAGCGAGTGAGGATAAACTTTCTTGCTTATTCCTGATTGCTCTATGTACTGCTTGAAGATCTTCCAGCATCCCTGTCTGCTTAAACGTTTACCCCGTGCATTAAGAAACAGAGCTGAAGGGCGCGTCTTTTTAATTAGTCTTGGTCGGCCTCTTTCTAAGTAAGTGTTTGTGGCCTCCAAGGCATAACTTCCAATAGGAATGTAACGCTCTTTGGAACCTTTACCAAAACACCTTACGGTCCCGCTTTCCTTATCAATATCGTCCGTATCTAAACCTATGAGCTCTGATACTCTCATTCCGGTAGCATACATAAGTTCCAGTATAGCCTTATCCCTAAGCGTTAAAGGTTCATATCCTTTAGGTTGCTCAAGTATCCGGGTAACTTCTTCAACGGTTAAAACTATAGGTAGTCTTTTAATAAGTTTTGGAGAATGAAGCTCAGAAGTTGGAAGCTTAGAAACAAAACCCTCTCTAACTGTAAACTTGTGGAAAGACTTAATAGCAGCTAGCTTTCTAGATATTGTTGAAGGCGAATATCCTGATTTCTTAAGAAAGCTCAAAAAGTCGATTATGTCCAGGCGTTTCAAATTATCAATATCTTCTATACCCCTGACTGCAATAAACTGTAAATAGGAATTTAGGTCTCTTTCGTAGGCCTTAAGCGTATTAGCTGCCACACCTTTTTCAACAGATAAGTAGTTCAGAAATTCGCTTAATAGTTTCTTCGTCAATTTATGCATGTATTTTCTTAGGTCTTTTCTTGCTTTTGCAGATATCTATTTGCTAAACATATTCCCGCAATACTCTTTCCGTCTATTATTTTTGCATTACAAATCATTTCCACTGCCTCTTCAAGAGAAACATTTGCTAATTCAAGTATTTCATCATCACTTGGTTTGTGACGAGTTTCCCTCAAGTCTACAGCCAGATAGAGATAGAAATATTCATTACTATACCCTGGCGTAGTATAAAATTCGGCTACCTTTATTAGTTTTCCTTTATAGCCTGTTTCTTCCTTTAATTCCCGGTCTGCGCAATCCAAAGGATCTTCCTTTTGGGTCAGTTTTCCAGCCGGTATTTCCCAAAGTTCACCACCTGCAGGATGTCGGTATTGTTTTACCAAAATTACCTCTTTGTTTGTTGTTATGGGAACTATACCCACAGCTCCATTATGTTCTACTATTTCTCTTTCATGGATTTTGCCATCAGGCATCCTTACCATATCGACCCTGGTATTTATGATCTTTCCTGTAAATTTTGTATCTGAAGCTACTGTCTCATATTTCAAATTCTCATCTCCCTATACCCCAATTTACTTCTTAACAATCTGTGTAGCCACAATGCCAGCTGCACCTGCAGCCTGGAAGAAATCTGGCTCCAGTTCAATAGATCTTCCCATGGTTGAAACCTTAATATCTCTTTTCTTCAAAGCATTAAGTGTTATGTTGTTGGCAACAGTTTTAACTTTGTGCTTTGAGTATATATTGTATTTTCTAAACTGAGCTTCAACTATTTTAACCTTCCACTCTTCCATGCTGGGTAATACCACGGTAGCGGGCGACAGTGCTATTAAGGATAATGCGGTCAGGGAATGATGGCTAACTCCATAGTGCCGCTCTCTTTTGTCCTGGAAGCTGAGCCGGGGAATAGCAATGGCAGTGCCTCCCAAAGAATTTACCGCATTAATAATTGTTCCCTGCTCAATCCCGCTAAAACCCAGTATAGTATCCGTTCCAGCAACACCAGGCCCCATCATAACGACCGTAATATCTGCTTTCAAAACAGCCTGAGCGGCAGTAAGACCAGAGTAGATGTTTATTGCTTCCATATCACCGCCGAAGGCATTCCCAATTGTTATAGTGCCATCAATTAGACTTTTTTCTTTTAACTCAGCGATTAATTTGGAGAAAGTTATCGGTAAAGCGCCACCATCAGTCATAATGTAAGAGACTCTGAAGTCTGGATTTAACTCTTTGATGGTTACGCACACCGCCGGCAATTGGCTATGAAGTTCCCCTATGACTACCGCCATACCTTCAATACTTGTCTTGTCCTTAAGTAGTTCATGATGAGGGCTGTGTTGCTCTTCTGCTGCAAGACAGGCCATCTGAAGGGGAGTATAACGGAGTTTTATTATATGCCCGTGCAAAGCAGGAATAAAATCTTTTCGGCTTAAATTCCACAGAATAAAATGGGTACCTCCGGTTCCCAATTCCAGGTCAACTGCAGTTGTGTTCAGAATCACATAATCTCCGGCCTCCACCCCTCCTGTCATGAAATCATAGTTTACAGCAGGAATCTTATTCCCCCCCATCTCAACAGTTGCTTCTGTCAATCCATCTTGCTTTTTGATAGTTTCTATTACTATTCCCTGCCTAAATGCACAGTTTCCCATTTAACTTCCTTCAGGCACTAACCCTCTGCTGCTACTCTTACAATTTCTTGCAGATGTTTGGCAGCCTTTGTTAAATCACTAATCTGGATATGCTCATCAGTAGTATGAACATTGCGGTATCCCAGACTCAAATTTACAGCGGGTATCCCGGACTCATTAAATATGTTAGTGTCGCTTCCACCGCCGCTTGATACAAATTCCGTTTCAATATTTAATCTTTTTGCAGCTTCAACAGCAATTTTCAGTACCTTATCACTTGATTTCAGATTAAAAGAGGAATATACACGGCTAATCTCGATTTCAACCTGTGTCCCCGCTTTTAGGCTAGAATCTTTTAGACACTTTTCCATATGCTCAGTCTGTCTTTTAAGTTTTTCTTCAGAAAGACTTCGTGCTTCTCCTTCAAAATATGCATCAGGGGGTACGATATTCGGAGCTATACCTCCCTTTATCACGCCAACATTGGCGGTAGTTTCAGAGTCAATTCTCCCCAAATTCATAGCTGATATCGCGTCTGATGCCGCGACTATAGCATTTACTCCCTCTTCGGGATTCAGTCCGGCATGGGCAGCTTTACCTATAAACTTTGCCTTTATTGAATTTTGGGAGGGAGCACGAGTTACTATTCTACCCGTATCACCCTCACCATCAAAAACAAAAGCATAACGAGCTTTCAATTTCGAAAGATCCAGATTTTTCGAGCCCAGAAGCCCAATCTCCTCAGCTACAGTGAAGATAACTTCTATGTCCCCGTGTTTCAGATTATCCTCTCGAATACTTCTTAAAACCTCAATAATTACTGACATTCCTGCTTTGTCATCGGCGCCAAGAATAGTGTCACCGTTGCTCTTAATGGAATTAACCTCTATGATAGGAACAATTCCCTCACCAGGATTGACTGTATCCATATGTGCATTCAACAATATTGGTATACCTCTGTCTTGGTTCGCTGGCAAATATGCTATTATATTCCCGCTCTCTCCACCTATACTATCTCCTGCAGAATCAACGGTTACTTTTAACCCTAAGGATTTTAAACACTCAGCGGCATATTCGGCTACTCTTTTTTCTCTCAAACTTAAACTGCTGATTTTCACCAAATCCAGAAATGTCATTACAAGCCTTGATGATTTAATCATCGAAACACCTGGACAAATTAGAAATAATAACATTTTGCGCGAGCAGATGTGATTTAAACTAGCTTATTATTGAGGATTCGCTTTTTTCGCGCTCTTTCTTTCTTCGATATTCAAGAGCCGCACCTATAAACTCTCTGAAGAGAGGGTGTGGTCTGTCCGGACGAGATTTAAACTCTGGGTGAAATTGTGAAGCAACAAACCATGGATGTTCGGGAATTTCTATTATTTCAATTAATATTCCATCTGGAGAAAGACCGCTGAATAACATGCCTTTTGCTGCAAAGTCCTCTCTAAACTTGTTATTAACCTCATATCGATGCCGGTGCCGTTCTTGAACCAACTCTTTCCCGTAGGCTGCGTGTGCTTCACTTGCCGGCGCCAATTTGCAATCATAGAGTCCCAAACGCATTGTGCCACCCATGTTCTTTATACCTTTTTGTTCTGGGAGTAAATCAATAACTGGATAGGGTGTATCTGAATCGAACTCCGAGCTATTGGCATTTTTCCAACCTATTACATGACGGGCAAATTCCACTACTGCACATTGCATCCCCAGACATATTCCCAGGAATGGTATTCTTTTCTTCCTGGCATAACTTATTGCGCTGATTTTTCCTTCAATTCCTCTTATGCCAAATCCTCCTGGAACCAGAATTCCATCCATCTTAGATAATTTCTTTTCTACCTCTTTTGGTTCCAATGTCTCGGCATCCACCCATGATATTTCCACGTTACGATTGTGGGCAAAACCGCCGTGTGTTAGTGCTTCAACTACACTCATATAAGCATCGGGAAGAACAATATACTTTCCCACAATGGCAATTCTCAGTTTTAATCTTATGTTTCTTATCCTGTCTATTAAGTCCCGCCATTCATTAAGGTTAGCGTCTTTACATTTTAACTTAAGCTGCTTAACAACAATCTCATCCAGCCCTTCTCGATTTAGAATGAGAGGTACAGCATAAATTGTATCAGCGTTAACAGCTGATATTACTGCTTTATGGTCGATATCGCAAAAAAGAGCTATTTTTCTTTTGATTGCATCGGTTATAGGCCGATCAGATCGACAAACGATGGCATCCGGTTGAATTCCTATACTACGCAGTTCTTTTACACTATGCTGAGTTGGCTTAGTCTTCAATTCAGCAGGTGCATCTAAATAGGGAATTAGCGTTACGTGAATGTAAAAGACATTCTCCCTGCCAACATCCTTTTTGAACTGCCTTATAGCCTCCAGGAATGGTAATCCCTCGATGTCGCCAACTGTGCCACCAACCTCAGTAATTACTACATCAGTTTTGTTTTCACGTGCAAGAGTGAGTATGCGATCTTTTATCTCATTGGTTATATGGGGAATTACCTGAACAGTTCCTCCTAAAAAGTCTCCCTTTCTCTCTTTGCTGATAACAGACCAGTAAATTGCACCTGCTGTAACATTACTTGCTTTCTTTAAATTCTCATCTATAAAACGTTCGTAATGTCCGAGATCAAGATCAGTCTCGGTTCCATCATCAGTTACGAAGACCTCACCGTGCTGAAAAGGGCTCATTGTACCGGGATCGACATTTATATAAGGATCCAATTTTTGAATTGTCACTTTTAACCCTCTGGATTTTAACAGTCTCCCTAAAGAAGCTGCGGTAATTCCTTTGCCCAGAGATGAAACAACACCACCAGTTATAAATATGTGCTTAGCCAATTTCAACCCCCAATTAATCTTTCATTCTTCCCCATTCGTCAAATTTCTTCAAAGGGGTGATCTTCTCTACAGCCTTACTGATTGAGTACTTTTCTGTAGCAATCTGCAGGAGAATCAGTACTAACAGAATTACAAACTTTGCTAAGCCATCTGTCGAGACCACTAATGAAAATCCTACTGCTGCTCCCAATATGTTGCTACCTACATCTCCCAGCATAGCTCTTTCCTCAAGGTCTATTCTCAATAAAAGCATCGATGGCCCCAAGAAGATAGCTAACCATGGCCAAACCTGACTTTCTCTGGCCAGGAGAAAAAATGCAAACCAAAAAATTATGAATACTTTCAAAGCTCTTCCCGGCCTCAAATCTAGAAGATTAAAAGTATTGACGGAAAAAACCAGGATCAA
The DNA here is from genome assembly GCA_964348135.1 of uncultured Actinomycetota bacterium. Classification (GTDB taxonomy): domain Bacteria; phylum Actinomycetota; class Aquicultoria; order JACQXZ01; family CAYGBL01; genus CAYGBL01. The sequence goes on from CAYGBL010000001.1 coordinate 98,972, forward strand.
TGCATTTACTAATATATATATAGGTATTTTAGAAAATACTAATGCTATATAAAGAGAGAGTGCTCCGCTCCCCAGAGCTTTGAGCACTCCTGTAGTAAGTTTCCCCTGTCCAAATTGCTTAAAGTGTCCCAAAAAACCACTTACTGATCTATCTCCTAGCAGATCATCCAATATTCCAAAGAAGCCGACCCCCAAAATCCAAGCAGTCAATACATAAGTAATGTTTGAAGCTACATAAATATTTAGTTCAAGTAAAAGAGCTGTGATACCCAGTGATGCGACTAAAGCTAAAATCAAAATAATTCCTGATCCAATAGGAACAAGTTTACCACGAAAGTTTTTCCTTGTGTATCCCCCCGTCTCTAGAAGGTAGATAAAGAAGGGCGATATAACATAACTAATAACAGCTGATATTATTAGCAACCAAACAAACAAATAACCACCCTATTTTTTGCAAATCAACTTCGAACTTATCAGGGACTTAGTACCTTAGATTTAGGATTGATCATAAATTTATTCTAGACCCTCTTTGCTATAACCTTTAGCACATCAAAAAATTGTTTACCCCTATGTATAAAACCTGCTAAATCGCGGTAAGTCTCCCTATGAATCATATTGGTTTCTATTTCCAGAATTCTATATCCTGCCCGTACCGTATCTATGGTTAACCCAACTTCTATCCCAAATCCGTTTTCCAGCGTGCTTACTTTTTCTAAAACTTGTTTCTTAATAGCTCGCTGGCCAGATAAGGGTTCCTTGACTTCAATCCCACAACAGTGTTTAATTCCCCATAAACTTAATCCCTTTACTAAACCAAAACCACCTTTTACGTTAGGCGCTGGAAATATTGCTATTGTCATATCTGCTTTGCCGTCTATCAGCGGTTCAATGAGTTTCGATGCTTGATTTGCTGACTCAGCTAGGTCTCCATCAATGAGAAGCAGAATATCAAAATCTAATTGTTTTAAGGCATAATTTAAGGCCTTTCCTTTTCCCACGTTTCGCTCTAACCTTATTACTTCTGCCCCGGCTTTTTTTGCCTCTTCACCGGTTTTATCTATAGAGGCATCGTCAACTACTACTATTTTATCGATGACAGGTATAGTCTTGATAGCTCTAACCGTCGCAGCTATCCTTTCCTGCTCATTATATGCACTTACCAAAGCTATAACCTTAGATTTTAGCAATGCGATCCGATTTAAGGTGTTGGAAGGAATTTTTCAGCGGTTCTTTTTGTCCCAAAATGTCCACTAGCACCTTTCAAGACATATATCATAGCTGTTTTACCGTATACTGTATCAACATTGTCAATAGTAGACCTGACACCAATGTTTTTGTATTCCTTAACATACGATGTTTCAGAATCAGTCGGTTCTGCCACTACTATGTTTGCATTTAAATTTGTTAGTTCACTCATAAAGGGGAGAAGAAAGTTATTCAGGAAATTGTTGCCAGATTTCTTTTCTTCACCCATAATTATTATTACATCAGGGGTTCTTTCTAATGAATTCTCGACAGCAATAATATTTAAATTATTCAGAAGCGATATAAATGCCGGATCTTTCGTTCCCAGAATCCCATTAGCCAATTCCTTTGCAATCCGATTCTCGTAATCTGCACCGGTCAATACTTCTTCACCAAAGTAGGTAGAGAGCTGTTCTGTTACTCTTTGATCTTCAAGGTTTAGTGAGATGGAGTTGATACTCATTACCGAGACTTTTGCATTTGTGAGCGAAAGGGCATCAACTAACTCCTTCTTCAAGTTAACAGATGAATGCGGAATTACAAACAATAGCACCTGTTTATCTATTAGTTGGTTGCTTGCCAGATCAATAAAAACCCTATCAGCATATTCTTGTGACTGTCTGAGGCGTGTTCGCATATTGCTGTTCTGAGATCGCAGATCGTTTATTTGTGTCTGGATCTTTTGAACCAGAGCCTTTTGCTGTTCCACCAGCAAACCTTTGTCAACTACAACGCTTCCTAATAGTATGCCTATGGCTAGAGCAAGAAAGACGGCTATTAGAGAAACTATATATGCTCTCATATCAAACATTTCAGAATCCCCACAGACTTTTGTTTGAATTTTCCAATGCTAGAACCTTATACACCAGACTAGATTCCAATCCAGAGACGGACATTCCATATTATAAGCCTTAGCAGGGCTTTTATCGTGGGAGAAACTAGAATTATAACCATTACAGTTATTAGAGCCGCTGCAAGCAAAATAAGAAGATGGGAAAACTTAATTGTACTTTTATATAGTTTGCTCACACCTTTAGCATCTACCAGTTTGCTACCTACTCGCAATCTCACAAGAAAGGTACTGGCCATTCCTTTCCGACCTTTGTCCAGAAATTCAATTAAATTAGCATGGGTGCCCACGGCAACTATTAATTCAGCTCCCATCTCATGGGCTAGCAACAGAGCAATGTCTTCGCTTGTTCCTGGGGCTTTGAATATCTGCGGTGTTAAATTCAGATTCTTTATTCGTACCAGGCCAGGAGCTTCTCCGTCGGGATAGGCATGAACAATTAGCTCAGCCCCAGAGGCCAGAGCCTCTTCGCTTACACTGTCCATATCTCCAATAATAATATGTGGTTGCAAACCTTCTGCAATTAAGGCATCTGCACCTCCATCTACTCCTATCAATATAGGTTCTATTTCTCTGATATAAGGTTTTAAAACCTTGAGATCGGCTCTATAATCGTGACCACGTACAACTACCATTGTGTGCTTGCCTTTTATTACAGTCTCTATTTCTGGTAATTCTACCTTCTCAAAGAAAAAGTCTTTTTCTTGTTTTATGTATTCAAGGGTGTTAGCTGCAAACTTTTCAAGCTCAGCCCCTAATCCAACTTTTGCTTTTTCCATTAATTCTACGCATGTATCCAAATCTAAAACATCACCCTCAGTAAGAAACTCACCATCTCGGAATATTTTGCCTCCGTCAATAGTCAGTTCATCACCATTATCTACCTTACTGAATATATCTTCTCCAACATTATCTATAAAATGTATACCGTAGGAACATAGTAAAAATGGACCTTGGTTAGGATAACGACCGGTAATAGAGGGTTGAGCGTTTATAATTACTTCCACTCTCTTTTCCAGAAGGGCTTCCGCTGAGACCTTATCTAAGTCAGCATGATCGATTATTGCGATTTCTTTGGAATTGAGTTCTTTAATCAAATTTTTAGTTTTTCTATTAAGCCTAGCTTTTCCTCTAAAGTACAAAATTAGTCTCCAGTCCATCTAAAATACATTAGGTGCCTGGCACTCCTTGTTCTGGAACAAAAGGATTCACTTGAAGGTGAATGTGTCCAAATTTATTGCCCGAGTATCTCTCAATTTGTGATTGAATTTGATACAGTGGCCGTATATCCGCAAGAACAGTATGCCCCCATTTTACTTTGTCCCCTACTTTTACCCTCAAATTTTCTAGATGAATTATTGCGACTCGTAAACCGGGATATTCTTCAGGCATTATTTCGAGATGAAAATCCTCGTATTTCCCATACAGAAAGTAATGCTTAATTTTTGTAACCTCTCCGTCTACCGGGCTTCTTATTTCCGTACCCGGCTCAACGACAATATCAACAGCAGAAGTAGCTGACGTCCCGCGCCCCCTCTGGTTTAAGATAAAAAATGGGATGTTGCCCTTTATAACAGGTATTTCTTTACTCATATTCTTGGGATTATCATTGCCCACACAATACCCTATCGGCTGCAATCCAAAAGTCTTTGGATTTTCTGCCTCGTGGTATCCAATTGTAATAGTCTTACTTGCATCACTGGGCAAGTATATAATAATGCCTGTTCCTGCTACTTTAGCAAGAGGGGGAAATCCCTTTACAGATTTTTCTTCTAGGCCTCTTTTTATCTTCTCACTGTTAGGAGCTTTCCCGCTCTTTGTAATAACAAACCAAGAAACTCCAAGCAGAAGAATAAACGAAAAGGATATTGCTAAAACTGGTAGCCTTATTTTCTTCTCATTGTCGAACCCGAAATGGTAATTTATCTGTTTCCAATAGATTTTCTTTCTTCTCCGATACATTCTCACCAGCTTACTGCAACTTAACCTTTTCCTCCTGCAGAAGAACTAGTTTGTCTACCGCCAAAGTCGGAAAAAGGCACCTGCTAACGGATACCTAATTTTTCACGAACCAGATAAAAAAAATCATGATGTTGTATTTTAATCAGCTTCAGAGAGCGGGATGAAGCTATAATTTCTAAGTAGTCAAGATCTATTTCCAATAAAGTTTGGCCATCCAAATTAATATTAAGCGGTTCTTTTTTAGTTGTTGGAAAGACTCTGATTTTTTCTTCTGAAGAAAAAATCACGCTTCGATTAAAGAAGGTATGAGGACAGACCGGCGTCATAATGATAAGCCTCAAGGAGGGGTCAACAATTGGACCACCCGCAGAAAGGGAATACGCAGTGGAACCAGTAGGTGTAGAAAATATTAACCCGTCAGCGGCATAGTTGGTGAAGAAATTGTCGTTGACATATACATCGAGACCCATTAGCCTCTTACTAACGGTTTTTCCAACCACTACCTCATTTAAACAGCGGTAACTCTCTTTCTTTTCCCCCTTCTTATGAATAAAAATTTCCAGCATCATCCTATCCTCTAGTTCGTAATCTTTTGCAATAAGAAGTTCCATCACACTATAAAGATCTTTTTCTTCAACTTCTGAGAGAAATCCGAATTTCCCGAAATTCACACCTAAAACTGGTATTGGAGCTCCTTTAAGTATCCGTGTTGCCCGCAAAATAGTGCCATCTCCACCAAGAATGATAAAAACCTCGGCCTCTTTAGCCAAAGTATGATCTTTATACCCCAGTTCTCTTCTTTCTAATAGATGTGCTTCTTTCTGAGGCAACTTGATGTTTATATCTCTTTTTTCAAGCCAGGAAATGAGCTCTCTCGCAACTGATTTAACTCTAGGTTTATCAAGATGTGGAATTATACATATTGTTGTCATGTTTTATGCTCCTTGGGCAACAAAGCTGAATATGCCTCTTTAACCACTCTATCCACTTCTGCTTCTATCTCCTCTTCGCTTTCTTCCTTTCTTTTGTTTTGCTTTAAATGCATAAAAAATTCAATATTACCGTCCGCGCCCTTAATAGGAGAATATGTTAATCCTACAAGTCGTAACCCCATCTCGGTAAAAGATTTCCAGAGACTGGTTAAAACTTCTTTATGATCTGAAGCGTTACTTACAATACCTCCTTTTCCTACTTTTCCCTTTCCGATTTCGAACTGGGGCTTAATCAGGACAATTATCTCTGCGTCCGGTTTTATTAGCGTTAGGAGGTTTGGCATTATCTTTACTACAGAAATAAAAGAGAGGTCAACTACTGCCGTATCTGGTTTCTCAGAAAGCTGATCAATTTTTACATAGCGTATATTACTTCTCTCCAATACTTGTACCCGAGGATCATTTCTAAGATTCCAGGCCAACTGCCCATATCCAACATCAAGTGCTATAACCTTTTTCGCTCCTCTCTTTAGGAGTAAGTCTGTAAAACCACCTGTCGAAGCACCAACATCAAGGAAGACTTTTCCAGATATTTCAAGCTTGAATGTATCTGCAGCTCTTTCGAGCTTGTTACCTCCCCGCGAAACAAATTTCTGTGTCTCTTTTACCACAATCTTCTCATCTGTAGCAAATTTGGCTCCGGGTTTATCGACAATGCTTCCAGCTACTTTGACCAAACCAGATAGAATCGCAGACTGTGCTTTATTACGTGAAGTGAAAAGACCCCTCTTTAACAGAAGGGTATCAAGACGCTCTTTTAAAACCATAAACGTAGGTTGCTACCTGACTTAAGCCAGTTCTTAGCAATTCTCTTGATCTTAGTAGGTTTTGTGTGTCCTATTTCGCGCAGTTTTTCATCAACTTTGATGAAGAGTCCTTTAGGATCTAAGCCCAGCAAATGATAAAGCTGTTGAGGAGAGCCGTGTTCAACAAACCTATCGGGGATACCAATAAGCAGAGTAGGAACCGTAGAACCATTCCTAGATATAATCTCGAGGACAGCGCTTCCAAACCCACCAATAATACTATTTTCCTCAATTGTGACTACTAAATGATGGTTTTCGCTCATCTGACAAACTGTCTTCTCGTCTAGCGGTTTGACATAACGGCAGTTTACAACCGTTGAGGAAATACCTACCTCTTCCAGTAATTTGGCAGCCTCCACAGCTGTACCCACCATATTCCCCACGGCCAGAAAGCATACGTCATTTCCTTCTATAAGAATTTCTGCTTTTCCTAATTCAATCTCTTTAAAGCCTGATAATATCTTTACTCCTTTACCTTTTCCTCGTGGATAGCGAATAGCTATGGGGCCTTCCAGTTTTGTAGCCGTGTAGAGCATATGACGAAATTCTGCCTCATCCTTAGGTGCCATCACAACCATATTAGGCATATGTCTTAGGTATGAGAGATCGAACACACCATGATGAGTAGGTCCATCTTCTCCCACCAAACCGGCTCTGTCCAAAGCGAAAATAATATGTAAATTTTGCAAACAGATATCGTGAACTACCTGGTCATAAGCTCTTTGCAAAAAGGTCGAATATACGGCAACAACAGGAATAAATCCTTCCAGCGAGAGTCCTGCAGAAAAGGTTACGGCATGCTGTTCTGCAATACCAACATCATAGAATCTTTCTGGAAAATTCTTGGCAAATATATCCACTCCGGTTCCACTGGGCATAGCAGCCGTTATCGCTACAATTTTTTCGTTCTCTTCTGCTATTTCAGAAAGAGTTTCACCAAAGACTTGGGTATACGAAGGGATTGTACTCTTTTTCTTCGGTTCACCAGTCTCAATCACAAAAGGAGAAGTTCCATGGAAGGCATCAGGTCTATCTTCTGCTGGCTTGTATCCGTAGCCCTTCTTGGTAAGTACATGTATTATGATAGGACCATCAAGTTTCTTAGCCTGGTTAATGCTATAAGATATTTCTTCGATATTATGTCCATCGATTGGTCCTATATATCGAAAACCAAGTTCTTCGAATAGCATGCCAGGGACTAATAACTGCTTAAGACTATCTCTTAAGTGTTCACCAATGGCCAGCATCGTCTCACCAATTGCAGGTATGCGTTTAATCCTATTCTCTATTTCTTTTCGTAGTTTGTTATATGTCGGGTCTAATCTTAAGCGATTGAGATATGATGACATAGCCCCTACATTTGTAGCTATCGACATTACGTTATCATTGAGAATAACTATTAGTTTAGTTTTCAAATGACCAGCTTGATTCAGCGCTTCATAAGCCATGCCACCAGTTAAAGCTCCATCCCCTATCACTGCTACAACAGTCCAATCTCCGCCTTTTTTATCACGTGCTTCTGCAAGTCCTAAAGCAGTTCCTATAGATGTACTGGCATGACCGGTTTTAACAATATCGTGTTCGCTTTCTTCTCTTCTCGGAAAACCGCTTATACCTCCTAACCTCCGAAGAGTTTTGAACTTTTCTCTTCTCCCAGTTAATAACTTATGAGTATATGCCTGATGCCCTACGTCCCATACAATCTTATCCCGTGGGCTATTAAGGGCTAGATGCAGTCCTAAGGTCAACTCAACTACTCCAAGGTTAGGAGCAAGATGACCACCAGTATCTGATACCGTTTGTATTATCTCCTGTCTTATTTCAACCGCAAGCTGCTTTAACTCGGTATAAGTGAGCTGCTTGATATCAGCAGGTTTGTCTATTCTGTTTAGTATTTTTTCACTCATATTTTGACTCTCTCTGGATAAAATATCAAAATTGGCTTACTGCTGCCTCTCGCTGATATAATCTGCTACTTCCCTTAACTGATGTACCTTTGAATTCATGCCTGTAAGAGCGTTTTTTGCTCTTTGGATCTCATCTTTGGCTATTTTTTTAGATTCCTGTAGTCCATAAACTTGAGGATAGGTAACCTTATCATTGCGAATGTCAGTTCCGGGTTTCTTACCCATTCTTTCTTCCTTGCCTATTATATCAAGAATATCATCAGTTATCTGAAATGCCAGACCCAGGTGCATTCCATATTCTGATAATTTATTTAGCTCCACAGAAGACGCCTTAGCAAGAATAGCTCCTATTCGCACAGAGGCAATAATAAGTTTAGCAGTTTTATTTAAATGGATAAACTCAAGGATCTCTTTAGTCGCTTCGTGACCCGATGATATAATATCTGCTACCTGCCCACCAACCATACCTCTCACACCTGAAGCTTCAGCAAGTTCACCTATGATTTGCACAAGCTGTTCTGCATCTGCCTCCTGTTTGTGGGATACCATATAAAAAGCTTCAGCAAACAATGCATCTCCAGCGAGAATGGCAATATCTTCTCCAAAACGAATATGGCAAGTAGGTTTTCCTCGTCTTAAGTCATCATTATCAATTGCAGGTAGGTCATCATGTATCAGAGAATACGTATGAGTTAATTCTACTGCACATGATGCGGGTAAAGCTTTTCTGGGATCATAGCCAAGAGCTTCTGCAGAAGATAGAGAAAGTATTGGCCTTAAGCGTTTTGCCTCAGAAAAGAGGCTATATCTCATCGCTTCGTATATAACTTTTGGATATTTTTGACTGCCTGGAAAGAATCGCTTTAACGCTTCTTCTACCATCAATCTTTTCTCTTCAATATGGGGAATTTGCACTAATTATATACCCGCTCTCTTTATCTTTTTGGTTGGGGTTCACCTAAAGAAGATGGTTTACGTTTCTTGCGTTTAAGTGAGCGTCTCAAGTTTTTCAGTACAATCTCTCGTTAGCTGTACACCTTCTTCAAATAACCGAAGCGACTGTTCCAAAGTCAGGCTATCATCTTCTAAAAGTTTTATAATCTCCCTCAGCCGATTTAGCCTTTCTTCAAAACTTCCCAAAGCATCCTTGCTTCCCTCCATCTTCCTCCACCTCCTAAATTTATCTTCGGGAACCATTTCTATTATCCTGCATATTTAGGCTGGGAAGTTTTTACTATCTACCAATCTCTTCCAGTTTTCGGACCCCACTTTGAAGATCGGAAGCTATTTTTCCAAGAACCCCATTTACGAACTTACACGACTCTGCAGTTCCATATATTTTAGCAAGTTCAACCGCTTCGTTAATAGAAACGCTGTAGGGTATATCATTTTCATAAAGCATCTCATATAAACAGATTCTTATTACATTTCTATCAATTATTGGCATTCTTTCCACTGTCCAGTTATCAGCATATTCTCTAATAGTCTTGTCTATCAAATCCTTATGTGCCAATACTCCTCTCGTTAAACGCAAAGTAAATTCGTCCAGCTGCTTTTTAGCGAACTCTTCTTTAACCCTAATCGCATTTTCAAGAGGTTCTCCAGTTATTTCAATCTGGTAGAGAATTTCTAGTGAGACCTTCCTTGCTTTTCGTCTTAAAGTCATTATTGTCACTCTTCTTTAGGCAAATGAAAATTGATACCTGCAACTAAAATATTAACGTTTCTCACCTTTAACCCTGTCATACTCTCTACAGCTGCTTTTATTTTAAATTGAACTTGATGAGCAATCTCAGGAATATTCAGCCCATATTCAACTACCAGTTTTACCCCTATTTCGCCTTCATTCTCACTAACTTCTATATTAAGAGACTTCCCTCTGGTAAGTTTACCTAAATGCTCAGAGAGCGTACTCAAAATACCTCCAAATAAGCTTACTCCTTCTATTTCAGATATGGCAAGTCTTACAATTGACTGAAGAGCCTGCCTTGAAATCTTATACTCTTTAAGCTCAATAACCTCTTCTGTCATAATATCTCACCATGCATTATTTGGTATAAGACAAGATTCTCTATTCATATCTACTAAACTTGGACTCTCCGAGAAACAAAATCGGTATAGATTTCGCCGCGTTTGAAGAATTCATTCTCCAGTACTTTTTGATGAAAAGGTATAGTAGTCTCCAGTCCCATAATAATAAGCTCGCTTAAGGCCCGATTAGCCCTGGCAATAGCCTCACAACGATCTTCTCCCCAGACTATTAGCTTTGCAAGCAATGAATCATAGTGGCTAGGAACCACATAACCCGAATATAGATGACTATCCACTCTTACACCAGGCCCACCTGGGGGATTATACAGTTTGACCTCACCTCCGGCAGGTGCAAAATTGTTATGTGGGTCTTCGGAATTTATTCTGAATTCGATTGAATGGCCTCGCAATCTAATATCATCCTGCTTATGATCAAGACGTTCACCTGCCGCTATCTTTATCTGCTCCTTAGCAATATCAACACCAGTTATCATTTCAGTTACTGGATGCTCAACCTGCATCCTTGTATTAATTTCCATGAAATAGAAATTACCCTCTCTGTCCAATAGGAATTCAACTGTACCGATATTCGAGTATTCCAAAATTTTTATCGCATCTACCGCAACTGTACCTATTTTTTCTCTGAGCTCATTGTCTAATGCTAGCGAGGGAGCTTCTTCCACCAATTTCTGGTGCCTTCTCTGAATCGAACAGTCACGTTCCCCAAGATGAATTACATGCCCAACCTTATCAGCAATTATCTGAAACTCTATGTGCTTGGTCTCCTCAAGAAACTTCTCTAAATATATATCACCGTTACCAAAAGCAGCTTCTGCCTCTGCCTTCGCTAGTGGAAGTGATTTAACCAAATCTTGTTCATTTCGGGCCACCCTCATTCCCCTGCCGCCTCCACCAGAAGCTGCTTTGATTATTACCGGATATCCTATGTCTCCAGCAACAGCAACAGCATCTTTTTCCGTTCTGACTATACCGTTGCTTCCAGGGATTACAGGTATTCCTTTATCGGAGACCATTTGACGTGCATTTGCTTTGTTTCCAGCAGCATCTATAGCTTTAGGAGGAGGACCAATAAATGCGATATTGCACGACTCGCAAACTTCTGCAAACTGAGCACTTTCGGCAAGAAAACCATAACCGGGATGAATAGCATCAGCTGATGTAAGCTCAGCTGCGCTTATAATATTAGTCGTATTTAAATAACTCTTTATAGCAGGAGCTGGGCCAATACACACGGATTCATCAGCGAACTTTGTATGTAGTGAATTCTCATCAGCCTCAGAGTATACGGCAACAGTGGTAATATCCAACTCCTTGCATGCTCTAATAATTCTTAGGGCAATTTCGCCTCTATTAGCAATCAAGACCTTTTTAAACATTCTCCACCAAAATCTAAGATTAATTGCTTTACAGAAATGACAAGCCACTCCCTCGCTTGACAACTTTCATAATATTGCACTATATGCTTAAAACTATACTTCTTTACAGACAAACAGCTGGTTAGATTGGATAACTAAGTATTAAGACAATAGATTTTTAGTCCGTTGACTCAAAGAGGAAAAGAACTTGGCCGTACTCAACAGGCTGAGCATTCTCCACACAAATTTCCCGAATAATTCCCTTCTCTTCGGCTGCAATTTCGTTCATAAGTTTCATCGCTTCAAGTATACAAAGAGTTTGTCCCTCTTCTATGGTATCACCTACCTCTACGAAGGGGGGTGCATCGGGAGCCGGTGCTCTGTAGAAGGTTCCCACCATAGGTGCTTTTACTTCTTTAAAATTATGTGCTCTTTCTTTTTCTTCTGCCACTGGTGTAGCCGCATCTTTATTGGGATCATAAACGCTCGCGCCAACGCCCTTTCTGACAACAACTTTGACGTCATTTTCTTCCACCACAACTTCATTAACTCCATTACTGCTCTCGACCAACTTTATCAGCTCTTTGATTTGATCAATATCCATAACTTCATCCTCTCTTACTGCTTTAATCTCTTCGCTCATCATAAACACAGCTTCTTCTGGTCCAGTATGTTCCTCAAGATATTTTCTCGCCGCCTTAGGAAAGAGAGCAAAAGATAGTACGTCTTCTTCATTTCTGGCTAGATCACCAATCTCTTTAGCGTAGTCTTCAAAACACTCCTTAATAAGGTCTGCAGGACGGCACTTTATCGGTTCTTTATCTCCCAATATTAATTTCTCTATTTCTGGATTCATAGGCCCAGGAGGCTTACCGTAAAGTCCGCTTACGTACGCTTTCATCTCATCTGGAATAACTCCCCACCGGTTTCCAGTTAATACATTAAGTACAGCCTGTGTTCCTACGATCTGAGACAAAGGAGTTACCAGGGGCGGATAACCAACTTCTGCTCTCACCCTAGGGATTTCTTCCAACACTTCGTCCAGCCGGTCTATAGACTTCTGTTCTTCAAGCTGACTTACGAGATTTGAAATCATTCCACCTGGAACCTGGTGGGAAAAAATACGCATATGAGCAAGTGACGTAACTCCCCTCTTAAAACCTCGTTTCTCTCTTACTTTATCAAAATACTGAGCAATCTTATGCAATTTTTCCAAATCAAGCTTGGAATCATAGGGTGTATCTTTAATTGCAGCTACTATGGTCTCTGTTGCCGGTTGAGAATTACCAAAGGCTAAAGGTGCAGTTGCAGTATCAATTATATCTACACCAGCCTCAATAGCTTTTATGTAATTCATGGGAGCCATTCCACCAATATAGTGACAGTGAAGCTGTATGGGTAGTTTAATCTCCTTTCGAAATCTTTCGACAAGCTTATAGGTTCGGTACGGTGTGAGCAATGCAGCCATATCTTTTATACATATAGAGTCAACCCCCATATCAACCAGTTCTAATGCCGTCTCAACATAATGTTCTAGAGTATGTACTGGACTTATGGTGTATACTACAGAGCCCTGAATATGTGCACCTACCTCCCTGGCAGCATCGATTGAAGTTTTGAGATTCCGCGTATCGTTAAGTGCATCAAAAATTCGGAATATATCCACACCACACTTTGCTGCATGATGGACAAATCTTCGAACAATGTCATCAGGATAGTGCTTGTACCCCACCAGATTCTGGCCTCTAAGCAACATCATTAACGGAGTCCTTCTCACATGCGTTTTAATTACCCTTAACCGGTCCCAGGGATTCTCATTAAGGAAGGTGAGACAAGAATCAAAGGTTGCACCACCCCAAATTTCCAAAGAGTAATAGCCGATTTCATCAATTTTAGATAGAATCGAAAGCATATCTTGAGTACGCATTCTAGTAGCCCATAGCGACTGATGGGCATCCCTCAAAGTCGTATCAGTGATTTTAACTGGTCTCTCTCTCATTAAATCTACCTTTCTCACAACTTCCAAGCTATTTTAAACCAAGAAAAACGGTTTGCATAGTCAAAACAATAGATTTCGTCCACATAACTATACTCTAGTTATATATTCTCCGGTTCGCGTATCTACCTTAACCGTATCACCAACTTGGATAAAAAGTGGAACTTGCACAACCAGTCCAGTTTCTAATTTGGCTGGTTTTGTACCCCCTGTGGCTGTATCTCCACGCAGCCCAGGGTCAGCTTCCTCTACTACAAGTTCTACTGAAACAGGTAGCTCTATGCCTATAGGTGCTCCATCATACATATTGACTTCCAATATCTGACCTTCCTTCAAATAATTTGTTGCTTCCTCGAGTTTGTCAGGGATTAAGAATATTTGTTCATAGTTCTCTGTATCCATAAAATAATAATGATCTTGGTCTCGATAAAGAAACTGCATTCTCCTTCTATCAATATGAGCAAGTTCAACTTTTTCACCAGCTCTAAAAGTTCTGTCTATAACGGCACCGCTTTTGAGATTCTTAAGTTTAGTGCGAACAAAAGCACCACCTTTTCCCGGTTTAACATGCTGAAAATCAATAATAGTATATATGATTCCGTCAAGTTCTATGGTTATACCAATTTTGAAGTTATTCGTTGAGATCATTTACATTTATCACCAAATTTTAAATATATAATGGTTTGCCTGCTTTTGTTTAATTCGGATTTATAGAACAAGCAGTTCTTTGCTGGATTTAGTAAGTTCTTCGATGCCGTTTTCCCCTAGAAATACTGAATCTTCAATTCTAACACCTCCCAAACCAGGAAGATAAACTGCTGGTTCTATAGTGAATACCATTCCCGGTTTAAGAACATCCTTTCTGTTTATCCCAATAAATGGTGCTTCGTGGACTTCCAAACCTACACCGTGACCAGTTCCATGACCAAAAAATTCAGCCCATCCTGCCTGGGATATTATCTTGCGCGCAACTGCATCAACTTCTGCCCCACATTTACCGGAAATAATAGCTGCTAACGCTCTATTCTGTGCTTCATACACAGTCTTGTAAAGACACTCTTTTTCTTTACTAATTCTGCCCAGCGCTAAGACTCTGGTCATATCTGAATTATAGCCTTCAAATCTTGCACCAATATCAATCAATACCAGGTCTCCCGACTTAAGTCTTTTATTAGTAGGTCTGGCATGTGGAAGTGCAGACCTTTCACCTGCTGCTACTATTACTTCAAAAGCAGCACTTTCAGCACCATAACGTTTTATCTGGTAGTCCAGTTCAATTGCAATGTCTCGCTCAATAACTCCTGGTTTTATACTGCTTAGGATATTTTCCAAAGCCATATCGGCTATCCTAACTGCCTGTTTTATTTTACCAATTTCTCTCCTATTTTTCACTATTCTAAGTTCCTCAACAATGTCTCTTAAGGGTCTCAAGTCCAATGCGGTTATCTCCTTAGAGAGGCTGTTGTATTGCGCGAAAGTCAAAGAGTGCGCTTCGAAACCTACTGAGTTTATCCTAGTTTCTCTAATTTTGGCAGCAAGATTCGTCCATATTGGCTCTTGAATTAAAACAATTTTGAAACCTTTTGTTTCCTCTTTGGCTTGTGATATATAGCGGAAATCTGTGAAAAGATATTGTTCATCTTCTGTTATAAGTAGAAAGCAAAAAGAACCCGTAAAACCACTTAAATAACGGCAATTTTGCGCTTTGCATATTAAAAAACTTTCCAGTTTCTCCTTCTTAAGTTTTTTTCTTAACTTTCTGACTCGTTCTGAATACATCTTATATGACTTTCGAAAATTATGACTTCCTAATTAACCTCTATTTTTTTTCATTAATTGCAGCGCTGCTTGCATAGCCAATAAATAACTATCAGCACCAAATCCCGCAATTATCCCTATAGCGACTCCTGCAGTAACTGACTTTTGCCGCCAATCTTCTCTGGCATATATATTGGAAATATGAACTTCAATAACAGGGATATTAACTGCTCCTAGAGCGTCTCTTAGTGAATAACTATAGTGGGTTAAGGCTCCGGGATTTACTATAATGGCTTTTGATCTGTTTCTCGCTTCTTGAATATTATTTATTAAGTCGCCCTCATCATTTGTTTGTACTATCTCTACCTTTACTTTAGCTTTATCTGCAAATTTTCTTATTGCATTATTAATCTCCTCTAAAGAAACATTGCCATAGATATCAATTTCCCTTTCACCTAACAGATTGAGATTGGGTCCATGAAGAACAAAAATATCAGACATATTTCTCCCCCTTTCTGTTACGCTATCTTGGTAAACTTTTCAGAGCTTTTTTTGCTTCTTGGTTATCGGGTTCGATGCTGAGAATGGCTCTATATACATCCTCAGCTTTGCTATACTGGCCAATTCGCTCATAAAGATTTCCTAGTTTAAGCCGTGCATCCTGGTTCTTTCCATCTATTTCCACTATTCTTTGGTAAACTTCAATAGCCTGGCTGTATTCCGCCTCCTGTAAATATATTGATCCAAGCCCCTCATAGGCAGTGATATCCTGTGGACTAAAATTAATAGCTTGTTTGTACATATCTCCCGCCTCTTCATTCCTTCCTTCTTCCAGGAATATATTTGCCAGGTACAAGAATGCATCATAAATGCTTCTCGGCCCCGATTGGGCTTTCCACAGAAGTAGGGGAATTCCAATCTTCCCGCTTTCATAAAATCGGGACAAGGATATAGCATTTTTAAACTCTTTGATTGCTTCTCCTTTTCTGTCTAGTTCTAAAAGAGCTTTCCCTGATAGTGTACGGTATACAGGATTCTTTGGATATAGCTCTTCAGCTATTTTCCATTCTTTCAATGCTTTTTCCCTGTAACCAAGCTGAAAATAAAAATTTCCCAACAGCCCGTGAAACTTTGCAGACCTGGGCTGCAATTCCACGGCTTTCTTTATTTCATCAACAGCCTTCATTAATTTAGAACGGTCTCCATATTTAAAAGCTTGAGCACTATATCCCTGGGCCAAGTCAGCCTTGTAGTCAGAGTTATAAGGATTAAGATTTGTTGCTTTAGTAAGATTAATGACTGCGTCATCCCACATACCCTCGGTTAAAGCAGTTCTACCTTGCTGTGCATATTCCCCCGCACTTGCCAGGTTAAGAAAATTCCACATCAATATTGCAGCAACCGACAGTAAAACAATCCACAGAAAAAGTGTTACGTGTAGACCATGTATTTTTGTAGCGTTTCCATATTCTCTTCTCTTTACGGCCATAGAAACGGCTAAACCTGAGATTGACCAGAAATAAATACCATTTGCTGGAATATACCAGCTAAAACTCAAGAAATTATGTATAAGAAAGCCAAAAGCCCCTGCACCAAGACCGAGAATAATTGCTCGATTCTGCACATCTTTCGTTGACCACCACGAACTAAGCATTCCTGCCCAGGTTCCAATTAACAGGACCAAGAAAGCTGATCCACCGATAATTCCCATTTCTGCAAACATTTCTAAATAGGTATTATGTGCGTGCTGGGAATAGTGTCCACTGATCTGAAACTGTGGAAATATAGAAGCAAAAGTACCAAGTCCAGAACCCAAATAGGGATAGGCCCTAAAAATTTTCCAGCTTGTTGTCCAGAAGTCAACTCTTCCTTTTATACTTGCTGAGAAAATCTCAGGTGACAGAACATTGAGCAAAGAGGTTTTAAAATTTTGCAAAAAAAATAAGCTAACAAGAGCGCAAAGCAACAATATAGCTATGACAAAGATCTTGGATAAAATACCTTTTCTTATATCTCGAGGCCCTAGAACTACCAATACCACAAATAAGAGTACAGCGATAAACCAGCCGGCCCTGGAAAAAGTAAGCAACAACCCTGTGAAAATTAGCATACTTAGAATAAAAGCGAACAGTTTTTTCTGAGAGTTCCCCGCTATTTCTGAAAGAATGATAGATAGAGGCAGCACAAGAAGAAGAAATCCAGCCATAGCATTTGGGCTGATAAAGGTAGAAAATACTCGATGTTCTAAGCTTAGGGGGATGTTTTCAGCTGCAATATGCTGAGATAGATAACTGAATTCATAGAAATATTGCATTAGTGCTTTAATTGCTACGAGCGCCGCCGTAATTGTAATAGTCCAGATAAAATAGCCAATCTCCCGCTGGTCTTTCACGCGGCTAATAATTATAATGTAGACCAATAAATAGCTAATAACTATGAGAAATGCATTCAGATTTCCATAAATATTAATAGGGTGATACAAAAAAGATAAGCTTGAGACAAGAAAAAAAGCTATTAAAAGCAGTATAAGCTTAAAATTTCTTAAGAATCCAGTTATTTGCCCTTCTTCCCACTGTAGTAGTAACCATACAACACCAAGTAAAGTTAATACTGCAAATATGATTCCTTTGGTTTCGTCAAAAGTACCAGCACCTATTGTTAAAGGAACGTAAAACAGGAGGCCTAAAAGCCCGACCTTTACCAGCCTATCAGCCCTTATTAAATAGTTAGAGAGCATCTTCAACCTTAAATCTTAGTTTGCACCCAAAGCATTGAGAGTATCCTTAATTACGTCCCATGAGACCCGACTTAAAATCTTTGCCTTCCCAATTCCCTCCAATAGAACAAAGCGATTTCCCGCATTCATAAATTTCTTGTCTCTTTCCATCTGCAAAATAATTTCATCGGTTGAAAGTCCCTCTAAAGAAATAGGTAGACCAATCCTTGAGAGAAGCTCTTTATGCCTCTTAACATCTTTATTGCTTATCATGCCAAGCTTGGAAGCAATTATTGACGCCCCAACCATCCCAATTGATATTGCTTCTCCATGATAATATTTACGGTATCCGCTAAGACTCTCTAACGCATGGCCTATAGTATGGCCATAGTTCAGAACACTGCGAATTCCCCGATCTTTTTCATCCATTTCTACAACTCTTGCTTTTATTTGACAGCTTCTCTTTACAATTTCAACTAGTACATCAGGAGTTCTCTGCAATAATTCATCCAGATGGTTTTCGACGTATGAGAGAAACTCTGCATCCATAATAAAGCCATATTTAACTACTTCTGCCATACCTGATATAAACTGGATATCCTGGAGCCCCATTAGAACGCCAATCTCAATAAATACAAGCTTAGGCTGATAAAAGCATCCCACAAGGTTTTTTCCTTCTGGGAGATTTACTCCTACCTTTCCTCCTATGCTGCTATCTACTTGAGCCAATAGTGTAGTCGGAACTTGAACAAAAGGCACGCCGCGCATATAGGTAGCTGCAACAAAACCAGCAAGATCGCCAATTACTCCGCCTCCAAGAGCAATAATAGGATTAAAACGATAAGTCTTTAATGAAATTAATTTCTTATAAATATCAACAGCAACTTCCAAGCTCTTGTACTCTTCTCCATCTGGTACTTCAATGAGATCACATCTAACCGCGGAACCTTCCAGTGAATCTTTGACTATTCCCCAACACAATTCTCTGACATTGGGATTTGTAATTACAACAGCATGACTGCAGTTAATCCTCTTTTTTAATTCTCGTCCCAGTTCTGCCAGAGCGCTATCACCAATAAGAATCTCATAGGATGTATCATTTAGCTTGATCCCTATAGTGTGCTTAATCATGCTTTACTCCCAAATCATGAACAATCTCTGCAACTATTTCTTCCTGACTGCGCTCTCCGACTTCAATGACTTTATCTGCTGCCTCCTCATACATTTTTTTTCTTTGGGAGAATATCCTTTCAAATTCCTCTTTAGGATTTTCAACCATCAGTAAAGGTCTTGTATTTGCCTTTTTTGCTCTTTCAAATAAAGAATTTACATCAGCCTTCAGGTATATAATTAGCCCTGTTTTTTTCAAAGCATTTATATTATCTTGATTTATTACAACCCCTCCCCCGCATGAGATAATCGCACGCTTTTCCCTCGATACCTCAACTACTACCGAGTGCTCGATCTGCCGAAATGCTTGTTCCCCTTCAGTTTGAAAGATTTTCTTTATCGACTTTCCGGTCTTGGTCTCAATTAAGCTATCGGTATCGATAAACTTGTAGCCAAATATGTCTGCCAATCTCCTGCCTATACTGGACTTGCCCGAACCCATAAACCCTATAAGTACAATGTTAGACCTATAAAATATCTCCATCGCCGCAAATTATATAAACTCCAATCATCAATTAATCTATTTACCTAAAGACTCGATGTATCTTTCATAGCTAGATTTTAACTCAATTAAGGAATCGCTACCATATTTTGCTAATACGGCTTTTGCTAGTTCTATTGCGATTACCGCTTCTCCTACAACTGCAGCGCTAGGGACAGCGCATATATCAGCTCTTTCTTTAAAAGCTTCTATCTTCTCTTTGGTAATCATATCAACTGTTTGAAGAGGTTTGCCCAAAGTCGCAATTGGTTTCATTACTGCTCTTACTACAAGTTTTTCACCATTAGTCATGCCCCCTTCAATACCTCCTGCTCTGTTAGTCTTCCTATAATAACCGAGCGATGGTTCGTAGAAAATTTCATCGTGTGCTATCGAACCAGGTAATGTGCCAAGATTAAACCCTAGTCCAAATTCTACGCCTTTTATTGCCTGAATGCTGATCATTGCCCCTGCAATTTGTCCATCCAATTTTCTGTCCCATTGTGTATAGTCACCTATACCGGGAGGTAGTCCAAATGCTATTACTTCAAATATTCCTCCCAAAGTGTCATTGCTATTCTTGGCTTTTTCGATTTCCCCTACCATTTCCTTTGATGCTTTATCATCCCAACATCTGACAGGTGACTTATCAATAGTTGCTTGATCATTAGGACCTGGCTGCAAATCTGGACTAATTCTTATAGAACCTATGCTAACAACATGGCTTAGAATTCTAATTCCTAACTCTATTAAGAGCCTCTTTGAAACTGCACCAACGGCAACTCTTGATGCTGTTTCCCGAGCGCTTGCTCTTTCCAAAATATTCCTTATATCTTTTTCTCCTCTCTTTAGAAGGCCAGCAAGATCAGCATGTCCAGGTCTTGGCCTTGTTATCTTCTCTTTAGCCTCACCTGGCTCAATCGCCATAGTATATTTCCAGTTCTCCCAATCCCGGTTTCTGATTAGAATTGAAATCGGGCTACCTATGGTTACCCCATACCTTACTCCGCTTAAAACCTCTACTCGGTCCTTTTCGATTTGCATACGTGCGCCTCGACCAAAACCGAGCTGTCTTCTCTCTAATTCTGTATTTATATGTTCTGCGGTAAGTTGAAGACCTGCAGGAATTCCATCCACTATTGCTATCAGTCCGGGGCCATGGGATTCGCCTGCCGTAAGATATCTTAACATCCTGTCCTCCTATTCGCATGATTAAACCTTAGTATGCCATATTTCATCCTTAGGGATAACCTTAAGTTAGATTTACAAAAAAACGGCACTCCCGGTGCCGTTAATATCTAAATACTTTATGTGTCAATTTATTTATAGATGGTCTCACCAATTTTTAAAGTCGCACTATCATCTCCATATAGAATCGTTACTGTATCTGAACCTATGCTCACTAGCTTATAGTTGGAGGCAAACGCTTCTCCTTCCTTGACTTTATATACTGTGCTTCCCACTTGCACAGAAGCATATTTTATATTGTCTTCTGTAAACACTTCAAGCAAAGTAATTTGGTTTTTATTAGAAACTGGTACAGCAGGAGTCGTAATATCTCCTGGTGTTGTTACCCCAGGTTGTGCTGGAACAGCAGGTTGCTGGACAATAAGAGGTTCAAAAGGGTCTTTGCTCTGGTATATCTCGAATGTATCGCTCTTCTTTTCCTCTTCTGTTGCAGTGGGAGGTTTAGTTGTGGGTGGAATTTCAACCGGTTTGTCTACTGGTTTTGAAATAACCCGAGTTGCCTTGGGAGTTGTCAACCGCATTGTTATAAAAAAAGCGCTTGCTGCTAATAGAAGAATCAATACCAACATCAGTACCAGTTTTCCCTGGTCACTTTTTAAAAAATCTTGAGCTTTCAATACAGAAGTGTTTACAGCCATGGTCTATTTTTCTCCGGAGGGTTGCGCAGTTGTTTTTTCGTTTCCGGCCTCAGGCAAAGGCTTCTCTGGAGCAATAACGAAAGCACTTCCTGTTATTGTTGTCTGAATATTAGGAAGTTTCTTTGTACCTTCTATTATGTTTATTTTTGTAACCTTAATCACTCTATCCATTCTCTCCAAGCGATAAAGAAAATCTACCAAATCATAAAAGTAACCATCTATAGTTATTTCCAAGGGTACTTCAGCATACCCATTGTTTGGAATCACCCCCCCAGGTTTTATTGAAACAAATTCAATTCCTGCTTGATTGGCAATATCTTGAATCTGCAAAACAATAGACGGTATATCGCTTTCTTCAGGTAGCACTTGCCTAATTCTAGTCAGCCTTTGTTCAATCTCGTTTGACTGCTTCTTAGCT
Organism: uncultured Actinomycetota bacterium; assembly: GCA_964348135.1. Lineage (GTDB taxonomy): Bacteria > Actinomycetota > Aquicultoria > JACQXZ01 > CAYGBL01 > CAYGBL01. The sequence continues at coordinate 120,566 of CAYGBL010000001.1, forward strand.
GATCTGAGTCTCATTAAAGTAAGCCTTGCATTCTTAATCTGCTGTTCTTCTTTCGTCTGTTTCTCCATCATTTGGGATAGCTGTTGTATTTTGGGCTTATAGAGCAAGAAAAAGAAGCTAGCAGTTATTATCATTACGACCAAAGCCATAAGCATTATTTGCTGTTTTTGATCAAGTTCCAATATCTTATCGATCAACGTTTTGCCCTTCGTGGTGTTAATTGCGCCTTATCTTCAGTTGGTTTAGTTCCTGCAAGCCTTGCTGTCGTATTAAATTCAATCACATTTTGCTTATTCAGTTCTGATTTCCTTGAATATAAAAGCTCAATATTATTTAGAATATCAATTTCTTTTTGCCTCACCATCCATTTCGCTACGGCAGGGTGATCAAAAGTATACCCTTTAAAAGAAATTCCTGCTGCAGCGTCTCCAGTAAAACCGCTTAACCAAACATCGCTTGGGATAATCATGCTTGTTTCATTTAATATTCTGGACCAAAGAATTCGTCCGGCTAGTGCTCTCTTTAAGATATCTTCTAGTCTCTGCAATTCACCCTGTTTTGCTTCGTAAACTTTCAATTCAGCAATTTGTTTATTTAATCTCAAATTCTCATTTCTGTTTTCCGAAAATACTTTTCTCTCTTGATAAACTCGAAAAGACAAAGCACCAAAAACAAATAACAAGAGAAGAATAAAGACTATAATTCCTTCTACGAATAGGCTCAATATTTTCTTGGCTTTTCTTTTTTTTAGAATCTGGGGTGGTAGTAGATTTATCCAGGTTGTCATACCTCAACTCCTCTTAGAGCCAAGCCAAGGCATATGGCTAAAGAAAGCTCTTCCCTTTCCGCTTCCTCCTTCAAATGTGGAGAAATTTCAACCTTTTTAAGAGGATAACCATAAGATACGTTTACTTGAAGGGCTTTTTCTAGATAATTTGGTAAATATTTTAAGCGTGAACCTCCACCGGTTAGGACTAAATTCTGAATACTCGATACTCTTGCTTGAGTAAGATAATAGTCGAGAGATCTTCTTATCTCCTCAATAAAATGCGCTGTCTCTTGTAAAAGAGCTTGTTGTACCTTACTTACTGTCTCGGCATTCTGATTAATCTCATACTGAGATTCACTTCTTTTACTGTCCCGTTGTGTATTTCCTTTTTTTACTTTCTTTTTACTTTTACTCTTAACTCCTACTTCAACTAATTCTGGAGCTTCTACTCTTTCAGCTTCAGTCTCTGAAGTAGGCAAACCAATGTTTGTTTTTAATTCTTCTGCTTCAGCAAACGAAAGATTCATAGCATTAGCAACTGCTTTAGTAAAATTATCACCTGCAATTCCTGTAACCCGACTAAAACGCGGTATACCTTCCTCAACCACGACTATATTTGTTATTCCAGCACTTATATTCATAAGAACAGTTGCTTCTGTCTCCCGTTCGCCTTCAAAAACCAGTTTCGGTTTCTCTACTAAGGAACGTAGCAAAGCAAAAGAAGAAACATCAATAATCTCTGCTTCTAGACCAGCAGCGTGAAGAGTATCAACATATGATTGAATCATATCCTTTTGCGCAGCAACTAATAGGACCTCAATCATGTGCTCATCTTCTGCTGTTGTTAGCTCACCTACTATCTGGAAGTCCAGAATCGCTTCATCAATCGGGATAGCAATATAATCTTGCGCCTGATATTGAAGTGCCCCTCTCAACTCTTGCTCATCCATATAGGGAAGTTCAACAAGACGTACAATAACCTTCTGATTGGCAACACCTACTGTTACATGTTTGTGTTTCATACTTGTTTTTTTCCACAACTCAACTAGAGATGAAACCGCCACGCTTGGATCTGTAATCTCCCCTTCCACTATAACACCAGGAGGTACATTTATCTTTGCTAAATTAGTAATCATAGGTAGACCCGATGTTTGTTTAAGCTCAATAACCCTAAAGGAGGTTGTACCTAAATCAAGACCGACCGGAGTTATAGAGCCTTTTGGTGAAAATATGCTCACAATTATCCTCCTTAGACCAAAGTGAGGTTTAGCAAGGGTTCAAAATAATAACACACTTCTCGGATTATCTAGCAATTCTAGAAAACACTTTCTTTTCCCTTTTGAAAACGAAAGATTTTAAAAAAATTTGTGGACGATTTGTCTTACGAGGCAAAAATAGCAATAATTTGAGTGCTTCTTCACTACTTTTTCTCATGCCATGACACAATTTCAATCGCTCCAAGCACTGTTGGCAGCAAAGGGCTATTTCTAAAACTTATGTTATACCAAATATTAGGAGTACCTGTTCCTGCTACTTGCCCTGCTACAAGACTACCATAAATACCAGGAGTTCCAGCCCAAGCATATGAACCCGCAGCATAAACATGCCCATTGAAGGTTATTGCACTAAGGGTTACCGGGTTTCCATTTTCATCTTGTGCTACAACAGTACCGGAACCGTTACCTGCAATATACAAATCTCCCTTTACAATAAATACACCATTGAAATAGCTGTTAGTTTGCACAGTAACGTTGGCTTTATTGGCCTCGCTATAGGCGTGGCCATTGGGGGTATCAACAAATACTATTGTACCTTCTGGATTAGATGCATTTATTTGCTCTAACTCGTCTCTGGTGAAATTATGATTGGAATCGGAGTTACTATAGTATGTATTTGTTTTTCTAGCATAATCTTTAAGAAAATCCAAATCGCTTTCAGTCAGATTAGGAAAATTATCTGAGCTTATAATGTGAAGATTTGCATAAGGAGAAATATCGGAAATGACGGAATTATTCCGCTTAAACCCGGTTACGGAATAGTAGTTTGGCGTCGGAGGTACATTCCCCTGGAAATCTATATAATCATAAGCATAGACATCACCATATTTTACCGTGGGTTCACCAGGATTTTCGAGAGTTGTTTGAGATTGCAAGGGGTGATTGAAAGCGGCAAATCTGGTGTTTACCAATATGGCTTCAATAGTGCGTTTAACCTCGTCGGACCCATTAATAGAAGCAAATCCTTCTGACGTGACATTCATTTGATTAGCAGAGCTGGTGGAAGCCTCATATATAAGAGAATATCTCCCGTTGCTAAGAGTCCCATTCTCGGTTATGGAGCTTCCGCTATTTGAATATATCTGCCAGTTATTTCCCTGCTGAATCGTCCACACAGCTTGATCAAGGCCTGCCTCAGCAATATAAAAAGCTTGATTGCTCTTTCTTTGCACATTAGTAACAGACATATCATTTATCATCATTGGTATAAATGCGGTAATTAAAATGAACAAAATGGCAACCACAAATACCGCAATAACTACAGCAATTCCTCCTTCGCTCCTTATTAAATTTAAGATGTAGCACAATTTTTTCATTTTTTCACCTTAATGCCGAATAAGAGCCTCTGAATTAAGATTAATTTCCTTGGTGTAGCCACTTCTCGTTATGCTAGTTGTTATATGCGTTTCAATTAAGGTTATGCGGCTCAAATCAGAATCAGCTATATTTCCATCTGCATCAAAAGTAATTACACCTGGAGGATCAGAGCGATCATAATAAGTAAGAGAAAAATTATTAACATTATCTATCACCTGTGATACTGTTTCACTTAAACCCTGATGCTGTATGCCTTTCTTTAGAATTTCACCATCTACAAAATAATGTATTGTTTCTGCACTACCATCATCGTCTAGATCAGCATCGAAACTTATTTCGTCAGCCCTCGCTAATTTTATATATTGGTATCCCAAACTCCTGTAACCAACATGCCTTAAGTCCCTTATCACGCGCTCCATAGCTGTACGTGCTTTTCTCTGTACCTGTGTATCCGATTCACCACGGTGCCAGTAAAATTGCCCCGTTACTAAGGGCGTAAAGATTGCACCAATTAAAAGACTCAAGAGGGCAGCAACTACAATCAGCTCTGTTGCAGTATAACCTGCCTCACCGTACATAACTTTTGTAATATTTCTAATTAAAGTTTTTCGTATTGAAATCTTGTACAGTATCCAGTCCACTATAAACCTCAATTGACACGGTTTGGGATTTGGGCGGGCTAGTCATAGAGGCAGTCAGATTGTATGTTCCCACTGGTACGCCAGGGATCTGATAATAACCGTTATTATCAGTAAGAGCGTATAGAACAGAATTTGATAGAGAAAGCCTAACTCCCTCAACTCCCTTTCCTTTTTGATTGGTCACCAGCCCTCGTACAGTTCCTCCTATTTGTTTTAGTGTAATATCAACGACAATGGTTTCATTTTCATTTATTGTTTTGCTGGCTAGCTCGGTTTCAACATATCCACTTGCAGAGGCGCTAATACTGTAAGAACCTGGTATTACGTTGCTTATTGTATATGTACCAAAAGCAGGGTCTGAGACATTGTTGTTGCTAATTGCGCTATATTCTCCGGGATTAGTACCAATTAAAGCTCCTCCTACCTCACTTCCATCTTCTGAAAAAATAGTACCAATAAATGTTCCTGTGTCTTCTGCTTCTTTGGGATTCAATTCAAAATTGACATCGTTAGTTGTTGAACCACCAATTACCGTAATCCCATACAGTCTTCCATACCTGTAACCAGAAGCTGTTGCTGTTACAGTATAGTCACCAGGTAAAATACTTGCTATTGTATATCCTCCTCCGTCATCAGAGGTTACTTGGTAGCCTCCTGGAGATGTTATTAAGTTAGCTCCTGAAATCGTCTGGGTGGTTCCTGAATGATAAAGTATACCGCTTATAGCACCAGGATTGTTTGTTATAGTGAAATTTACACCTGAATCAACAGACCCAGCGGTAACAGTTACCTCCCTAGGTGCTGAGATAGCATATCCTGATTTGGAAGCATAGAAACTATAGGTCCCAGAAAGAATATTATCTATTGAATATGAACCATCGCTAGCAGTAATATCACTATATAGACCATCGCCAGTTGCTACATTAGCTCCTTCTACCGGGGTTGAACCATCTGCTTCGTACACATATCCTGCAATGGCACCCTGGTTTTCATAAAGATTAGCATTTGCTATAATTCCAGATACTTCTACTTCGCTCTTTCCCTCATCTGACCAAGAAACCTTTACCACAATCTTTTTTAAACCATTGTCACTGCTTATTTCTCCATATGTTCCATCACCGTTTTTCTGAATATAGCTTGTATTTACAGACCACGTGAATTCGTTATATTCACTACTTACAATTGTTTCAGGCTCATCAACAATATTTGTATAGGCTTTATTCTTGACTAATTCTAACTTTTTCCGTGCTAGATTAGTGGCAATAGCAGTCTTTGAAGTTCTTTTGCCAACAATACTACCAGTAATAAATGTATTCATAATAATCGAAATGGAAAAAAGTAGAATTGCAGATGCCACAATCATTTCGATCAACGAAAAACCCTTTTCAGCTTTGATCAACCTACACAGTCTTCTCAACTTCATCACCCATTAATATAAGCTAACGTAGAAATTTAGAATCTCCTCCCACCATAGGAAAGTCAGCAATCCACCGAATGCTAAAAAAGGACCGAAAGGTATCAACTCTTTTCTGTTTTTAATTTTTAACAGAATAAGAAAAATTCCTGCAATTGCACCTATTACAAATGCAATGAAAAGAGCAAGTAGTACTTTCAACCCCAAAATCAAGCCCATAAAGGCCGAGAGCTTAATATCTCCACCGCCCATAGCATCTCTTCTTAATATACTTACTATTAAAAGAAATGAACCACCAACTAAAAAACCTATAAGGCTTTGAGTAATTGCACTTGGTTCCAGTAAGAACTTAATTAGTGCCCCCAGTCCTATAGCCGGGATAACTATACGGTTTGGTATTATCTGATGCTCCATATCAATCAAGGCTACAGTAAAAAGTACAATTATGAAATAAATCCCTAGAGCAAGCTCCAGTTTCCATCCAAAACGCAAATATATTATTAAAAATAATACAGCCGTGCTTGCCTCTACTATCGGATAACGCCAACTAATAGGATTTTTACAATACCTACATCTCCCCCCCAGGAGTAAAAAACTCAGAATTGGTATATTGTCCCTCGGTTTTATTGACCTCCCACAATGAGGGCACGTTGATCCCGGCCATATAATCGACTTTCCTCGCGGAAGCCTATAAACAACTACATTTAAAAAGCTTCCTATCACAAGACCTATAAAAAATATCAAAATTAGTAATAATACCTGCATAGTTTTCTAATATTCCTTAAAAAGGTGAATTACATAATTTTTACTAATACATATGGGGACCTCCCATATTCCTATCGTTGTTAAGGCAAGCAGCATTGTGGTTTTTGTCTAACCCATATCGTTGTCCAGTAAAAGGCTCCTTTGGTTCCTTTTTCAAATAACCAAACTGTATTAGATAATTAATACTATGAGGATAATCCTTATATTGGGCATAATAACCAGCAACCGCTCTATCGATTGACCGCAGATTTGCCCTACATGCAGTTATCTTTGCTCGTTGCACTAAAACGCTCATAGATACAATAGCTATAGAAACTAATATTGCTATTACTGCAAGTACAACTGCTAATTCAATTAAAACAAATCCTTCTTCACTGTTTATATAACTACTCAAATTTGCACCTTTTAGTTCTGAAAATCTTGCATATACCAAAAAACGGTAACCCTTAAGGCTACCGTTTTTGGTACGACCATTACTGACTTTTAATAAGTATGTCCTAAGCTACAAACGGCGACTCCACTGCTAATACTATAACTACCACCAAAAGGTTCTGATGGTGTAGCCTTCAGGTAATTAGTTAATTGAGACATTGCCGTTGGATACGCCCCATTTTCAGCGGCATATGTATTAATGGCTCCGTCTACTGTTCTTAGATTGGCCTGACAAGTCTTTGTTTTTGCATTTGTTGTGGCATTGAGATACGCCGGTATAGCAATAGCTACCAAAATAGCAATAATAGCCACTACAACCATCAATTCAATTAAAGTAAAACCGCGCTCATCCTTTTTTGCCTTGGCAATTATATGCCACATTTTCCTTCACCCCCTTCCGGACCAGTGTTTATATTATCGGCGGCAGCCGCTCATAGCTTTATGCTATTTGATAAGGTTTATTAGGTTAAACATTGGTAAATATAGAGACATAAGAATGCCTCCAATAACAAGACCTACAAATACAATCATTATGGGTTCTATTACAGAGGTCAACCCGTCTACCGCCGTTGCAACCTCTTCGTCGTAGAAATCTGCCACTTTCTGCAATATAGTGTCCAGTGCACCAGTTTCTTCTCCAACTGCTATCATTTGTACTACCATAGGTGGGAAAACACTGCTCATTTCGAGAGGCTTAGCTATTGTTTCTCCTTCCTTAATGCTGCTACGTACCTCTTGAACTGCCCTAGCAACAATAGCATTTCCTGCTGTGGTACCAACAATTTCCAGTGCCGCCAGGATTGGAACCCCGCTATTTATAAGAGTCCCAAGAGTACGAGTAAATCTCGAGACAGAGGTCTTTTGAATCAGATTACCAACCACGGGGAGTTTCAGTTTTAGACCATCAAACCAATACCTGCCGCCAGGAGTAGAAATAAACCGTTTAAACATGTATATGACTCCAGCAAATATGGAAAAAACCGCATACCAGTAGTTTCTAACAAGTCCACTAAGGCCCATAAGTGCTCTTGTAGGAGCTGGCAATGTGCCACCCAAATCTTCAAACATCTTTACAAAGATCGGGACAATAAAAGTAATCATAAAAAAAACTACAATTACAGCAAAGGCAAACATCAAAATAGGATAGGTTGTTGATGCTTTAATCTTCGCCTTTAAGGCTACCTCCTTCTCAAGGTGGTCTGCCAGCCGTATTAAAACTTCATCAAGTACACCACCTGTTTCACCAGCTCTAACCATACTCACGTACAAGTTGGAAAACACCTTTGGATATTTGGCTAGAGCACCAGATAATGGCTGTCCTCCCTCTACGTCCTTTTGAACCTGTAAAATAATCTCCTTAAACCTTTTGTTGTTCGTTTGCTGACAAAGTATAGTAAGACATTTTGTGAGTGGAAGGCCAGCATGAATCATCGTTGCAAACTGGCGGCTAAATATTGCCAGATCTTTAATCTTCACACCTTTTAATTGAAGAAAGAATTGACCAATAGATATTCCTTCACTTCTTTCTGAAACGCTAGTTACAATGAATCCACTCTGCTTCAGTTTGGAGGTCACTGAACCTTTATTTTCACCCTCAGCAATTCCTGAAACAGTTTTGCCTTGTTTATCTCTTACAACGTATGTAAAACTAGGCATAGTCTCCCTCTACTTATTTAAGCATCAACCTTTTTAGGTTTTCAGGATCAACAGCGTGATTAAGCGCCACTTCCCTTGTTATCTTCCCTTTCTTATAAAGCTCAGCTAACGATTGATCCATAGTCTGCATTCCCAAATGCGTACTTGTTTGCATTATGGTATAGAGCTGATGCGGTTTTCCTTCCCTGATAAGATTACGAACTGCTGGTGTACACATAAGAATCTCAACTGCCGGAACCCTTCCCTTACCATCCCTGCACACTAGCAATTGCTGGCTTATCACTCCTTGAAGTGTTCCCGCGAGCTGAACTCTTATCTGCTCCTGTTGATGAGGAGGAAACACATCTATAATTCTGTCAATTGTCTGGGGAGCATCTTGAGTATGAAGGGTCGAAAAGACGAGATGACCTGTCTCGGCAGCAGTCAAGGCAGTTGCTATAGTATCAATATCTCTCATCTCACCAATAAGAATTACGTCTGGATCCTGACGCAGAATATATTTTAGTGCAGAGTTAAAGGAATGGGTATCTGTTCCTATTTCTCTTTGGTTGACTACTGCTTTTTTATGTTTATGCAGGAATTCTATGGGATCTTCTATGGTTATAATATGAACATTCTTATTTTCATTTATTATATCTATTAGCGCTGCAAGCGTTGTTGATTTACCACATCCTGTTGGTCCTGTAACAAGTATGAAACCCCTGGGTTTTTGTGTGAAGACTTCCAATGTTTGAGGAAGACCTAACTCTGACAAATTACGTAACTCAATAGGTATCCACCGGAAAGCTCCGCAAACAGACCCCCTCTGGAAATAAATATCCACACGAAAACGAGCTTTTCCAGGTATTGAATACGGGAAATCATATTCTTTATTTGCCTCAAATACTTCTATTTGCTCAGATCTTAGTATTCCATAAATTAGGCGTTTAGTATCTTCTGCCTTAAGTCTCGGGTAATCCATATGAACCAAGTCCCCGTGTAGTCTAACGGTTGGCGGAACACCCGCAGATATATGTAAATCACTAGCTCCTCTTGATAATGTTTCCAAAAGAAGGTCATCTAACGCAACATTTAAAGTTTTCTCTTTTTGTTCTACTGTCTTAACATTCTCCTCAAATTCCATCTTTAACACTCTCTTAGACTATTACCCTCATTATTTCTTCGACAGAGGTTTTACCATCCTTTACTTTTTTAAACCCATCCTCCCTTAACGTTCTCAGTCCTTCAGCTATAGCCTGGCGCCTAATTTCTTCAGCAGACTTTCTCTCTACAGTCATCCTTTCAATAACCTCACTCATTCGTAAGACCTCGTAAACCCCAATTCTTCCTCGATAGCCGGTATTATTGCATTTATTGCAGCCTTTAGCTCTGTAAAATACTAGTTCCTTACTATCTCCATATGGAAAGTTCATATCCTGTAGAGATGCTTGAGAGGGCGTATATGGTTCTTTGCAGTTTGGGCAGAGAAGTCTTGCAAGTCGCTGAGCTAATACACAGTCAACTGCAGAAGCAATAAGAAAGGACTCTATACCCATTTCACTTAGTCTAGTAAGTGCTCCAGGGGCATTATTAGTGTGAAGTGTGGAAAGTACCAAATGGCCTGTTAGAGCAGATTCAACAGCAATTTGAGCAGTTTCTCTATCACGTATCTCACCAATCATAACAATATCAGGATCAGCCCTTAGAATGGCCCTCAAACCATTAGCAAAGGTTAAGCCGGCTTTGGGATTAACCTGAATTTGGTTTATACCAGCTAAACGATACTCAACTGGATCTTCTACTGTTATAATGTTTTTTTCAACTGAATTTAAGACATTCAAGGTAGCATACAACGTCGTGGATTTTCCGCTACCAGTAGGTCCAGTAACCAAAATAGCTCCATATGGTTTCATGAAAGATTCATGATATTTTACTAGAGTATCCTCTTCAAATCCCAGATCCCAAAGCTCTAGAATTATACTGCTTTTTTCTAGAATCCTAAGTACCATCTTTTCACCATAAACTGTGGGAAGTGATGCCACTCTTATGTCGACAGCCCTACCTGTTACAATCAATCCACATCTTCCATCCTGTGGTACTCTTCTTTCTGCAATATTCATCTCTGCCATAATCTTTAGCCTGGAAACTATTCCTGCCTGTATCTGTTTTGGCGAAGTCATAACTTCATGAAGTACCCCATCAATTCTATAGCGTATGCGTAAATCATGCTCTCTTGGTTCAATATGAATATCGCTAGCGCGGTCATTTATTGCTTGTGTAATAATAAGATTTACAAGTTTAACAATAGGAGCCTCATCAATAAGCTCAGTAAAACCTCCTTCTGCCTCTTCCATTACTTCCTCTTCAGCTGCGAATTTCGCTGCCTGTTCTACAGATTTATCTATTCGACAATACTGGTTAATTGCAGAGATTATATCCGACTCAGTGACAACTACTGGCTTTATTGTAAAACCAGTCATTATTCTTAAATCATCTATAGCAAGAACATTAGCGGGATCAGCCATAGCAACAATCAATTTCTCCTCTTCAAAATTAATGGGCAGAGCTAAATATCTTCGTGCAATTTCTTCAGAAATTAGGCTAACAGCCCTAGCATTAACTTCGTAATTTTCCAAGTCAACAAATGTAAGACCTAGCTTTTCTGCAACCACAGCTGATATTTTTGCTTCTGTTATGTATCCCAGGTCAATAAGTGCCCGTGCTAAAGATTTTCCATCCTGAGATTCCAGAGCTTCCTGCAGCTGTTGTTCCGTAACAAGCCCTGCATCTATTAAAATCTGTCCTAAGCGTTTCCTAATCTTTATCACAGTCTAAGTTGTATCTCAGTTATATATATTCCTCTAGAACTGCTTTCATTACTGTTATTGGCGCCTCTTTACCCGTCCATATCTCAAAAGAAGCAGCTGCTTGGTACAGGAGCATACCCAAACCGTTAGAGACTACTGCTCCTTTTTCTCTCGCCTTTTTGAGAAGTAGAGTTTGCCTTGGTTGATAGATTAGATCATACACAAAATGCGATTCATTAATTAGGTCTTCGGGAATAGGAATCTCATTAATATTTGGTTCCATTCCTACAGAAGTCGCATTAACTATAAGATTGGCAGTTTCAAAATCTGACATAAGGTCTTGTTTAAGATCCTTCGCTTCTACGTGCTCACTAGGAAAGTGATTTTTAATAAGTTGACGTAACTCCTCGGCCCTTCCCAGTGTTCGGTTTACTATAGTTAGATGCTTAATCTCACTAAGCGACAATGAGATAGCAACTGCCCGTGCCGCACCACCAGCACCTATAATAACCACATTTTTACCCTGAGGATTATAATTGTTTTCACTCTCCAACGAGGTTATAAATCCTCTACCATCGGTATTAAAACCCACAAGCTTTTCACCTTCCACCCGGATTGTATTAACCGCACCCACGATTTGCGCATAAGAACCAACCTCATCTAGAAGAGTTATAACTTCTTTTTTATGAGGCATAGTGACATTAACACCGGCAAAATTGAGGCTTACAAGACCAGATAAAGCTTTAGTAAGATTCTCACTTCTTACTAGAAGAGGAATGTAACACCAATTAAGATTAAGTACTTGAAAGGCGGTATTGTGGATTAGAGGCGATAAGCTATGCTCAACCGGATCACCAATTATACCAGTAAGGCGGGTTCTGCCATCAATATTAGTACGGGCCAACTTCAATCCCCCTGGTTTATGAAATACTACAGCGTTTGGTAACTTCATTGCTTCGACGGATGCTCCAGTTTTAGTCAGAATTTTGGTTATAGCTTATCTTAATTTGAAGTTTTTTGTATATTCCTTTGCTTTATATTACTTAATATTTTTCTCTCCAGCTTCCTAATAATCCTTGTTGTCCACATCTCTTTCTTACTAACTGGTACTACCAAAATTGTCTTTAGTCCAAGCTTATTTCCTCCAAGAACATCAGTAAAAATCTGATCCCCAATAACTGCGGTCTCGCTTCTCGATGTAGCCAGCTTTGTCATAGCCTTTATGAATGCCTTCGCTCTAGGCTTCCAGGCTTTTGCTATAAGCGGAAGGCCTACATTTTTGGCCACATCCATTGCTCTTACTGTGGTGCTGTTAGAAACTATACACAGTCTGAAACCATAATCCTTTACTACGTTCAACCACTTGTGAAGAGCCTCTGGAGTCTCCCTTTCATTCCATGCTATTAAAGTATTATCCAAATCAACAATAATTCCTACTATTCCCTCTTTTTTAAGTTTCTCTAATTCAATCTCAAATATCGAGGCATAATATTTATCTGGGTAAAGTAACTTTACTAATTTTTTCACCTATATATCCTTTTTCCTTCTCAAAATCGAATATTTTTCGATTTTTTTCTTTATTGGCAAAAAAACTAAATGATTTTCATAGGCCTTTTTTACCTCAAACAAACCATCTGAATCCAATATTCTAACTAGTTCTAAATCGATATTCTTACCTTTTGGTTGTAGAACCTCAACCTTCTCTGAAACCTCAATGCCGTTTTTGACTCTAACTTTTATTAAGCCATCTTCTGGTTCTTCTAAAACCAGCCCTACAAATTCATATTTAGAAACGGGTGATGAATTGTCAGTTGCTTCCAACTCAGACCATTTATCCATCATGAATCCTATTGTATAGGGTCGGTGACTCACATTTTCAAGTTCTCTCTTCCATTCTTGTCTCAAGATAAAACTTTCAGGATCATTGCAGTAAGTATCTATCACATCTCTATAAACCTTGGTCACAGTTGCTAGATAATGTATGCTTCTCATTCTTCCTTCTATCTTAAAACTATCTACACCTATATTTATGAGCTGCGAGACACACTTAAGCAGACAGAGGTCTTTTGAGTTAAAGATATATGTTCCGTTTGAACTCTCTTCAATTGGGTAGAACTGCCCTTCTCTCTTCTCTTCAACTACAGCATATTTCCAACGGCAACTCTGAGCGCAGTCACCCAGATTGCTATCTCTATTTGCCAGATATTTGCTGAGAAGACATCTACCTGAGTATGATACACACATAGCGCCATGAACAAAAACTTCAATCTCTACTTCAGATTTATCTTTTATATGTTTTATTTCTTCAAAACATAATTCCCGAGCCAGGCATACCCTTTTTACGTCAAACTGCTCCCAAAATTCCACACTCTTCACATTTAGAGTATTAGCTTGCGTACTCATATGAATAGGTATATCTGGAACTATCTCTTTTGCTATATACAAGATACCTGGGTCCGATACAATGATAGCATCTACTGATATCTCTTTAAGTGTCCTAAGATACTTATCTATTTTGATTACATCTCTATTTCGAGCAAAAGCATTAACGGTAATATATACTTTTTTAGATTTCTTATGCGCCAGCTGAACTGCTGCATTCATCTCTTCCAACGAGAAGTTGCCAGCAGCTTTGCGTAAGCTAAACTCTTTGCCACCTAAATATACTGCATCAGCACCGTAAGCAATAGCAAACTTAAGTTTTTCTAAATTACCAGCTGGTACCAATAACTCTGGTATTTTTATAGAAAACCGCTTATTCATGAGCTCTCTGGTCTATAATTTACGCCAATTCTACCGACAAACTAATTCCTGATCCTAACTGAGGTTATATCATGTAGTTATTTTTCCTGATTCTTTACCTGCTGTTTCAGCCTTAAAAACTCTTCGTAGGAGTTAGTAAATGTATGGGAACCATCTTGTCCGGTAACTAAATAATACAGATAATCTACCTGAGTTGGATTTAATGCCGCCTTAATAGAAGCAAGACCTGGACTACAAATGGGTCCGGGTGGTAAACCTTTATAGAGGTACGTATTGTAAGGAGAATTTACATTTAAATCCTCATATGTAAGTTTTTTCTTCCAGAATGGCAAAGCATACTGAACTGTAGCATCTATTTGAAGTGGGATGTCGGCTTTGAGTCTATTATGGATTACTGCTGATATTATCTCCCTTTCACTAGCAATTTTTGCCTCCTTCTCAATCAAAGAAGCTATTGTCACAATTTGGTGTCTAGTTAATCCTTTCGATTTCGCAACTGACCAATCAAGACTATCTATCTCTGTACCAAACTGTTGCAACAGAATCTCTACAAAGCTTCTAGTATCGGTTTTCACCAGTATTTCATAGGTTTTGGGGAATAGATAACCCTCTAAGCTCAAGCTTGGGTTGTCACGTAAAAAATCAAATTTGAACTCTTTACCTTTATTAAGGGTAATATCAATAAACTCGTCCTTTTTGATGTTTGTAGATTTATTAAGCAAAGTACCAGTTTGTACTATTGTCAATCCCTCTGGGATAGTTACCCTGAATGTCTCTAAGTAAGGACCTTTATTCATGGCATTGACTGCTTGAGTATAGCTCATTGCTTCTCTCATTCTGTATTTACCTGCTAGCATCCTATTTTCCATCTTGTGGTAGCTTATTAAGGTTTTAAATATAAAGGGACTTCTAATTATCTTCTTATGAGCAAGAATATCAGCAATCCGAGATAACGAGGCACCTTTAGGAATTGTTACAACTACGCTTTCGCTCGAATTACCTACTGGGGTTAGGAGAAAAGCCAGCCAAAGTGAAAATAATAGGAAAATACTAAATAATGTAAGTATTATTATTCTTAGTCTTATTATTGTTTCCTCCTGCTTACCTGAATTTTAAGTAAACTAGACCATCTTTACAATCTCGAAAAAATTGTAGATAAAAGCTAAAAAACCATAACAAAAATAGGGATGGAATGATTTGAGGGCCTAGCTGTTAAGCTAAATTAAAAATTACCTACTTGGATTTCTTGCTGTTCAAATAACTCTGTAGTATCAAAGTTGCTGCAACTTTGTCAATAACGTCTTTTCTCAACTTTCTTTGTGCATCAGCTAATAATAGAACCTTCTCTGCTTCTTTACTCGTTAAGCGTTCATCCCATAATATTACAGACTGTTTGAATTTTTCTTGTATCTCATTAGCAAGTTTCAGTACATTTCTGGCCTGACTTCCTTCGCTACCATTCATTTTGAAGGGAACACCTATAACTATCGCTTCTGCTTCATGCTGATAGGCAAGCTTACAAATATTCTCCAGGTCTTCTTCTTTGTTTTTTCTTTTAATTACAGTTAACGCACGTGCCACATGACCCAACCTGTCAGAAATGGCAACACCAATTTTCTTATCACCAATATCTAATCCCATAGTTCTCATCATCATTAATACTGCCTTATCGTCTCTTGGGTTATAGTATGAATCTCAGAAACCTTTTATACTGTAAATAGTGTATGTAGTAAAGCTTCAATGTCTGCAACAACAATATAAGTAAAATTGGAAGGGTTTAGCAAATACTGAATCCCAAGAATTATGCGGCCTTTTATAAAAAGCTTAAATTCTGGAAAAAAACGGAACTTTATTTGTTTTATCCTGTCTTAAACATCTTTATGTTTGCCCATTTTGCGTATCTGGGCTTCTGCCTCACGAAGAGCGTCTTTTAAACCACTTGGTTCCTTTCCACCGGCCTGAGCCATATCAGGTCTTCCGCCGCCTCCTCCACTAACAAGTGGCGATATAGTCTCTAAAAGATGGCCAGCATGGTATCCTTTCTCAACGAGGTCAGAAGTTACATAAGCCACTAACATAGCCTTATTGTCAGATTTTGCACCTAAAACTATAACCCCACTTTCTAGCTGGCTTCTTACCAGGTCCAAATATGATCTTAGTGAATTCATATCATTGACCTCTACCTTATTTATGAATACTCGTATTCCGTCTATCTCCCTTGTTTCTTTTAACAAGGAGACAATCTCCTGCTTCGCCAGCTTCGTTTTTAGCGCTTCGTTCTCCCTTTCTTTCATTTTAAGATCATTTAAAAGGTTAGAGATCCTCTTTGTCAAATCTTCCTTCTTGCATTTAAGAACTTCAGCAACTTTATTCAGCTCTTCTTCTTTCTCTAATAGATACTTTAAAGCTTCAATCCCACTCAGTGCTTCTAACCTTCTGAGATTAGCGCCAACACTTGCTTCGCTTATTATCTTCACTATACCGATCTCTCCAGTATTGGAAACGTGTGTGCCTCCGCATAGTTCTCTGCTAAAATCTCCAATCTCAAGAATACGTACAAATTCTCCGTATTTCTCCCCAAAAAGGGCAATAGCTCCTAGATCACGGGCATAGTCAAAAGTAGTTGCATAGCTTCGTACCGGATGATTTTCCATAATTTTCTCATTTGCTAATAATTCAATTCTTTTCAGTTCAGATTCAGCAAGAGCGCTAAAATGAGTAAAGTCGAAGCGAAGCCTCTTATCTTCAACCAGAGAGCCTGCTTGCTTAACATGTTCCCCAAGAACCTTCCTAAGGGCCCAGTGAAGAATATGAGTTGCAGTGTGATTCCTGGCGATACGTCTTCTTCTGTCATTATTAATTCTTGCCCTTACTTTTTGCCCTACTTTAAGGTTTCCTTTTTTAATCTTACCTCGATGTACGTATAGTCCAGGTACTGGAATTTGAGTATGCTCTATTTCTATCTTACCTGTTTTATTCTCAATGATTCCTTTATCTCCAACTTGACCACCTGCTTCTCCGTAAAATGGCGTTTTGTTAATCACTATTTCTACTTGTTGACCTTCAGCTGCACTATTAACCTCTTTTCCATCCTTCACTAAAGCAACTACTTCTGCTTCTACAACATTAGACTCGTAACCCACAAATTCAATCGTCCCAACTCGAGAGCGAATTTGATGATAGATGCCTGTAGGAGCAAAATCAGTCGACCCTACTGCAGCCCTTGCCTTTTCTTTTTGCTCCTCCATATAATGCTCGAAATCCTGTCTATTAACATCTAAACTGTTTTCCTGCGCAATTTCATAAGTAAGTTCAATAGGAAAGCCGTAGGTATCATAAAGACGAAAAGCGACTTCCCCAGGAACTATTTCTGATCTTTTTTGTCTTAACCTTGCGATTTCTTCATCAAGAATTACCAACCCTTGTTTAAGAGTCTGAGAAAAGCGCTGCTCCTCGCTGTTAACAATCTGAAGTATAAACTCATGCTGATTAGACAAATCTGGATACTGTTTCTCCATTGTCTCAATTACTTTATCGATGAGCAGTGCCAAAAAGGCACTTTCTATACCCAATAAACGGCCATGCCTTACTGCTCTTCTAATTAAACGCCTTAATATATAACCTCTTCCTTCATTAGAAGGAAGGACTCCATCGCTAATAAGAAATGCTGTTGCTCTTATATGATCAGCGATTATCTTAACAGATTGATCTTGCTTCTTTTTCTGACCATATGTAATAGCAGCAATGTTTGCAATTTCATTGACTAGTGGAAATAGTAGATCGCATTCAAATGCGCTGTTGACACCCTGAAGAATAGCTGCAGTTCTTTCTAAACCCATACCTGTATCGATGTTCTTGCGAGGTAAAGGATTTAGTTTCCCACTTTCGTCCCTATCATATTGCATAAAGACCAGATTCCATACCTCCAGATAACGATCACAATCACACCCTACCCTACAATCTGGCCCGCAGCTTTTATCTTCTCCGAAATCAAATATTATTTCTGAGCATGGACCGCAAGGTCCGGTAGGTCCAGCACTCCAAAAGTTATCCTGTTCCCCCAGTTTTACAATCCTATCCGTTGATATTCCTACATCTCGATTCCAAATCTCACCGGACTCATAATCATCTTTGTATATAGTAACCCATAGAGGTGTGGGTTCAATTTTAAAATGTTCTGTAAGCAACTCCCAAGCCCAGGGAATAGCCTGCTTCTTATAGTAATCTCCAAAGCTAAAATTGCCTAGCATCTCAAAGAACGTAAGGTGCCTTGCTGTTAGCCCTACCATATCAATGTCAGTTGTCCTTACACATTTTTGAATAGTAGCAGCTCTACTGAAATCTACCTGTTTTTTCCCCTGAAAAATTGGCTTAAACTGAACCATGCCAGCACCAGTCAATAACAGACTTGGATCATCAGGAATTAGAGATGAACTAGGTAAAATTCTGTGGTTTCTCTCTTTAAAAAATTGCAGGAACCTTTCTCTTATCTCACTGCTCCTCATATCTCAAATCCCTCTTATCCAGAATGTATTCGACAACCGCCTTTCCTATTGCTAAAACTGGTATGGCAATAAGCATACCCATTAAGCCCATTAGCGTACCTCCTGCCAACAGACCAAGAATTACTGCTAATGGGTGAAGACCTACTTGCTTTCTCATAACATAAGGATATATTAATAAACTATCCAGTTGCTGTACTATCATGAACATAACTATAACTGCTAATGCCTTCCATGCTGAGAATTTTACCAATGCTATTATCAGTGCTGGTATTGCGCCTATAATAGGACCAAAATATGGTATTAGGTTGAAAAATCCAGCAGTCATTCCAATTATTACGGCAAAATCAATATTCAGAATTAGGAGCCCGATGCTGCTCAAGATTCCAACAAGTGCAGCATCAGCAAGCTGTCCACGCACAATCCCTGCAAGGACGCTATCTATTTTTCGAAATATAAGTTGAGCATCCTTATGATAGGAAGGCGTAATAATCCTCATAACTCCGTTGTTTACAGCTTTTAAATCCTTCAAGAGGTAAAATGCAATAATTGGAGCCAAGAGAAGATTAAAAAAAGAGCCAAATAAGCTATAGGTTGACTTAGAAATCCTTAATAGAACAAATGATAGCGATTGCTTTATTCCCTCCAGAACCTGGGATACTATTGCATCTGCCTCTTTTGGAACTCTGACAGCTCTAAATACTGTGAGATACCGTGAAAATAATAGCTTGCCTGAATTAACATAGTCAGGAAGAGCTTTTATCAATACTTGGCTTTCCCTAATTACTACTGGAATAATAAATACTGCAAGTATAATAATAACCAGAAATAAACCAAGGTAGACGAACACAACTGCGCTTAAACGTGACATCCCTTTTCTTTCTAAATAATCCACTGCAGGTTGGAGGAGATAAACGATAGCGATAGCGTAAACAAACGGAGCTATAACTACTCGTAGTCTATATAGAAAAAAGCTTAGGATTCCAAGAACAATAAATATACCGATCAAACTCCAGCTTATAGTGCTCAACTTCCGCCAACGCTCTAAAGCTTGCTTATCATCTTCTTGGCTCGTCATATCTCTCGACTGATTCCTTTTCTGCCAACGCCAGAATATTTCTCAAATTATGTAAAGTATCCCGTAAAATACGGGATACATGCATCTGTGAAATATCTAGCCTTTTTGCTATTTCGGTCTGAGTAAGGCCTTGGAAAAAGCGCAGATAAACAATCTGTTGTTCTCTTTTGCTCAGACTTGATAGAGCTTTGACAAGATTAGTTCTCTCCTCTATGTTTGCGAGTTGCTTGTCTTCTTCGCCAATATATTCCAACAATGAAAAACCTTCTTTGTTGTCTGTTGCTGAACTCTCTAAAGATACAAAACTGAAAGCTTCACCGGTTTCAATTGCTTCAATTACTTCTTCTTCTGATACTCCAAGATGTTTAGCAATCTCTTTCATAGTTGGAGACCTACCCAGATTTTGGGTTAAATTCCCAGTGACTTTATTAATCTGGGAATTTAATTCCTGCAACCTGCGAGGAACTCTTACAGCCCAGCTTTTATCTCTAAAATGCCTTTTAAGTTCACCAACGACAGTTGGCGTAGCATAAGTCGTAAACTCTACCTGTCGCTCTATATCAAACCTATCGATCGCTTTAATTAATCCAATAATGCCTACTTGAATTAAATCTTCAAGAGGCTCTCCTCTATTTCTAAAACGCCGTGCTAGATATTCTACTAAGCTGAGATATGTATTTACGATTTGATCCTTTATATTTGGATCCTTACTTTTTTTGTATTCGAGGAAAAGTCTACGGGTTTTTTCCTTATCCCACTTCAAAGGATTGTTGTGTTTCCTTAAAGGCATTGAGTTCACCTGTTTACCCTTTTTGTAGTGTATTTAGTCAAACAAATGCTGCATCTTTCTTCGTCAACTTCCCAAACCACTCTATCCACAATTGCTTTAAGAATTAGCCCTCTTGCCTTTTCCTTTTCCATAAAAGTTAGTGGCAAATATTCGAAGCATACCTGTAGGCGATCAGAAAACACTTTAAATTTAATATGTATATCTGAAATCGCTTTTGTCTCGATTATTTTGGCACATACTTCCTCCAAACCCAGCTTTAAATCTTCTATATGATCATAGGTAAAATTCATCCTTGCGCCCAGCCCAGCTGCCATTAATCTTATCAGCTCGAAAAAAGTACTATTAGCTGGAATGTCAAGTTCTAATAGATCTGAGTTTGTCTTAACCATAACCTTCTCCCAACTAAGTAAGGATCAATATTAATATTCCCCTTCTCTCTACCACTAGGGATGATTTAATCAGGTACATATGACCCGGTAAAAGAGAGACAGTACCGAAATACAATTTCATCTCTCTTTATTAACAAAGCCAATCAGTTTTTCCGGTCTATGGTTTTCGATACATGTTGCGTGCGTCAAGGCTCTTCAACTTTTTTGGTTTTAAGATTTAGTAACTGCTTAACGCTTATAAAAACAGAATAGGTAGAAAAGTCTAATCCTATCTTAATAAAAAGCCCAACTAAAATCTTAAAGATATTTAAATTAGATGATATATCTCGGGGATTCTCTTTCCTTAAGTTCTTGCTTGCTAACCTCTTTCTCCAACTCTTCTTCTCTACTTCTGGCAGCTTCTCTACCCTCTTCTATTGCTTTTGCCAACTTTTCTACGTACTCATCGACAGTTGGTTTTATCCGAGGGAATATCACTGAAAATAGCCCGTAACCCACTACTATCCCCAGTAAAATTCTCCTTATCCTTTTTACCCATTTCATGATAACGTCATTCCTTTCTTTTAAACAAACTGCTCAATGCTTTCTTTGCTCCAAAAGAGAAGCTGGCAATTTTTATCAAGGGTGAACTTATTATTTCTTGGGCAACCCTAGTAGTGGAGCTAACTTTATCTGTAACTTCTTGAACCGACCCTACTATCTCATCAAACCGTGATAATTCGTTGTTTACAGCGTCAATAGTTGTTCGTAAACTATTAAGGCTGGGAATTATTTCCTGCCTCATTTCCTTGATCAGCTTATTTATGCTCCCCAGAACTCTAAATAGCTGTAATAGAACACCCGATACAAAGACAATAAGCAAAACAATGGCAATTTCCAGCACATTTGTCCAGTCCATAGATACCTCCCACTTCCCTTATAGCATACCACAAACTCATTTTCTATAAGGTACAATAATTATGAATATTAAGGCAAAATTATTTCTATTCTTCCAAGGAAAGATTGTGTAATTCACGAATTTATATTTTCATAAATACTGAAATATTCCAACCGCAGTAACATATACAGCAAAGGAGGAATTATGACTAAAGGTCATCAATGCCCGAAATGTAACGGCGAAATGAAAGAGGCTAGTTTTGAAATTTTAAATAGCTTATCAGTTGACTTTGGCCACAGCTTGCTGGTAGGACCAAAGAAAGTTTTCTATCTGAATCCGGCACGCCGTTCAGCAATAAGGGTAGTTGTATGTAAAATTTGTGGATTCATAGAATCATATGCAGAACATCCAGAAGGATTATAATCACATTTTCACTTGAATCTACTTATTCTTCCTTCTTAACCTCAAAAGATACTCTTTTATTTTCTTCTCATATCCGGAATTAGAAGGTAAATAGTATCTTTTTCCCTTTATCTCAGTAGGGACATAATCCTGTTCTACGAAATGACCAGGGTAATTATGGGGATATTTGTAGCCTTCTCCGTGACCGAGTTCTATAGCCCCACGGTAATGACTATTCCTGAGATGCTTAGGAACAGCAGAAGCTGCCTCCTTCTCTACATCACTTAAGGCATTATCAATTGCCATAATTACCGCATTACTTTTTGGAGCAGTAGCTAGATATGCGGCCGCTTGCGCAAGATTCAGTCGAGCCTCAGGCATTCCTACAAATTCAACAGCTTGAGCCGCTCCATTAGCCACTAATAAAGCATGTGGCTCAGCATTCCCTATGTCTTCAGATGCAAAGATAATCATTCTTCGTGCAATAAATCTTGGATCTTCTCCCGCATATATCAGACGAGCCAACCAGTAAAGAGCAGCATCAGGGTCAGATCCTCTCATACTCTTAATGAAGGCAGAGATGGTATCATAGTGAGCATCTCCATTGCGGTCATAAATTAAAGCTTTCTTCTGACTAGCATCTACAGCTAGTGAAAGATCAACCTTTTTGGCTCCTTTTTGTATGCTAGCCACTTGAACTGCTGCTTCAAGAGCATTAAGTGCAATTCTTGCATCACCATTAGCTATTCTTACGAAGTGATCGATAGCGTCATTCTCAATATGAATCTGCTCCCTGCCAAAACCGCGTTCATTATCTTTAAGAGCACGAATGACTATTTCTTTTATGTTTTTACTAGAAAGAGATTTAAATTGAAAGATGGTTGATCTCGATATAAGTGGTGAATTTACTTCAAAATAAGGATTTTCCGTGGTTGCCCCTATTAGGACTACTGTCCCCTCTTCAACCGCAGGAAGTAGCGCATCTTGCTGTGCTTTATTAAATCTGTGAATTTCGTCTATAAAAAGAATGGTTCTACCTTGCTCAATTAATATTTTATTCTTTGCTTCTTTTAGCACTCTCCTTACTTCGGCTACATTAGAAGTTACTGCGCTAATTTGGACAAAAGTAGCTTTAGTTATGTTGGCAATAATTTTTGCGAGAGTAGTCTTTCCAGTGCCTGGTGGACCCCAGAATATCGCTGAGCTGAGAGAGTCCTGATTAATGGCATTTTGCAAAAATGTGCCTTCACCAATTATGGATTCTTGGCCTATAAATTCCGAGAGGTTCTGCGGTCTCATTCTTAAGGCAAGCGGCGCCATATGCTTAAGACCTTTTTCAAAACCAAGTTCAAAAAGATCCATCATTCCACCTTTATTTTCCATTTCCAATTATATGCTTACTATCCAAAACTCAGTAAGGCTTTATATACAACATAGCTTCTTAAACAGCATTATTTATATGGAAATAGCGTTGTTATTAAAATAAGGTGTAGAGAAAGAAAGGATGGCAGCATATGGATACTTCTTGTTGAGAATAAATCAGGCTCTGCCTTGCCGTGTCCGAATACTATATTTTGAACCCTGCCTGTGCAGGTGGGTGCCCTCCTACCCGTTTCTCGTGTCCCTTTCATCAAGGGCATACAATCCGCGTATAGAGCTAGGCTCCCAACGTTAAATGTGCTGGCTCAAATTAGTAGTTTCGAATCACGTACAAGGAAGAGCCTAATCAACATATTTTCAGCTTAATATTATCACAACGATTGCCTTAATACAATTATAAAGATTCAAAAGCAATCTAGCGCTTTTTTATATGCAATTCTTTTAATTGATTATCTTGGACTTCATCCGGTGCACCTGTCATAAGATCTGTTGCACTCTGCGTCTTAGGGAAAGCAATAACGTCCCGTATAGACTTCCGTCCAGTTATTAACATTATTAGACGGTCTAAACCAAAAGCTATTCCCCCATGGGGGGGTGTCCCAAATTCAAAAGCTTCTAGGAGGAACCCAAACTTTTCCTTGGCTTCCTTATCGCTCAAACCTAAGAGTCTAAACATCTTTTCCTGAACTTCTCGCCGATGAATCCTTAGCGATCCTCCTCCAATTTCAGTTCCATTCAATACAATATCATAGGCCTGAGCCTTTGCTTTCAATGGTTCCTTTTCCATTAAATCAATAGATTTCTGAGTAGGCAAAGTAAAGGGATGATGGATAGCTTTAAACCTATTTTCCTCCTTATCATATTCAACAAGAGGAGGTTCAACAATCCAAACAAACTTAAAATCCTTCATGTCTTGAAGATTCCTTTTTTTGGCCATCTCAATCCTAAGATTTCCTAATACTTCATTAACCTTATTGGGACTCTCTGCAACTAAAAGAAGAAGGTCTCCAGATCTTGCTTCTACCTGTTCTTGAAGCTTTGCCTTTTCGCTATCAGATATAAATTTAGCCATAGAGGATCTTATATCTGAAGCCGTAAAATAGGCCCAGACTAGACCATTTGCTCCAAATCTCTTCGCTATCTCTATGAGTTCATCCATATCGCTTCTACTTGGTTCCTCTTCTCCTGAAAGCTTAAAGCCCTTTATCTTCCCTCCATTTCGTATAACATCTGCGAAGATTTTGAATTGAGAATCTTCAAATACATCGCTTACGTCCTGAAGTTCAAGGTTATAACGCAAATCCGGCTTATCAGTACCATATTTTTCAATTGCTTCATTATAAGAAATGCGCGAGAAAGGCTTATCCAGCTCGATTCCAAGACTTTTTTTAAAAACCTCTCCAAGCATATCTTCCATCAGAGTCATAATTTCGTCTTGAGTCACAAAGGACATTTCTAAATCAATCTGGGTATGCTCTGGTTGTCTATCTGCTCTAAGATCCTCATCTCTGAAGCAGTGTGCAATCTGATAGTATCTTTCAATACCCGCTACCATTAAAATCTGTTTAAATAGCTGTGGCGATTGTGGTAGGGCGTAATAATGACCTGGTTGAAGCCGACTAGGAACCAAGAAATCTCGAGCACCTTCAGGGGTACTTTTAGTAAGAATCGGCGTCTCTATTTCCAAAAATCCGTTTTCATCTAGAAAGCTCCTTACTGTCTTAACAACTTGATGTCTGATAGTCAGATTTTTAAACATCTCCGGTCGTCTTAAGTCCAAATAGCGATATTTTAGACGTAAGCTTTCTTCTACATCAACATTGTCTTCAATCTCAAAAGGTGGTGTACGTGCAGGATTGAGGATTTCAATCTCTTCAGCCAACACTTCTATTTCTCCTGTTTTTAAGTTGGGGTTGGTTGTATCTTCGGGCCTCATTTCTACCTTTCCCCTAATGGATAATACATACTCATTTCGAACATGTTCTGCTTGTTTGTGAACAGACGGGTTTATGGAAGGGTTAAAAACGACTTGCACTATACCGCTTCTATCTCGCAAGTCAATAAAAATTAAACCTCCGTGATCGCGTCTTTTCTGCACCCATCCTGCTAATATAACCTCTTTGCCTTTATCTTCTCTTGCTAGAGTTCCACAATTTTGATTCCTTATGAATGCTGCCATATTTCCCCTCTTATTATATTATGACTAATATCTCTGCTTTAGGTAAGAGCGCTATTGAATTAATAAATAAGAATCCTATGCTCAAACCACTACTTACGTACCTCAAATCATTTAAGTAGGTTTAACGCTCACAACTTTCCGACTATTTTTCCCGAAGTATGCCTCAAACAAAATTCTCTGACCTTTGTACCTTCATGTGACACACAACTTTTTACCAATTATCTTCTTAATAAAGTCTCTAACTTCCACTTTCGATTTTTCGATTTAAATTAATATTTTTGAGTAAATACTAAAGCTCAAGTAGAGATTTTACTTTTGAGACTACTTCAGAAATTCTAACCTCTTGCTGTTCCCCGCTCTTCATATACTTTAACTGGCATTTCTTAGCTTCTAGTTCATCCGGTCCGATAATAACCGTATAGGCAACACTCATCTTATTAGCCAATTTGAGTTGCCCTTTTAAATTCTTTTCACTATAGTTCATATCAGCACCAATTCCCGCACGATGGAAATCATAAAGAAGCTTGAATGCTTCGATTCCAATATTCTGGTCAACGATAGCTATATAAACATGAAGCGGGGAGTACTCAGGAAGACTAATCCCTTCCTTTTCTGAAGCCAAAAGAAGACGTTCTATCCCAATTGCAAAGCCAACTGCTGGTGTTGGAGGTCCCCCATATTCCTCAACTAACTGATCATACCTGCCTCCTCCACCCAAAGCATTTTGCGCACCTAGTAGTCTACTTCTTATTTCAAAAGTTGTTCGAGTATAGTAGTCAAAGCCTCTTACCAGCGAGGTGTCGACAATAAACTCTATTCCCACTTTGCGTAAAAAGTTTTGGACCTTGTCAAAATGTTCTCTACACGTATTGCACCAGTATTCAGATATTTTAGGAGCTAGCTCCAATTGAGTTTTACAACCCTCTTTTTTGCAATCAAAAATTCTCAGCGGGTTAATATTTGCTCTTTTCTGACAATCAGAACATAGTTTTTCGGTGTTCTGAAGAAGGTAATCTTTGAGCTTAGATGTAAAAAGGGGCCGACACGTAGAGCATCCCATACTGTTTACAATGATTTCCAGATTCTTCAAATTCAACTTGCGCAAATATTGCTCCATGAGCAAAATTACTTCCGCATCAATGGCCGGATTAAGTCCTCCCATAACTTCAACTCCAAGCTGCCAGAATTCTCGGTATCTTCCCGCCTGGGGTCTTTCATATCGAAACATTGGGCCAATATAGTAAAGTTTTACCGGTTGAGGCTGTTGTTTTAGGTTGTGCTCAATATAGGCCCTTACTACTGGTGCTGTAGCTTCTGGTCTCAGAGTAAGACTTCTCTTCGTCTTATCATAAAATGTATACATCTCTTTCTGAACAATATCAGTTGCTTCTCCGATCGCCCGAGTAAAAAGTTCAGTGTGTTCAAAAATAGGAGTAATGATACGTTTATAACCATATTCTTCAAATATTCTCGAGGCAATTTCCTCTATAAACCATCTTTTTTTCGCAGCTTTCGGTAGAATGTCGAAAGTGCCCCTTGGAGCTTTCAGTTCCACCAACACACTCCTTTACCAATCCTTGCTCGGAAAATTAAGGCGCGTCTCTTATTTCTACAAAGCATACACAAAAAATCTTCAATAAAAAACAATCGTGCTAAAAAAAGGAAATCTACGAACTTATCTGTTTAAAAAAGGGTTACGCTTCAATTCATTTTCCAGCGTAGTTTCTTCACCATGTCCCGGATATATCTTTATTTGAGGTGGTAACTTTGCTATCTTTTTCATGAGGGACTTGTTTAGATCCGTCATTGAACCACCAGGGAGATCAGTACGCCCTACAGACCCTTTGAAAAGAAGATCACCTGTGAATAAGAAATCACCTGTCTGGATAGAAACGCTCCCACGAGTATGCCCAGGAGTATGGATAATTTTAAGAAGAAGTAACCCTGCCTGTAGAACCATACCATCTTCCAACTTTATCAGGTAAATCTCATTCCCCAGATCACGATCCCAGGTTAAATCTGCAGGATGTATGCATAAACTGGCTTTTGTGATTCTAACCAAATCAAAACCTTCAGAAATATGGTCATCATGGCCATGCGTTACTATGACATACTTGATTTTAAGGTCCTCTTCCTCAACGCCCTCCAGAATTCGGTCAATGCTTCCTCCAGGATCAATTACAACCCCCTCGGTGCTTCTTTTTTCACCCAAGATATAACAGTTAGTATGAAGATTTCCAACTACCAGCCTTCTCAAGATCATTTTTTTGTTCTGATGATAAGCTAACCGAATATTAACTCTACCTATAAGAATAAGCTACAACCAAGTTGTAGCTTTAGAACTGTCTCTTACTATCAAGTAATAGTGTAACCGGTCCTTGGTTATGAATTTCTACCAGCATGCTTTCGCGAAAAACACCCATTTTCACAGGAACTCCAAAATCTTCTAATCTCTTTGCTACCTT
The DNA here is from genome assembly GCA_964348135.1 of uncultured Actinomycetota bacterium. Classification (GTDB taxonomy): domain Bacteria; phylum Actinomycetota; class Aquicultoria; order JACQXZ01; family CAYGBL01; genus CAYGBL01. The sequence continues at coordinate 148,448 of CAYGBL010000001.1, forward strand.
ATTATAGTAATCATAAGCCTTTTCTGCTTGGGCAGCATGACTATAACTCGGCCTTCTCCCTTTTCGACAATCACCCATTAATGTAAATTGGGAAACCAGAAGAATTTCGCCTTCCACATCCCTTATTGAAAGATTTAGTTTTCCCTCTTTATCATCGAATATGCGCAGATGAACAAGCTTCTTCGCCATGTACTCAATATCTGAATCTGCATCATTACCTGATATCCCTAGTAGAATCACTAGTCCTTGCCCAATCTCTGCTACTATTTTTTCTGAAACTTTCACTTTGGCATTATCTACTCTCTGCACAACTGCCCTCAAACCTGGCCCCCCTATCTTTTCTCACGCACCCGCCTTTTTCTTCTTAGGTAAAACACGGTAGGCATCATACACCACATCTATCTTCTTAATATTATTCAGAATATTCTGCAAATGGTCGATGTTTCCTATTTCTACCACAAACCGGCTTACTGCCACCTGGTTCCTTCCTGTCGTCACATTTGCTGAAAGAATATTGAGCCCTGCATCACTTATTACAGTGCTTATATCACGTAGCAATTTTGTGCGGTCAAGTGCCTCCACCTGAATTTCTACTGGAAAAGTAGCTGGTTGTTTTGTATCCCAACCTACCTCAATTATTCGGTCGGGGCTATTCATTAAATCTTTCATATTCGGACAATCACGCCTATGTACTGAAATACCTCGACCTCGGGTTATAAACCCTACTATTTCATCGCGAGGAACTGGATTACAACATCTTGCCAACCTTACAAGAACATCTCCAATTCCTTTCACTTTGACCCCTATCGGGATTATCTCTTTAGTAGGGATAACTATCTCTTCTTCTGCTTCCACACCTTCCACTTCTTGTTTTTGCCGATTTAGCTCCTTAATTAAGCGAGTAACCACATGCTGAGGGGAAGTTTTGCCCATACCTATGCTGGCAAAAAGGTCTTCAACTTTGACAAAGTTTAGATTTTCGGATACTGTTTCCAAAAGCTCAGAGCCAAATATCTCTTGAGCATCGAGTCCTTGCTTTCGCATAGTCCTAATCAATGATTCCTTTCCCAGATGCTCACTATCTTCCCTGCTTTCCTTGCTGAACCACTGCCGGATTTTATTACGAGCTCTGGTAGTCTTAACTATATTGAGCCAGTCTCTACTCGGCCCAGATGACGTTTTAGAGGTAATAATTTCAACAATATCTCCATTTCTTAGTTTATATTCTAGGGGAACAATTCGGTCATTAACTCTTGCGCCAATGCAACTATGTCCAACATCAGTGTGAATTGTATAGGCAAAGTCGATTGGTGTTGAACTGGCTGGCAGACTTATAACCTCTCCTTTTGGTGTAAAGACAAAAACCTCATCCTGAAAAAGATCGACCTTGAGGGTCTCCATAAATTCGCGATGGTCTTTCATCTCTTTTTGCCAGTCCAGAATCTGTCTGAACCATGCTAATCTTTCACTCAGTGTACTTTTTTCCCTACTTTTTTCCTTATAACTCCAATGAGCAGCAATACCATATTCAGCTCTCCTATGCATCTCTTTGGTTCTGATTTGAATCTCTAGTGGTTTTCCAGCAGGCCCAATAACAGTAGTATGCAGAGATTGATACATATTAAACTTAGGCATAGCAACATAGTCTTTAAACCGCCCAGGAACTGGCTTCCACAATGTGTGAATAATTCCTAGTGTTCCATAACAGTCTTTGATTGTATCAACCAAAACCCTGACAGCAATGAGGTCGTAGATCTCATTAAATTCTTTTCCTCTCTGTACCATCTTTTGGTAGATACTGTAGAAATGCTTTGCTCTACCTGCAATCTCCCCTTTTATCCCAGCTTTGCGCAATTGTGTGGAGAGCATCTTGATTAACCCATCCAGATAAGCCTCACGTTCTGGTCTTCTCTCTGCTACCATTTTCTGAATCTGCGAATACTTCTTCGGCTCGAGTATTTGAAATGATAGATCCTCTAAGGCCCACTTAAGTTGTGATATGCCCAATCTATGTGCTATGGGCGCATAAATTTCTAGAGTCTCTCTAGCCTTTTGGATTTGCTTCTCCCGATCTAAATAAGTAAGAGTGCGCATGTTGTGCAGTCGGTCTGCCAACTTGATAAGAATCACCCTAATATCCTTTGCAACAGCAATCAGCATTTTTCGAAGATTTTCAGCCTGGGCTTCCTCTGCTGTCTTAAAGGTAAGTCTACCAAGCTTTGTAACTCCGTTAATTAGATCTGCTATCTCTTTGTCAAATTTATCTTCCACTTCAGATAATGGCACACCAGCATCCTCAACTACATCATGAAGAAGCGCTGCTACAACGGTTGAAGTATCCAATTCCAAGTCTGAAAGTATCTCAGCAACTCCCAAAGGATGCTCAACAAAAGGTACCCCAGACCGTCGATACTGATTACGATGAGATGTAACCGAAAAGTCGTAAGCTTTTTGAATCAGCTTAGTATCAGCTTTAGAATCGTATTTTTTAATTTTTCTGAGTAATTCTTTAATATCCATAGTTCTATTTATAGATATTATGATTGGTATAAGTAAGCCAGTTTAACATTCACTTAGCGAGGAGATATCTACAGGTAAGATATAACTCAGTTAGCCTCTTTTTCTTTAGGATAGATAGGCTGATTTATCATTCTTAATAGTTCTTCTTCGTCATTTTTTAGAACCCAATTTTTAAAACTCTCAAACAACTCTTTTTCGCGAACACCTTCCTCAAATCGAACGGAGCACTCTTCCAGTTTCAACCTCCTGTATGGAGTTGGCAACAAACGAATTTTGCGATAATGACCGCTTCCCTTTAGTGAAAATAATCCCAATTCTTCCAGAATTTTAAGCCCCGCCCCTACCCCTTTTTCATTTAAAGGAGAATGTCCAAGACTTAACTCAAGTTCATAAACCAACTCTTGGTTACTTAAAGTAATAACTCTACTATGCTCTTCTTCTTGACCTCCCCAAACCTGCATTTTTAAAATTCGATATAATCCAGCCAGCTTTTCTCGTGAGGGAGCGCTTGATTCCAAAATAAACTCATTGATTCGTGCATCATCTTCACCAAAAAGCAAGTGAATATAAGCCTCGTCTCCATCACGTCCTGCTCGACCGCTGTGTTGATTAAACTCTATAAAATTGAAATTCAAATGATACAAGAAAACATGTCTTATTTCAGGAATATTTATTCCTTCACCAAAAGCACTCGTCGCTACAATTGTTGTAAATTCACCGTTTCTAAAACGTTCCTCAATAACAATTCGAATCTCTTTATTGAGCCCTGCATTGTAAAAGACAATCTTGTTCTTTAAATAAGGTAACCTCGAACGCAGAAAAGCTGCAACTTCAACACTCTGCTCTCTACTATTTACATAAACAATAGATTTCCCTCCTTTTCCAATCCATTTCTCAAGATATTCTTCTTTTGAACCTATATTCCGGAAATCCCTGAGTTTAAGATTGTCTCGCACTGCAGGATCAATAATAACCCTTTCTATGTTTAGACTTTGACATATCTGCTTAACTATTTGGTCTCCAGCAGTCGCAGTTAGTGCTAATGTTTGTGGACTACCTAATTCTGAAATAACCTCCTTCAGTTTCTTATAAAGAGGTCTATGGGCTTGTGTTGAAGTACAGATATGATGACATTCATCTACTACCAAGAAAGAGATTCTCCGTTTTATTTTACCAAATTTTAGTCGATGATGATACATGAACTCCGGTGTAGTTAGTACCACATCAAACCTTCCCTCATTAAGGAATTTGAATATAGCTTCCCTGTGCTCCGCGTCAATATCCCCCGTAAGCTGAGTAACTCTCAAACCGAGCTTTCCAAGAGCCTGTTCCATAAATTGATGTTGATCGTTTACCAGAGCCCTAAGTGGAAAGACTACTATGGATATAGTATTTTCTTTTATTGCTTTCAAAGCAGAATAAATATGAAATATTAATGATTTTCCACGTCCTGTACCCATAATGGTAAGACAATTTTCACCTGAACGGAGGATATTTATTACCTCTCTCTGCTTATCTCTCAATATCTGATTTTCTAACAATCTACAACAGAGGTCCTCAATTAGCGCCTCTTCGTCTAGCAGTGACAGACGTTCACGCTCTTTTAGTTCTTGCTTCCCTGCAATCAGAATTTTACTAGATGGGGATGTTCTTCTTATTTCGAGATTTATTCCTCGATATCTTTTCTCGCTATCTCCTTCTCCTTTATCGCATTCCCTTCTTCCGGTAATCCCGGTAATCTTACCTGTAAAAGCTATCCCCTGATCCATATAAGGTGCTAGCTGTTTAGCTAGCCTCGCGTTAAGATAACCTAGATCCAGACCTCCCTTACCTTTTACACTAATGGCATTGACATCGTGGGGGTTCTGTTGTTCACGAATAAGCTTTACTTCACCACCTTCATTTGCACCTTCCAGTATTTTTTGCCTGTTTTCAAAAGTGACACCAACAAGCTTGGTATAGAAGGATTCCGAATCTCCAATATTTTTGTACTCTTCATCCTTAATAATCCTATATGCATTAGAAAACAGATCCTCAAGCCAAGGGTCACTCTCTACTTTATCTTTATCCTTGAGACGTATATCCATTAGTTTAAGTTGAATTTGCTCCTTACCCTGCCAGATATTTTTTTCGAGCTGAAAAGCTAAATCAACCAAACCTCGATGATTTTTTAGTTTTTTTACTTCCGCTCTTCCAATATTGAAGGCAATGCCTTCCTGCATGCTTTCGTTATCCTGGACTATGAAACGAAGATGCTTCCCGTTTCCAACTATTTGATAGTTGTTGATATTAACATTATGACTTGTCATGATTGGATGAGGGTTGCCAACACCATAAGGTGCGAGCATCTCCAGATCTTTTAATAACTGGTAATTAATATATGAAAGAGGTATGGAGAAGTCTATTTTTAGTTTAGGGATGAAGTCTTCAGGATTTAAAATTTCTTCTGCAATAGAATTTAATCTGTAGCGAAGCTCGGATAAACGATCTGAGGCAACTTTCATACCAGCAGCAAAATTGTGGCCGCCATAGCTAAGCAAAATATCCTTAACTCTTGTAAGAACCTGGGAAAGATTGAAACCTGGGATACTCCTTGCCGAACCTGACGCCTCATTATTCTTGACTGTAAAGAGAAATGCTGGCCGGTAAAAACGATCTACAAGCTTTGAAGCCACAATTCCCTTTACTCCTTCATGCCATTCCTTAGAGTGCAAGAGAATCACAAACTCATTATCTAAATCAATCTCGCTTTCAATCCTCTCTAACGTTTCCTTAAATATCTTCTCCTCAAGAGATTGTCGCTCTCTATTGTAGCTATCTAAATCTAGCGCAATCTGATGTGCTTTTCTAAAATCGCTGGTTAATAGGAGTTCAACCACGGGGTTTGCTTGGGAAAGACGGCCCCCGGCATTTATGCGGGGAGCTATATGGAAAGCCACCTGGTGCGCCTCTATTTTCCTTTTTTCCAGACCAGCCACTTCTATCAAAGCTTTAAGACCTGCTCTTTTAGTGTGTCTGATCCTTCTCAAACCTTCCGAAACTAGAATCCTATTTTCGCCCATTAATGGGACAATATCTGCAATAGTTCCTACTGCTACTAAATCAAGATACTTCTCCAGCCCACTGATAGCATCCGCCCTTCCTGATTCGTGAAATAGAGCCTGGCATAATTTAAAGACTACTCCTACACCCGCAAGTTCTTTAAAGGGATAGTTGGGACTTGTTTTTGAATTTATAATAGAAAACGCTGCTGGAACAACTTCTCCTGGTTCATGGTGGTCCGTAATAATAAGATCCAGTTTGTTTTCAAGGCAAAATTCTGCTTCATTAATTGCGGTTGCGCCACAGTCAACACTAATAATTAGAGAAGCACCTTTTTCCTTCTGATTCCTCAGAGCTTTTACATTGAGTCCATAGCCTTCTTTAAAACGATTTGGTATGAAGAAACTAACCTTCGCTCCAAGCTCATTAAGTACAGAAACAAGAAGCGCTGTGCTAGTAATTCCATCAACATCAAAGTCTCCATAAACGCAAATCTTTTCTTTTCTTTCTATCGCTTCCAAGATTCTTGTAGTACTTTTGGCGATACCTTCTATCCTCTGGGGATCGTAGAGGTGTGAAATTTGCGGCCGTAAGAAACTTAGAGCCTCTTCTTTTCCTGCTATTCCTCGATTTGCTAGAATTCTACAAAGAAACTCGGATACACCAAGACTACTGGCCAAGTATCCCCATGTCTCCACTGGCGGCTCATTGAACTGCCAGACTTTTGCTTCTATAACCTTTGTACGCACTATTCTTTTTCCTCTCCAGGCTCACCGCCTTCTATCTTTTCTATTTTGGCCTTCATTTCGGCAATCACCCGCCTCATTTGCACTTGACTTGTAAAAGAGGATATGACAACCACCAACGCACCTACCAAAGCCGAAATAACTATAACTAAAGCGAGTCTGACTCTGGCTGTGCCAAAAATGTAGGATACCAAAACAAAATCTGCGTTATAAACAGAAAATAATGCTACAATAAAGATAAAAATTAAAACCACTAAGGAACTCCACATCTTTTTCCTCCAGATTATCCGCAAACGATATCCGATTATTTCAAATTTCGAAAGCTGGTTGTAATGATATTCGTCACTTTTTATGCTCTTCCTTGAAATCATGCTTAAAACAGTAAATATTTTGAACTCAAACATAAAAAAACCCTGCATCACGCAGGGTCATAGGACTCGAACTGCTTTAATCTAGCTTTTCATCAGCAGCAGTGCTCTTATCTTCTCTTTTCTGCCCTTATTCTTACAGCTCTGTATCGTGGTTCGCTCTCTTTCCAGAAAGCTAGTATGGGACTAGCAGTAAAGATTGATGAATACGAACCGGAGGTTATTCCAACAAACAGAGCAAATGCAAAATCCCTCAGAACTTCCCCACCTAAAATAAGAAGTGAAATTACCGGCAAAATTGTTGTCACCGTCGTATTTATTGATCTTACCATTACTTCATTTATGGAATCATTTACCATTACTGAATATGTGCGTTTTCCTATTTTAGCAGTATTTTCCATCACTCGATGAAATACTACAATTGTGTCATAGAGTGAATATCCAAGAATTGTAAGAAAGGCTGCAATTGTATTAGGAGTAACTTCTCTTCCCACCAAGGCATAAACCCCTATAGTAATGGTTATATCATGAAAAAGTGCAGCAAGAGCTGCTACTGCCATTTTGAATTCAAAACGAAAGCTTATATAAATAAGCAAAGCCGCAAAGGAGAATATTAGGGCTATAATCGCAGCTCTAGTTATATGCGCACCCCAACCCGGTCCGACCGTACGAATTTCATAAGCGCTTCGGTCAATACCCCAGTTTTCATCTAAGGTCTTATCTAGTTCTTCTTGTTTTTCATCGGATAAACTGGGGGTACGAATCAAGACTTCTTTTTCTTCAGGTCTTCCTACAGGCTGAATAACGCTTTTTCCTAAACCTATAGGGATAAGCACATCTCTTATTTCAGCTACTGTTGCTTTGTTCTTAAGCCTTACATTGACTGCCGTTCCTCCCTTGAATTCAATACCAAAGTTAAGCCCTTTGAATAAAAGAGAGAGAGAAGCAATAACAATAATAACTCCAGATATACTGAACCAGATTTTCTTATTTCCAATAAAATTAAGTTTCATCGGCTTGAGCCTCCTTAAGACCAATAAGAATAGGCTTGTTGAAAAGACGCACTCTCCCTAGAAGCCCAAGTATAGACCTGGTAAAGAAATAACTCGTAAATAGGTCGCACGCGATACCCAGCATTAGGGTTAGAGCAAACCCTTTTACCGGTCCTACACCAAAGTAGAATAAAATAGCTGCAGTAGTGAACGTCACTAAGTCGGCGTCAAGAAAGGTTCTAAAGCCATGAAAAAATCCTGTATCCATAGATACTCTTAAGCTCTTTCCCGATCTTACCTCTTCCTTAATCCGCTCAAATACAATAATGCTTGAATCAGCAGCAATGCCAATCATAAGAATAATCCCAGCAATTCCCGGTAGAGTTAATGTAGCTCTGACTGCTATCAGCAGTCCACCTAAGAGAGTCGAAAAAATAGCCAAAGCTACCCAAGTAACAAAACCGAAAGCCCGATAAAACAGAACCATAAATAAGGCAACCAATAATAATCCTATGATACCCGCTCGCAAACCTTCTTGGAGTGAATCCCGACCTAAAGTGGGGCCAACAGTTCTATGTTGAGATTTGATAAGTTTTACGGGGAGTGCTCCTGTCTGTAAAACCAGAGCAACCCTCTTGGTTTCTTCAACATTCTTTATCCCTGTAATCACCGCTTTTCCTGTGGGTATCCTTTCCTGTATTATGGGAGCGGACATTACTCTATCATCCAGCACTATTGCTAAGGGTTTTCCTATGTTCTTTTCAGTAATTCCGCTAAAATTTTTACTTCCTGCAGGAGTAAATCTTATGGAAACCTCTGGCTCATTAGTGTCAGGGCTAAAGTCAGCTTTAGCACTCTGCAATGCATCTCCTGTAAGTAATGTTGGCCCAAGTGGATCTGTACCCTTATTTAGAAGTTCATTAAGTTTCTTTATGTTATTGTTAACATACTCAGGTTTCACTATTTTAAATTCCATAAGAGCAGTTTGCCCTATTATATTCAGAGCTTCCTCGGGATTTTTAATACCGGGCAATTGAACTAAAATATTAGTTCTTCCTTGTCTGCTCACATTAGGCTCAGTTACTCCCAGTTTATCTACTCTTTGGTTTATTATGAACAGAGCCTGCTTCATAGCATCTTCGGTTATAGGTGCTCCGGGACGACTTACAGCGGTAAGGATTACAGTAAGCCCTCCCTGCAAATCCAGACCCAATCTAGGCGGTTGCGAAACCAACAGGTACAACGAGCCTGCTGAGAGAATAAAAACCACAATCAGTGCATAAATATATTTCTGTGTATTAGTCAAATCCTACCTCCCTGAAACTAATGAGCCTCACTCACTTTCTGTCTTCCCCTTCTTTCTGGCAACTGCTCCTCTCGAAATTATAATAACCAACTTGTCAGCAATTTCCAATGAAACGGTTTCATCACTCAAATTTAAAATTTTACCATGTATTCCACCAATTGTAACCACTTCATCACCTACTTTCAGCTCTGCAACCAGCTTCTGATGTTCTTTAACTCGCTGCTGTTGTGGTCTAATAAGTAAAAAATAGAAAATTATAAAGATCGCAACGATAATTACAAGCTGCGCCATAAATACCTCCTGTTATCGGTTATTTAGCCTGTAGCTACTCAAACTTTGCTTATTGACTATTGTCTTTACCTCCTTCAATATATCCATCCATAAAGTTCTTCTTGAATTCATCAAAAGTTCCTCTTCTAATTGCCTTTTGTGCCTCTTCCATTAGCCATGTTGAAAAATAAAGATTGTGCCATGTCATGAGTCGGAGTGGTAAAATTTCTCCTGCTATATAAAGATACCTCAGATATGCTCGGGTATAGTTCCTGCAGGTATAACATGAGCACTCTGGATCAAGAGGTTTCTGATCCTTGTAATATGCTGCATTTCGAATATTAATCTTACCATAGCGAGTAAAAACGGTACCATTACGCGCAACTCTAGTTGGTAAAGCGGAATCGAACATATCCATACCTAAGGAGACTGCCTCCAGAAGACTGGTAGGGTTTCCCAGACCCATTAAATATCTGGGTTTCTCTTCGGGAAGGAATTGTTCTATTCTTTTCAAGATTTCAAACATAAGCTCATGCGGTTCACCAACACTGAAACCCCCTACAGCATATCCTGAAAATCCCAAATTAATAATTTCCTCCAGGCTTCTCATTCTTAAATCCTGATAGACTCCTCCCTGAATAATTCCAAAAAAAGCTTGGTTTCCATCTTTAAGGGCATCTTTACTTCTCTTAGCCCAATCGCTGGTTCTACTCACTGCTTTCTCAACTTGAGAATAGCTTGCAGGGTAGGGAGCACATTCATCCAGAATCATAGCAATATCTGCACTGAGGGCTAACTGGTAATCAATCACCTTTTCCGGTGTAAAGAAGTGTCTGCTACCATCGATAGGGGATTTGAATTCAACACCTTCATCAGATACCTTAACAAGGGGACTCAGACTAAAAATCTGATAGCCTCCGCTGTCGGCAATAAGAGAATTGTTCCAGTGCATGAACTTGTGCAAACCACCCATCTCTTTTATTAACGCACACCCCGGTCTTAAATGCAGGTGATAGATATTGCTGAGTATTATATCTACACCAATTTTTTCCAATTCCTCGGGAGTCATAGTTTTTACGGTGGCCTTAGTTCCTGCTGGCATAAATACCGGAGTTCGTATCTCACCATGGAGTGTTTTAATTACACCAGTCCTTGCTCTATTTTTTTTGTCTCTAGCAAGCAGCGTAAATTGAAAACTCATAACCTCTTAAGTCTTAACGGATGAGAATAAAACAAAAACTCATATCCTACAACTTATAATGGAAGGATTACAGGATTCCGAGTTTTGAAGATCAAACAAAAAGGTGAGAATCCTTAAGGTTCTCGATACTCTAATCCCATTGTTATAGGTCACTTAAGTCACAATTTTAACACAAATCCCTATAATTATGACAAAATGTCTCGCATTTACATTTCATGATTCAAAGTCCTATTTCCACCATTCTTTTTAAATATCTCTGATCAAAACTTGCTATTCCAAAAGAAGATACCAGAAGTGAATTATGACATTCGAATATCTTATGTGGTTTTCTATAATGATAATTTAGAAGATGCAAATAAAACTATCTTGAAATAAAAAAGAAAGTTGAAAGTGCGTGCATAATCAGTATAAAAAGCAGAATTATTACCGTAAACCGAAGACTTCGCTTTAAATTAATATCCATAAGATCACCTTTTATTTATAAAATAAGCATGCAGTCTCCAAATGAAAAAAACCTGTATTCCTTTCTTATTGCTTCTTTATACGCTTTAAGAATCAATTCCCTTCCGGCAAAAGCAGAAACCATCATAAGCAGAGTGGACATCGGCAGGTGAAAGTTTGTAATCAAAACATTGACTACCTTGAATATATATCCAGGATAAATAAAAAGACTAGTCCGTCCTTGCTTCGCTTCAACATAATTTTTCCTATGCAACTTACTTACAGCGCTTTCCAGGGCACGAACTGAAGTTGTCCCTACTGCTACAATGCTATTACCTCTATCAATAGCTTTATTGATTTTCGCTGCAGCATCGCCACCTATAGAGAAATACTCACTTTGCATTCTGTGGTCTGCAATATTCCTTGTTCTGACTGGCCTAAAAGTGTCCAGGCCAACATTAAGGGTAATAAAAGCAAGGTCTATTCCCAATCTTTCAAGCCCGTGTATCATTTCTTTTGTAAAATGTAAACCAGCAGTGGGAGCAGCAGTGGATCCCTCCTTTTTAGCATATATAGTCTGATACTGTCTCACATCTTCAAGTGGTCCTTGAATATAGGGTGGTAAAGGGATCTCACCCAGCTCTTTTAAAATTTCAGTAAAATTCTGTTCTGAAAAAAATTGAAGAATGGCTATACCTTTCTCGGCTTGTTTTCTAACCAATGCACAAAGTTTACCATTTCCAAAGGTTATTGCTGTACCTTCCCTTATCCTCTTTGCTGGTTTGAGCATAACTTCCCAATGATTATCAAATATATTCTTTAGTAACAATACCTCTACTTTACCTTTAGTTAAGACCTTTTCACCTACAAGACGCGCTGGAAACACTTTCGTATTGTTAGCAACCAAACAGTCCATTGAATTGAGATAATGAGGCAAAGATCGAAACGTATCATGGAATATCTCCTCAGTTTCACGCTTAACGACCATAAGCCTACATGCATCCCTTGGTTTGCATGGCTCTTGAGCTATCAGTTTTGCCGGTAGAGAGTAATCAAAATCCTCTATCTTCATCACTAGCGCCTCATGATAAAGAACAGATTCAAAAGAATGGTAAGCACAATGCTGATAATAATGCTAGCTCCTAGCGGAAAGTAGAAAGTAAACCGGGGTCTTTTTATAAAAATATCTCCTGGCAAGTGCCCAAGACCTACTATTTTACCCAGCAAATAGAAGGCTCCTCCAATTATAAGAAGGATAAGAGCAAAGGATATTATTATCCTTCCCAAACCACTTAGATCCATATCTTTCCAATCCGAATTTGAATGGAACTTTAGATATGCTAATAGAATGCCCTATTTAGCATATCTCTCCTTTTCGCTAAATAGGCAACCGCAATATTTCTGCCTGTACATCTCCAGATTTTTGGACTTAATAACTCCTTCTCTGTATTCATTGCGCCAGTCTTTATAATAGAAATTTATACCAAACTTACTTCCTGCTTTATCCCCTATCGCCTTTATTACATGATGTTCCTGATATGGGCTAACAAGTAAGGTTGTTGTGTAAGCAGAAAAACCTAACTCTCTAGCTTTCCCTGCTGCACGTTCCATTCTAACTTGGTAGCAGAGGTGGCAGCGTTCTGGCTTTTCAAGGTTTTGAGAAACATAACGGAAATACTGGACAGGGTCATACTTCTCATAAATCAAAGAAACTCCTTGGATTTTGCAGTAGCTGTCTGTCATCTCCAACCTTCTCACAAATTCCGAATGGGGATGAATATTTGGATTGTAAAAGTAACAAGTTGCATCCTTTCCTTCCTCCTTAATCTCCAGAAGAGGGACAATTAGGCACGGAGCGCAACACGCATGAATAAGAATTTGCATTAGCCTACTCCTTGCTAGTATCTTTCTGACTATGGACTTTAAATAGTGTTAAATTGTAGAATTATCACAAAATATTGACTAAAATAACATCAGGTTTAATTATAGAAATTTGGTCGTCTTTCTTCAATCCTGACAGTATAGATAATGAAAGATAAAAAAAGCACCAGAACAATAAGTAAAGAGAATAATTTTTTCCCTATTCTTTTTCTAATTACGATCCTTTCAATTCTGTCACTTTCTTCTGTCGAATGGTTCAGAACTTACCTATACTATGTTTTTGATGCCACTTCCTACTTATTTATACACAACAGCTTAGAGCTTCTCAGTGTTATAATCAGCTTTGCTGTTTCAACCATTGGTTGGTATAGTTATCGCCAAAATAGGAACAAGCAGACACTAATGATTGGATTAACATTCTTTACTGTGGGGCTTTTTGAGTCTTTGCACCTTCTCTCGTTCCCAGGTATGCCTAGCTTCTTGTCTCCAAGCAATACTCAAAAAGAAATTTATTTCTGGTTAGCAGCCCGCATATTTGGTTCCAGCTATTTACTCATCGCCGCCTTTATACATCCTAAAACCAGAATCACATTGGTTAATCCTCCTACCGTTGCAACTATAGCTCTACTTATTGTTGGAGGTGTATCTTTATCTATAATCTACTTCGAACCTTATCTCCCAAAGATGTTTATTGAAGGTAAAGGTCTTACCTCACTTAAGATTGGATTGGAGTATTTAGTCATAGCAATCAGTGTTGCTGCCATATTTGCATACAGATACAAAACGACGCTCGATACCCGTTCTGTTTTTTACTTAGAAATTGCGCTGCTTCTTACCATCTTTAGTGAGTTCTCATTTACTAAATATACAAATTCCCGTGACACTTATAATCTGATCGGTCATATCTTTCAAGTCCTGGGTTTCTACTATATTTTTCAAGCTCTATTTATCCAACCATTATTTCGACCATATGAAGAACTCCGTAAAGCTAAGGCAGAAGCGACTGAGGAGTTTATATTAAGAAAAAAACTGGAAGATTTAAACAACAAGCTACGACTACTGAACAGACTGAGCGAAGAAATTATTGCCAATCCTGATATGAAAAAGAGACTTCGCTTAATATGTAAGAATGCCTCAGGGCTTGTGCATTGTGATAGTTCCATAGTGGCAATGTGGGATGAAAATAGGGATAGAATATTCTATCCTTATGCTTATAATATGCCAAAACACATAACTGAGATCTCTGCACCCTTTGGGGATACAATATGTACTAAGGTTATTCAAACTGGAAAATGCCTCCTTCTGACAGACTACTCACGTCAACCCCGGGCATTAAAAGAATTCGTTGAGCTTGGAGTTGAAAATATGGCAGCAGTTCCTCTAATAGTCGAAAACAAAACTATCGGTGCCTTAATAATTTTTGGATTCCATAAGACGAAAGCATTTTCGGAAGCAGATCTGGTCCTTCTTGAATCCTTAGCAAACCAAGCTGCTTTGGCTATTGAAGGTGCTCGTCTCTACGAGCAGCAGCGCTATATTGCCCAAACGCTACAAACAAGCTTTTTACCCAGCCATTTGACTTCACAGAAAGAGCTAGATATTGGTCTCTCTTTCGTTTCTGCAACAAGAGCGGCTATGATAGGTGGTGATTTCTTTGACATCTTTAATCTCCCTGATAAATTAGTTGCGTTTTTTATGGGAGATGTAGCCGGCCGTGGTATCACAACTACTGCTTTCACCGCAGCAGTCAAGTATACATTGCGGGCTTTTGCACTCGAAAATTCTTCTCCTTCTTCCGTTTTAACAAGAACTAACCGGACAATCTACAGACAGCAAGACTATCCATTTGTCACTCTCTTCTATGCTGTATTGGATACAAAAACCAGAGAGCTTCGCTATGCTAATGCAGGGCATACGCCGCCAATAATCAGCCCGAAAATGAAAGAACATATCAAGAATCTTCATACTGGTGATATCCCATTAGGAGTAGAAGAAAACTATCAATTTATCGAATATTCAAGTATTTTGAATCCTGGAGAACGCGTGGTCATTTTTACCGACGGATTGCTCGACGTCAGAAGAGACAAGGAAACATTCGGAGAAGATAGAGTCGTTTCAAATATCACGGTTTATAACTCCCTGAACCCTCAATCCCTTACCGAGAGACTTATTGATGAAGCTAAGGAGTTTGCTCAGGGTACTACAATACGTGATGATATAGCAATAATGGCTATTGAAATAATAAAAAAATAGACTAGAAGGTACCTAACCTTCGAAGAGCATCGAGTTTCTCTCGATTACCCAGCTTTGCTTGATTAATAGCCTGTCTTAGTAATCGAATGCTCATCTCATAACCTTCCCTATCAACCGGATAAGGAATCCCATCCTTTCCCCCATGAGCAAAGCTGAATCTTGCCGGATCTCTAAAGCTGGCTGGCATTGCATATACTATTTCAGAGATTAGACTTAATGCTCTAATCGTTTTAGCACCAACTCCTGGTATGGCAAGTAGATCTCGAAAACTTTCAGGCTGTATTTCATAAGTTTTCAGAAATATCCTCTCAAGCCTCTCTGGGTGAAGTTCTGTAATAAGTAGCTGATGTTCTTGCGGTAGCCATAGTGATTTTTGCTCCTTAATCTTCTTGAGTTCCTTTATAATGCTCCCAGGCTTTTCTCTCGACAAATCTGAAGATATCCTTCTGGCACCTTCGCTCTCTCTAGCAATCATATTTAGAGCAGAACCATACGCTTCGGAACATATTGCAGAATGAGGCTCTACAACAAAGTTTTTTACGCGCTCTCCCAGCCAATGGTACCTTCGAGCATAGCGGTTAAACTCATTCATCCCCTGCTGAACTACTGCCCAATCTCCTGTTCTGGTAAAAATAAAGGCGTGATGATATAGCTGGTAACCATCCTGAAGGGCAGCATTATCAACTTTGGCTGCCATCTTGCTTGCGTAGACTAGCGGTGATGCATCACAACCCAAAGAATAGCAAGCTTTCTCAATCTCCTCAGGAGTTTTGCGCGAAGTACCTCCTTTACCGCCGGTAATGACAAGTCCCAAATCATGCTCTAAGCCCCGTATTCCCTCCTTTAGGGCTCCACATACTGTAGTAGTCAATCCACTGCTATGCCAATCGAATCCTAGTACACACCCAAGAGCTTGGAACCAAAAAGGATCAGAAAGCTTTTGTAACACCGCATTTGGCCCAAACTCTGTGACTATGGCTATAGTAATCTCTCGTGCCAGTCGCTTCATTTTCTGAAATAGCCACGCTGGCGCTCTACCATAATGAAGCGGTAAGAAAGCAGTTCCTGTTCTCATTTAGTACCTCAAATTTTATGTTGACTTCTTTATTGCAAAGAAAACTCAAAATTTAAACAAAAGCATATAAAATCCCTGTGTTTTCCGCTAAGAGAAATATTTTTCAAACCAACAAGGGTCTTTATAGTTATGTGCGTGGGCGGTTTTCTTGCTGAAAAGCTTCATCTACTTTTTTTTGCAGAGACTGCAACTTCTGCAAAATAACTTCTACCTGCTTCTGAATACGCGGGTTGGGGGCTGTATTATAGACTTTTCGAATCCAATAATCAGTTTGAGATATTTCGAAAGCAAGCTTGTTCTGCAATTCCTCCTTGCTAGCGTCTTTTTTACTATTCTTTTCCGTGTCTTCCATTTAGCCTCCCATTTTGAGGGATTTATCAGGATTGGTTAATTTACTATCCTTTTTATTAATTTAATTTAAAGGTATATGCTTGGGTCCAAATATTTGGAATATATGCATAGCTCCTTGTTATCTTCATTAGACGATTGTAAAGTAGAAACTGTTAATCTGCTTAGTAGACATAGCTATTCTGGCTAAAAATCTTATAATTTCTTCTTTGGAACTGCTTCTAAATAACAAAAATATTAGAAAAAGAAAAATAATTACTAATATCAGAACAAGAATTACGATAACTGATTTTTTAGTCATATTTGAACAATTTTCTTGTTGATGAAGGTTTACTAATTCTCAGGTGTTCATATGCATTCTCAGTAACTATTCTCCCTCGAGGCGTTCTCTGCATTAAACCCAGCTGCAGCAAATACGGCTCATATACATCCTCAATGGTATCTGGCTCCTCACCAACTGCCACTGCCAGGGTATTTAGACCAACGGGTTTCCCTCCAAATTTCTCTATAATTATCCTTAATATTTTTTGATCTAGCTGATCCAATCCCTTTTCATCAACTTCCAGCATAGCCAAGGCATCTTTTGCGACATCTTCTATTATCCTACCATCACTCTTTACCTGAGCATAGTCTCTTACTCTTTTAAGCAGACGGTTTGCCACACGGGGCGTGCCTCTCGAACGGCAAGCAATTACTTCTACGCCATCACCGGCCACTTCGACCTTAAGTATCGAAGCGGATCTCCTTATAATTCTAGCTATTTCTTCTTCTGTGTAATAATCAAGGCGAGCACATACACCAAACCTATCTCTCAAAGGGGAAGTAATAAGTCCCGTACGTGTGGTAGCTCCTACAAGAGTAAAAGGAGGTATCTCAAGACGTAAAGAGCGCGCACTTGGTCCCTTTCCAATTATTATGTCTAACTCAAACTCTTCCATAGCTGGATATAGTACTTCTTCAACCGATCGATGCAGACGGTGAATCTCATCAATAAATAAAACCTCATTTTTCTGCATATTAGTTAGTATAGAAGCAAGATCACCTGCTCTTTCCAAAGCAGGTCCAGAGGTCGTCCTTATGCTTACACCCAACTCATTAGCAATTATACTTGCCAAGGTTGTTTTTCCCAGACCTGGAGGGCCTGAAAGTAAAACATGATCAAGGGGTTCATCTCGGCAATTGGCTGCTTCAATAAAAATACTGAGGTTCTCTTTGATCTTCTCCTGCCCTACAAAATCAGTCATACAGCGCGGACGCAAGCTCCTATCAAATTCCCTCTCCTCATCGCTTATATGGGCAGCAACAATCCTCTCTTGTGCCATCTCCTTGCTCACCCTCATGCTTTATTTTTTTCCTTTCCAAGCAATTGCAAAGCTTTCTTTAACAGTTCCTCCGACGAATCATTCTCTACCTTAATCTCCCCTATAGCTCTGTTCGCCTCAAGCAGGGAATACCCAAGTTCGACTAGTGCGTTTCGTGCCTCTTGAACTTTGTCGCCACCTTCCCACTCTACTATTACTTCTTTTCCCATAATCTTATCCTTCAAATCCCAAATTAAACGCTGCGCTGTCTTCTTCCCAATTCCCGGAACTGAACTTACCAACTCTACATCATTTCTCATAATAGCCGCCGTTAGAGCTTCAGTGGAATATGCAGAAAGAGCAGCTAGGGCGCTTTTGGGGCCAATTTTATTTACGGATATAAGCTGCAAAAACATCTCTTTTTCCGAGAGAGAAACAAAGCCATAAAGTTGCAAAATATCATCGCGCACGTAAAGAACTGTATTAAGCTCAATCTCCCCTCCAACTTCAGGCAGTTTATCACTCGAATTTGCCGGGATAAAAATTTGGTAGCCAATGCCTCCAGTCTCAACTATTACGGAGTCTCCACTTTTTCCTCTCAATACGCCACGTAGCAAAGCAATCATCTGGACTCCACCAAGTTCTTCAATCTAAAACAATGCGCATGGCATATAGCAATGGCTAATGCATCAGCTGCATCATCAGAGCGAGGAATTTCCTTTAAGTTGAGCAATATTCTAACCATCTCCTGAATTTGCATTTTAAGAGCCCTACCATATCCCACAACAGCTTGTTTGACTTCTAGTGGAGTATATTCTGCCGTTTTCAGTCCAGATTGAGAAGCAGCGAGAATAATGACTCCTCTGGCCTCCCCTACAGAAGAAGCCGTCTTAATGTTCGTATTAAAAAAGAGTTTTTCTAAACTTAAAGCCTCCGGCCGATAATCCCTAATTAACTGCAATGTTTCTTCGTATATATACTTGAGTCTTTTTTCGTTTAAGCCACTTTTTGTCTTGATGCAACCGTAGATTATAGGCGAAATTTTATTAACATCTCTCTGCTCAATTATGCCAAACCCTACCCTTGCTGTGCCAGGGTCCATTCCGAGAATAATCATAAAAGTCCTCTATATTTTGGGAATATCCCGTTTTGCTTATAAAGCACGGTGCATTCTTATTGTTTATTCAATAATAGTTCTCAAATACCTGTTTTTGTATATGGTAAATCCAGAAATCACCATTTTTATATAACAAAAGAACTCTACCTTAACGGCAAAGCTCTTATCAGAATATTTATGCTAGAGTTTTTGTCAAAATACGTAGAGGAAGTCTTGTTAGTGGCAATAATCCTGAGAGCAAATCCTAGCTTGCAGCCAACTCTTCAAGAATCTCGTCTGATATGTCAAAATTTGCATAGACTTCTTGTGTGTCATCGTGCTCTTCGAGAGCTTCAACAAGCTTAAGTACTCGACGTGCCTGTTCTCGTTCCAGCTTTATAACATTCTGAGGCAGCATGGAAATCTCTACATTGGTGAACGGTATTCCTTCCTTTTCGAAGGCTCTTCTTAATTCGTTAAGCTGCGATGGCTCTACTATAACCTCCCAATGATCCGCTTCTTCATTTATGTCCTCAGCTCCAGCTTCGAGAGCAACCAACATGAGAGTCTCCTCTTCCACCTCCTTTGCAACTATAATTTGCCCTACCTTTTTAAACATCCAACTTACCGAGCCCGGTTCTCCCAGGTTCCCACCATGTCTATTAAATATATTCCTTATCTCTGAGGCAGTACGGTTTCTATTGTCTGTCATTGCCTCAACCAAAATTGCAACACCGTTGGGGCCGTAACCTTCATATACCATCTCCTCATAAGATACTCCTGAAACTTCTCCGGTTCCTTTCTTAATTGCTCTCTCAATAGTATCACTTGGCATATTGTAACTCTTTGCTTTTTCAATTGCTGTCTCCAGCGCGGCATTAGTTTCCGGGTTCCCCCCACCTTTTTTTGCTGCAACCGTTATCATTCGAGCAAGCTTGCTAAATATTTGGCCTCTTTTAATATCTTCTTTGCTTTTCTTATGTTTTATAGATGACCATTTCGAATGACCTGACATATCCCTACTCTTTCCGACCTATTCTCTTCTCAGATGAATTCCTGGACTTTTTTACCATATCTACGAAATACCTATGAATCCGCAAATCTTCAGTCAATTCCGGATGAAAAGCTGAAACCAGAACATTCCCCTCTCTAGCCATTACAACTTTATTGTTAAACCTCGACATAACCTTTACTTTTGGGCCAGTATACTCAATCCACGGGGATCTAATAAATACACAGGGAAAACTGTCTGTCCCCAATTCAGGAATCCCCAGATCTGCTTCAAAACTTTCTCTTTGACGGCCAAAAGCATTGCGCTTAACCTTAATATCTATTAGACCAAGTAAAGGCTGTTTACCTTCAGTCAGTTGCTTTGCTACTAGCACCAAACCAGCACAGGTACCAAAAATGGGCATACCTTGCTTATGCGCATCCTTAATCTTTTTTGCAAAACTATACTTAACCATAAGCTTTCCAATAGTTGTGCTCTCACCACCTGGAATAACGAGAGCTTGAATCCGATCAATTTCTTCCGGTTTTTTTATCGGTATTACCTCCGCTCCACATAACTCCAAAATTCTAATATGTTCAGCTACTGCGCCCTGTAGAGCCAACACACCGATAACCATTTTTTGCCTTCTCATATTCTACTCTTTAATTCAGCTTCCTTCTCATAATTTCTCTTATGAAGAATGCAAAATGCCAGAACCTTTCGGTCTGGCATTTTGAAAGTTTCTAGCTACCAGCCCCTGTATTGTATTAACTTATCCTTACCGATTTCAGATATTTCTATCCCCGGCATTGCAGCACGTAAACCCTTAGAAACTTCTGCCACAATTTTTGGATCATTATAATTTGTTGTCGCTTCAACAATAGCACGAGCGCGGCTAGCAGGGTCTTCCGATTTGAATATCCCTGAACCTACGAAGACTCCGTCAGCTCCTAACTGCATCATTAATGCAGCATCAGCTGGTGTTGCAATTCCTCCCGCAGAAAAATTGACTACAGGCAGTTTTCTCCTTTTAGCAACTTCACATACTGATCCATAAGGTGCCTGCATCTCTTTAGCTGCAGCCATAAGCTCCTCTTCAGAAAGACTGTGGATCCTTCTAATTTCTCCCATAATCGCTCTCATATGCCGCACTGCTTCTACAATATTCCCGGTCCCTGCCTCGCCTTTTGTTCTTATCATTGCAGCCCCCTCTGCAATACGGCGTAAAGCTTCGCCCAGATTACGAGCACCACAAACAAAGGGTATTTTAAAATCCCATTTGTTTATATGATGTTCTTCGTCTGCAGGGGTCAAAACTTCACTCTCATCTATATAATCTACTCCAATTGCCTGCAAGATTTGAGCCTCCACAAAGTGTCCAATTCTAACTTTAGCCATGACTGGTATAGTTACTTTATTCATTATTTTTTCAATTATTAGCGGATCGGCCATCCTTGCTACACCACCAGCTGCCCGAATATCTGCAGGAACTCTTTCCAGCGCCATTACTGCTACTGCGCCAGCTTCTTCTGCAATCTGTGCCTGTTCTTCATTAGTAACATCCATTATAACGCCGCCCTTTAGCATCTCTGCCAGACCAGTTTTGACTTTGAATGTTCCTTGCCTAACCATAACTTTCCTTTCATTGATTTATAAAACTATTATAATCATACAATAACAAGCAATTATCTAGCAAGATGGCTTCATTGATTAAACAGGGCAGTTAAGGGAATATTGCTTTAAGAGGAAAGCATATGGAAAATAAAGCATCTAATGCAATAATATCGAATAAGATTTTCTATTCCTATTTTTATACGAAATATCTTCTTATTATGTTGCTTTTTGCTGGCACATTATTCTTTACTGGATGCTTCGGTAGTATTATATCAGAAAGCAATAAACATAATTTACCAAAAGAAGGCGTAGCAGCAAGACAGCGAAGAGACAGCAATAAACCCTCATTTTCCTTTATTGTAATAGGTGACTCACGGCCTATAGATGCAGCATCTCCTCAACCAAGAAACTTTCTTAAACTTATTGACCAGATAAGACATGAAAAAGCTGATTTCTTGATACATACGGGAGATGCTGTTGTTGGGTACACGAACAATTTTAACCTCTATGTAAAGCAATATGAAGATTTTGTAAAAGTTATAAACAAGCTACCATTTCCCTTTCACCTAGCACCTGGTAATCATGACCATATGAATAGAACAGGAGAAAAAGCTTTTAAAAAAATATTAAAACGGGACTCTTATTACGCTTTCAATCATAAAGATTCTCACTTTATAATCCTTAACACAGAGCTTAATAGGCAGAAAGGGGAAATAGCTAAAAACCAATTGGAATGGTTAAAAGAAGATTTGCGCAATTCTAGGGACAGCAAGCATACCTTTGTTGTAATGCATCGACCATTATACTCCGTCTTGAATCCTGAAGGTAAAAAGGGCAAGCATCTTGCATTTACTGACCGGAGAAATGAGTATGAAATTCGATCATTGATGTTACAATACCAGGTTGACGTAGTTTTTGCAGGGCACGAACATCTTTTCAATAAACAAATTCACGATGGTGTTACGTACATTATTACTGGTCCAGCAGGATCTTCACCATATACAGATATACTACATGGCGGATTTCATCACTATGTAAAAGTTACTGTATATGATGATAGACAAAATATATCGATATTTAAGCTTGGGGGCAAAATCTTAGATCCCAATTCCATACATCAACCAACAACTAAATGAGGTTATAAAATGTTAATACCTCTGTATGACGAAAATCCAAGCCGTACAACTCCCTTTATTACTATAGGTTTTATTATTTTAAACATACTGGCTTTTCTTTATGAAATCTCATTGGGGCCAAATCTCAATTCTTTTATAAACAGTTATGCAATGATTCCTGCCCGACTATCTCAAGGTTCTGGCTATCTATCCATTTTTACCGCAATGTTTTTGCATGGGGGGTTTATACACATCGCCGGGAATATGCTCTATTTGTGGATCTTTGGCAACAATATTGAGGATGCTTTAGGTCATCTTAATTTTGCCATCTTTTATCTACTGAGTGGTCTGGGGGGCGCAATAGGGCATATCTTGACGGCTCCAACTTCACAAATTCCCAGCCTGGGTGCCAGCGGTGCTATTTCAGGAGTCCTCGCCGCATATATCTTACTCTATCCTCGCGCATACGTGGTCACTATTGTCCCAATCTTCTACTTCATTAGAATTATTAGACTTCCTGCGCTTATTGTAATTGGATTTTGGATAGTAATTCAGTTTTTGAATGGTTTTGCATCTATAGTAGCACAACCTGTTACTACTGAATTAACCGGAGGTATAGCCTGGTTTGCACACATTGGTGGATTCGTAACTGGATTTCTCTTAGTTCTCCTAATGCCAAAAAGGGATAGAAGAACTCGGTTAGCGGCCTAAAATGAATCTATTTCATCAAAATACTGAATTTGATATTCCTAGCTTATCGATTGAATTAAAACTCTTTTCTTTCCTGCCATACCCAAATCTACCAGCATTATTTGCTGCCAGGTACCCAGATCCATATATCCCTTTACAATAGGAATTGTTAAATACGTCCCAAGTAGAGCTGAAGCAACATCTCCCTTCGCTTCACTCTTAATACCTTCTACTAAACTGCTTATTAGGTCTGCCATATCTAATATTAACGCCATCTCAGCCTCAAGAGTTATTAGCGCTGTGTCTCGCTCCATAGTATATATCAATGCAAATCCTTCTTTTACTTCATTATTTTTTATTACGCTCCCTACTTTATCAGTTATATCCACTATGTCGATCCAGCCTTTTGTTTCCTCAATTAGCTCACTGAAATTTATTTTCATGTTAATCTTCTCCAACTAATATTAAGGAAAATCTTCTTTTCTTTCGACCTGCTGTGTTCTCTAAAAGCGCAATACTCTTTTCTCCAATTAACATTTGACCTTCTCTTATAGGTAGTATAAGATCGCAGCCAACAACCGCCGAGCGCAGATGCGCAAAAGCATTTCCTGGATGTCGGTGGACTGATTTGTATGGAATCCTCTTTAGAACCCAGCTGATAAAATCTTCATAAGAGCTATGTGGTAATTTAAACAGTGCACCAGTACTTCCAATAGATAGGATCAAAGCTAATCCATTTGAAGCAGAACTTTCCTTAATAGCCTGCCGTATATGTTCAGTAATATCGAACAGATTCGCTGGTCCGTATACACTTATCTCAAACGTTTTAAATATAAACATGTATTTTATCTCAAATGCATAATTGCAGTACTCAGGCTGATTTTCTACGGGCTGTGCGCCAACATATTTTGCCTTGAACACCTAACCTGTTTTTTCTTCTGTCGCTGTACCTGGACTTTATCAGTTTCCTTCTAACTCTAGCGATCCGGACGATAGTCTCCTTGGTTAACATGATTCATCATTCCTTATTGTCTAAATTGCCGTATTAGTTGTTAGGTTACCGGTGCTTTGAGCTTATTGTATAATATAAATTTTCAATTCCCTTGTAATCACCTTCCTTAATCTGCCGATTTCAGAAGCGGATAAGCATTAACCGCTTCTCCTCCTCCTGGATGAAATTCAAAATGCAGATGTGGCGCTCCACCTTTCGCATTACCTGTGTCTCCAACATAACCAATGGTCTGACCAGCTGTTACGCTCGTACCTCCACTGATACCTGGGGCGTATCCGTCTAAATGAGCATAAGAATAAATATTACCTTCATTACCTCTTAAACGTATTACTTTCCCTCCAAGTACTTGCGTCACTACAGTAACTATCGTCCCGTCTACCACTGCAATAGCTGGAGTGCCCCTAAGGGCAAAAATATCTATACCTTTATGGGTTCTCCCTCCTGAACGGTAATCTCCAAAATTATCTGAGTATCCATGAGGCCCTGCTACAGGAAAAATAAAACCGTCTACGTTTACTGCTGCGTATGCATTGGTTGCAGTACGTCTCCTTTTTGCTAAATTCGTTAGCCTGATCAGGGTCTGTCTTGCCTCTCTTCTTTCATTTTCTAATTTGTCAATTTCTTGTTTTACTCTAGCTAGTAGATTATTAGCTTTAACCAATTCAGATTGAATTTGTGCTTGT
This sequence comes from uncultured Actinomycetota bacterium, assembly GCA_964348135.1. Taxonomy (GTDB): domain Bacteria; phylum Actinomycetota; class Aquicultoria; order JACQXZ01; family CAYGBL01; genus CAYGBL01. The sequence continues at coordinate 173,393 of CAYGBL010000001.1, forward strand.
CTTGAGCGTAAATCTGCAACAATATCATTTTCACTAGCTTTTTGCATCTCCAGAGCTTTACCGCGTGATATAATCTCCTCTTCAACTGCCTTCATTTCACCAAGCGCTTCTATGTCCCCTTTGGCTATTCTCTGTAGCATTCCTATACGTACTAAAAACTGACGATACGTTTTTGCTTTCAGAAAGACTGCCAGAAAAGGAATTCTTCCATATTGATAAATCATTTTTGCACGTTTATTAACAATCTCCTGACACCTAGATCTCTTCTCTTCAGCCTCTGTCAGTTTAGCCTGATTCTCCATAATGACAGCCTTTGTTCTCTCCAGTTGTTCTACCTCAGTATTATATTGACTAATTTGTGCATTTAATGTCTCAGTAATGCTGTCAACCTGTTTTTTTACTACCAGAGCCCTTTTTTTTCTTTGAGAGAGTGCGCTGTCTAACTGTTTAAGTCTGTTCGATACGACACTTCTTTGGGAAGAGAGACGTGAAGAGGATTTTTGTGCAGCACCCAACATCCCGGCGTAAGAGGGGAGTATTATGGCTACAATTAGAATTACGACTAAAGTTCTTCGAATATTTATTCTTAATCCCCTCCTTGGGGAAATAAGCACTTTAAATTTCGCTTATTTTCTTTTATTCCCTTCCCATTTTGGAGAATTTTTTCTGAGAATGCCTGCTATGGTATACTATTTTTATTAACCTGGCTTAATCTCAGTGAAGGGGGCATTTTAATGAAAGAACAGGCAGTGGATACAATAAGAACTGTAGCATTGGTGGGACATGGCGGATCTGGTAAAACTTCATTAGCAGAAGCAATGCTCTTCTCCACAGAAGCTATAAGTCGCTTGGGGAAGGTTGAAGAGGGAAATACCACAACTGACTTTGACCCTGAAGAAATAAACAAAAGAATGAGCATAAATACAAGCCTTGCCTCTTGTAAATGGCAGGATTTTAAGATCAATATTTTAGATACCCCTGGTTTTGCTGACTTTATCGGTGAGGTTAAAGCTGCACTTCGCGTAGCAGACGGAGTAGTCTTCGTTCTTCCAGCGGTAGCCGGCGTTGAAGTCCAAGCAGAGATTTGTTGGTTTTATGCTAATGAACATAAACTACCTCGTCTTATCTTCATTAATAAAATGGACCGAGAAAATGCTGATTTTGAAACGGTTCTTACTTCCATTAAAGACCGATTAGGCAAAACTCCTGTACCCGTACATTTTCCCATTGGTCAAGCTGAAGATTTTAGGGGGTTTGTAGATTTAATAAAAATGAAGGCTTTTCTTTTTAATGAAAAGAGACTTGAAGAAACTGAAATCACCTCTGACTTACAAGATAAAGCGACTTATTTCAGAGAACAACTAATAGAATCCATTGCTGAAAGCGATGATTCGTTACTGGAAAAGTATTTAGAAGGAAATGAACTTAATTCAGAAGAAATATCTAAAGGCTTGCGGGCAGGAACCCTGAAAGGAAATATTGTACCTATACTTTGCGGTTCTGCCTCTAAAAATCAGGGTATATTACCTCTTATGGATTGCATATCTAAGGCACTTCCTTCCCCTAAGGACAGACCCGATGTCCAGGGGAAAAATCCAAAAACTGAATCCCAAGAAACAAGAAAACCAGAAAGAAATGAACCATTCTCTGCTCTAGTTTTTAAAACAATTGTTGATCCTTATATTGGCAAGCTAAACATATTCCGCGTTTATTCCGGTTCTCTGTCATCGGATTCTCAAGCCTACAATAGCAGCAAGGATAAAAAGGAACGTATTGGTCAAATTTTGAGTATTCAAGGTAAAAACCAGGAACCTTTTGATGTAATCGCATCCGGAGATATAGCTGCAGTGGCAAAATTACAGGAAACTGGTACAGGAGACACCCTTTCCCAAGAAGACCATCCTATTATTTTTTCGACTATAGAGCTCCCTCAACCAGTTATCTCTGCTTCAATTAGGCCAAAAACAAAGGGTGATGAAGATAAATTAAGTACGGCGCTTAGCAGGCTTAACGAAGAGGATCCCACTTTCACAGTAAGAAGAGATACGGAAGTTCGCCAAACTATCATCTCCGGAATGGGAGAAACCCATTTGGAAATGATCACTGAACGTCTAAAAAGGAAGTTCGGTGTGGAGACTGAACTAGAAGAACCTAAGGTTCCATACAAGGAAACGATTCGCTCCTCAGTAAAAGTACAGGGAAAGTACAAAAAACAAACTGGAGGCCATGGTCAATACGGAGATGCCTGGATAGAAATGGAACCTTTGCCAAGAGGTAAGGGTTTTGAGTTTGTCGATAAGATCTTTGGAGGATCCATTCCGAAACAATATATCCCGGCAGTTGAAAAGGGTATACAAGAAGCTATGGAAGAGGGAATACTGGCTGGCTATCCTGTAATCGACATTAAAGTTACTCTTTACGACGGTTCATATCATGCTGTTGATTCTTCAGAAATGGCTTTTAAAATAGCGGGTTCTCTTGCCTTTAAAAATGGAGTCCTCAAAGCAGATCCGACTCTGCTCGAACCGATTGTAAATGTGGAAGTCCGTGTTCCAGAAGCTTATATGGGAGATATAATTGGTGATTTAAATAGCAAACGTGGTAAAATCTTGGGGATGGAACCCTCAAACAACGAGCAAAGTATTAAAGCTCAGGTCCCCATGGCTGAAATGCGCAAATATGCGAACAATCTGCGCTCGATAAGTCAAGGCCGAGGAACTTTTACTATGGAATTCTCCCACTATGAAGAGGTTCCTAGCCATATAGTCCAAAAGATCGTTGAGCAAGTAAAAGCTGCTAAAGGACACTCTTAATTCTCTTTATCCCTCTTATGCTCAAGAACTATCTCGGTCTCGCCGAGAATTGCATCATTTACGGCTAGAGTTATGGTGATTTCTTCATTTTCCCCGGCAGTGCATTCATACTTTTCCACAATGCGCGGTCTTAAAGACCCCTGCATATGGTAATCCCTGTCTGCCAGCATATACCTACCTTTCTTATATAAGTCCAGTATTCTCTATAAATTCCTAATCACCTTCTATAACTGAATAAATCCACTAATTAAGAAATAACACATTATACTGTTCATGCTCGTCTATGTTTAAACTTCCATATAATGGGAATATTTATTGTGTTGAAAGGTGGTGTAAGAGATGAGATCATACAACATTAGAGCAATTGTTGGAGGATGGCTCATAGCAATATTCTCAATGACAGTGATAACTGCAGTCTTTCGCAGTGCTTTTAATGATTTAGTAGGTGGTATTCTCACTTCCTTAAGTGGAAATGTATATATTGGCCTAGTAGTCGTTGCATTTGCCGGATATTTAATTGGTGGTTTTGTCGCAGGTTATTGGGCAAAGATTAATAGCAGCATTCACGGATTGTTAACGGTTGTATTTGGGGTCCTTTTTGGCTTGCTGATTGGTTTTATTCGCGTAGCAGTTATTGATCCATCCCTAGCATGGACTCAGATAGTTCCTGCTGCAAGGGTAGGCGTACCATTTCCAGGGATTCTTGCAGACTTTGGAATAGTCCTATTCGTTGTTTCACTGTTGGCAGGTCTTATTGGCGGATACCTTGGCGGTATCTCCGTACCTGCTAAGGAGCGTGAAGAAATTGAGCGCAAAGAGCGTGAGATACGTCCTCCGAAAGCGGCCTAAGCTGCTTTCTTAAAAGGCCGACATTTCGTCGGCCTTTTTCTTTTTATATTTTCTGTCAGTCACTATTCGCTCTTAACCATAACTGTAAACGAATTTTCATTATCCAGACATATCAGGCTTATAAGACAAGATGTTAGCTGTAAGGCTGCTACTTAGTTTTAAGGAAAAACACTTTTTTCTATTATCAGCTTTTCCGCGTTCTCTCTTTCGCTTGCTGGTCTCATAAGCAGAAAAGCAGCTTTAACAACTTTGTCTCTTAGATAATAGAGAGCAAAAGACTCTTCCTCAAAAGAACCTTGAGCAAGTGTTTCATCAATATTTGAGTTATCTCCCAGGAATTCAAATGAGATATCGAAGATATCCGAAAAGAAATATGACACTATATTATAGGAAACTTTGTTGCCAAGCATATTCTTTGCTGCAAGCTCCCCCTGTTTTATGGCATTATCCCAATGCTCAATCCTGCGTTGTTTACCAAATATCGGATCATAAAAATTCGCAACATCACCAGCCGCATAAATATTATCGAAGTCCGTCTGCAAATATTCATCTGTTACAATACCATTTGTAATTTCAATATCCGAACCATGGAGAAAAGCATCTTCTGGAATAACGCCGATTCCTGCAACAACTATATCACATGCTAGCTCTTTCCCATTCTTGGTAACAAGCTTCTCAACTTTTTCCTTACCAATAAATCTCTGTACCTCTTCTTCAAACCAAATCTCGACACCTTTTTGCTGATATAAACGCAGGAAGAAAGCAGAGATCTCTCTGGAGCGCAATTTTCCAAAAAGCTCATTTTCCCGCACAATCATTGTGGTGGAGATGTTGTTTTGAATAAAAGCAGAAGCCACTTCCATCCCGATGAAACCGGCTCCCACAATTGCTGCACTTCTAGCTGATTTTATTCCCGATCTGATTGCTAACGATTGGTCTAAGCTGCGCAGGTAGAAAATATTTTCAAGTTTGCTGCCTTCAATCGTCATAATCCTGGGAGTGGATCCGGTTGCAACTAACAGTTTACCAAATTTATACTCATTCCCGTCCATGTCAGTAGCTGTACTACTATTCGGTTGAATTCGCACAATCCTTGTATTTAAAAGTAAGTCTATCCCGTTTTGCTCGTAAAACTTTTCATCATGAAAGAATACCCCATTTTCTTGTTCATACCCCATAAGTATTCCTTTAGATAAAGGCGGGCGGTGATAAGGCCGGTAACCATCAGCAGAAACGATCATAATCTTCCCACCCGCTCCCTCTTTTCTTAAGACTTCTGCACACTTAGCAGCTGCTATTCCGCCACCAACAAGAAGAAAATCAACGCTTTGCACTAGCTCTCTCCTTCTTCAAGTTGTATGAGGTCTCCCTCAATATGAAAATTGAGACGTCTAAGAGGTTGCCTGGCCGGACCCCTAATAACTGCTCCATCAGATGTGAAACTGGAACCGTGGCAAGGACAATCCCAGGTTTTTTGACTGCTATTCCACTCAATCTGACATCCTCGATGAGTGCAAACATTTTCAAAGACTACAAAGTTTCCATTATTGTTAAAGATAGCCACCTGCTTGGTGCCAATCTTTCCGGTTTTTCCTTCATTAATAGGAATTTTTAAAATATTCATAAGTGTTCACACTCGCTTCTCAGTTTTCTAGCTTTTTTGGCTTTGCCCAGACTTTTGCCCTTTCTTTTTAGGGTACGGTGATGGTATATACTCAACTGCCGGTCTCCTTAGTGTTGCCTGAGGATACAATTCCATCAACTCATATATTACCTTTGGTAATTGAACCTTGACTGGAATCCCTAAAGAAGTAACCTTCTCTACGGTAAGAGGATAATCATGAGTCCATTTTCCTTCAGTTAAAATCTTAGAAATCTGTTCGGCCTTTTCTGTCTCCAGTTTGTCCTGCAGAATTTCAAAAATTAGTTTTTTCAGCTGAATTCTTGCCTTTCTGGCGACGTCGAACAGTACTAACATCCGATCATCTCGGATCTTCTCAATGCCCTTACTCTCTACCGCCCATATTACTGAGCTTGCAGGATACTCAAATCCTAACTGTGGATCCAAAGAACCCATAACAGCATCTTCATCCATTATTATCTCATCAGCAGCCAGTGCTATTAAGGTTCCACCAGACATGGCATAGTGAGGAATTAAAACCGTAACTTTTGCCTTGCGTCTCTGAATTGCATGAGCAATCTGTTCTGCAGCAAGTACCAAACCCCCGGGTGTATGGAGAATAATATCTATTGGCTTATCCTTAGGAGTCAATCGAATTGCCCTTAGTATCTTCTCTGAGTCCTCAATGTCTATGTAGCGATAGAAAGGTATACCTAAAAAACCCAATGCTTCCTGACGATGGATAAGTGTAATAACTCTAGTATTTCTCATCTTTTCAATATTGCGTATAGCGCGAAATCGCCTGCTCTCCAATATTTGTTTTCGAATAGTAGGTAAAACAAAAAAGACAAGTACAAGTATAAAGAAAAAAAACTGCAAAAACTCCATTTTTGCTCCTATTTGTCTGTCCTATTCATAACTTTCTCAAGAGTTCGCCGATATAGTTCTTCTCCCGGTTTCATTGCCAGAGCAAGCTTCAGATGACGCTTGGCTTCTGTAATATTTCCGGTTTTATCCAAACATAAACCCAGGCCGAAGTGTGCATAGTGATTGGTAGGATCTATTTCGATAGCTTTTTTGAATTCCTCCCTGGCTAATACATACTGTTGATAGTTATAATAGGCTTGTGCCAGAGCCTCACGGATGGAGCCTTTTTCAGGTTCAAGCATTTTAGCACGCTCTAATATTACAGCCGCTTGGGCTGGATTTTTACTTTCCAATAATTCTTTGCCCTTTTTTAGCAACTCATAGGCTGATTCTTCCACTCAGAACCCTATCCTTGTTGTCTTATCATACGCTTTTTCCCAAATGATACAGCAGGATTAACAAAACTTAAGCATGTATGCCGTATCGGATATTATACCCTAGCCAAAAATACTAAACCATCCATCTAACAAATTCAAAATTATTGAATATAATACTAATATATCCGAAACACTCCATATGTTAACCACAAAGATAGTGCTCAAACTAAGGAATATTTACAGCAGTTAATTTATTGATATTAATATTTACAGATAGAACAAGTTGGAATAAGAAAATAATAGTAAACAAGTTGTGTGTTTACGCTTTTTAAGAATGAAGTTAATGAGTTTTAGCTATATAAATTCTATAACTCTTAAAGGGTAGGTATGATGTGAATAAAAAAATCATAATTGATTGTCATGCTCATATTTACCCTGATGAAATAGCCGATAAGGTTATTTCAAATATTGAGGAATTCTATCATTCCAAAAGACGCCATCATGGAACATTTAAAGCTCTCCTTCATTCTTTAGACGATGGAGCAGTTGACTTTGCAGTCGTTCTCCCTATCGCTTCTAAACCAGAACATTTTGAAACAAATAAATGGTATGCTGGTCTTACAAATATATCTAAAAAAATAATCCCTTTTGGTTCTATCCATCCAGATAATAGCACAAAAGATTTGGACAAATTCCCTAAATGGGGGCTGCGTGGTATAAAATTTCAGCCAAATGCCCAACTATTCTATCCTGATGAAAAAAGGATGTTTCCCTTTTATAAAAAGGCCGAAGAGTTAGGATTAATAGTAAATTTCCACATAGGAAACGAACACGGGAACGTTCCCGGTAAGTATAGCCAGCCTGAGAGATATCTAGAAGTGCTGCGTTCTTTTCCAAAAATCACATTTATTCTTCCGCATTTGGGTGGATATATGACATGGGATAAATTGGACCTTACTTTGGAATATCCTAACGTTGTCTATGACACGGCATATCTTCCAGGCAACATTGAAGATGATTTTTTCTTAAAATTAGTTCAAAGAATCGGTATTGATAGAATAGTCTTTGGTACAGACTTCCCGTTTCGTGACCATACAGAAGAAATAGCACATCTGGAACGGCTCCTAGGAAATGATTCAAAAAAATTGTTTTATGATAATCCTAAGAAGCTTCTAAGAATGATTTGATACCCGCTATTGCCCTCCTTTATTACTAAAGATTTGATAAGTTCGTCATGCTTAAGATTTTAATATGGTCTCTCCTGTCAATTATATATTTGCTATTAATGCCCAAATTACCATATACCAATGGATGATATAACCTATTTATAAATCATATGCCCTACTTTAGTCTACACCCGTAAAGGCTTGTTTGTTGGTTTTCAATAAACTATGCCTTCACTTTTCCTATCCTTAAAGGTAGATTTCCATTCTGCCGATAAAAAGCTGGTAAGCAACCCTCAGGAGGTGCCATATAATGGAGAACATCCAAGAGCAGTATGCTTCAATCAAGTGCCCTAAGTGCGGTAAAGCCAACCAGTACACAAAGCCTTCCACTCTAATCATGTGCAAAGGATGCACAGCCCTAATAGTAATCGATCTTCCGGAAGAACAAAAAGAAAGCGCTTAGGTTACCGCTCTCGCTAACGAAATATCTGCCCTAGAACAGTTTAACCTTTCAGCCAGAGGCAAATTTAACTTTATAATTTGATATTAGAATACATTCACACCTTTCTTAAGAAAGGTGTGAATAGCTCATTATTAAGCTTTTCTTCTTTTATGAAACGCTGCAAGTGGTGCTTTTCCCTCACCCCATCAGAGATCTAATTGCCTTTACGTCTTATACACTGTCAATCTGATAGGCTATGTCAAGATTTGAAGAATAAATTTATTGGCCGTATACCTGAGGGGATACCAATGGGTACATACAATGGCGCTTATTGCCGCTTATAAGGATATGATTTACAATCATTGGAATTTCTTGTAGAAATACAGGGCGTGTCTGAAGCTTATCCAGCTATATATCAATATAACATCACCTCTATCATAAGAGTTGAGAAACTGGGTTAACTAGTACATGTCGCAACCTAAAATATTCGAAAAATACCAGGAATAACAAAAATTAACACCCTTTTTACCTTCAGATGTTACTCCGGTTTTGACCTTAAACCGATTTTTGGTATCAGGCTATTCTAACGTGTGGACCATCTAGGTGATATATCATCACCATCTAGTTGGGTAAGTCTTTTCTGACCGCTTCCATCAACTCGCATTAAGTATATCTCCCAGTTACCATCACGATCTGATGAAAAGGCAATAGCCTTACCATCGGGGGATATTGAAGGGTCTTTATTTTTCCCTTCGTAAGTAAGCCTGAATACTTGTTGATTCTTAAATATCTCTCTCTCGCTATCCTTAGCTTCTTGCTCTTGAGGATTAACCATTTCTGCCGGAACGGTTATGCCTCTATTGGCAATTAAATATATATCACTTTTTCCGTTCCTATCAGAGACAAAGATTATCTTCTTTCCATCAGGCGTTACCTGTGGGTGGGTATTAACATATCGATCCGCTGTGTATCTAATCATTCCCTTTCCATCAATAGCATTAATGGAAAATATGTCCCGGCTCTCGTGTATCTGTGCATCGAAGTAAATGCGGGTACCAAAAGCATCATAGGATGGACAGTTCGCGGAGCTTTCCCCATAAGGGTTATCAATGATTACAACATTTTCCGGATTTTCAGTGTCGGCAAAAGCTAGATTTTCCTTCATCCATTCAGTTCCTGAGGCCTGAACTATCACGAAGGCAACGGTATTTCCATCATGTGAAATAGCTGGATCGTAAGCCTCTATTCCCTCTTTAATCACTACTTTGTTTGTTCCATCAGTATTTATTATAGAAATTTGGCGTTTACCCGAAATCTCTGTCCATACCACTTTATTTCTATCACCACTGAAAGAACATCCCCATTCTGAAAAGATCTGCTCCTCTCCAAAACTTGCACCTCCAAGTTCGCTCCCATCAGCTTTCATCCTAAATACAGGATAGGCACGAGCTGGAGAAACATTTCTGGCATCCTTGTGAGCAAAATACAGATAGTAATTCTGCCAGGCTTCTTTCTTCTTTTTCTCAGTTTTGTTCTTTAGAGTCTTTTCAGGTTCTCTTTCGTCTATCCTGGCTGTCTTTTGACATGCTGTCTGGAGAGCTGGTAACAACAAAACTATCAGTATTAAGCTCGCTAACCATTTCCATCTTTTCACCGCTCTGAAGGCCTCCATAATTCAAAACCGTATTTCTCAACCAGCTCCATAACGTCTTTAATATATGCCCCCAAAAATTCTAAGCTGTGGCAATCAGAACCAACCGTAACCAGTTTTACCCCTTCCCTTTTTGCTGTTAGAAGTATATCTTCTCCGGGATAAGGTTCCCCAAAATTGTCTTTATATCCTAAAGCATTTATTTCAAGAGCTATACCATTTTCCGCTAGTAACCTAAGCACAGGTTCAACTAATCCCTTATGAGTTTCCCTAATAATTTTTCCAAAATATATAATACCCTCCCTTTTATAAAAATCTAAATGTGCAATAGCATCAAAGAGATTACTTTCAATCGCTCGTTTTACCTCTTTATAATACTCTCCACAAACTTTATCTGCATCTTTTCTCTCAAAATACTGTTTTGCTTCCTCCTTAACTGCTAAAGCTAAATGATTAATACAATGAACAGCACCCAAAAAATAATCAAACTTATATCCTGAAAGATGTTTCTTTATAACTTCTTCAAAATCAGAGCCGTAATCAACCTCCAAACCTGAAAACACCTTCAAGCCCTGAGGCATATAGAGCTTTCTGGCCTTATCAATTTCCTCTAAATAACCATCAAGCCAGGAAGAATTGACTGAGACCTTTTGACCTTCAACAACAACAAAACCATCGATCTCTAATCTTTGTGGATCAACATCATAATGAGTAGTGAAACACACCTCTGACAAGCCTATCTCAATAGCCTTCTCACAAAACTCGGATATACTTCCACCCTTGCTATCTTTGGAATAATTCGGATGGATGTGATAATCAACCAGCAACATCTTCTCATTCCTCCAGCCTCTTTATATCTTATACTCACGCTAAAGCATCAGATTCTACCCTGTAGACTGCAACAGCCGGTTTTCCGGAAACAGGACAGCGGTGCTGACATATTCCGCAGCCTATGCAGAGTTCATTAATAACATAAGGCTTCTTTAGTGCTATCGATCTTCCTTCAGGTGTTATAGCTTTCTCTTCTTTCAAAACAACGGCTTTGTCGGGAAGCGGACAAAGCTCTTCACAAACTATACAATTTTCAAATCTGCTCCAGGGCAAACATCTGTCTCTATCAATTGAGGCTTTGCCAATTACCGCCTTCCTCTTTTCTTCCAAGGAAAGACTGGATATAGCCTCTGTAGGACAAACCTTTCCACACCAATTACAAGACCAATCACAGTAGGAGTTATTAAATTCAAGCTCAGGGGTGAATAAACCTTCCCATCCAGCTTTTGCAAGTGATGGTTGAATTACGTTTGTGGGACACACCTTCATACATTCTCCGCAGCGAGCACATCTTCCTAAAAATTCTTCTTCATTTAAGGCTCCTGGAGGTCTTACGAGCTCTGGTTCGGTGCTTCCTGTTCCAGCAAAACTTGAAAAAAGAAAAGCATATACTGAGGAAGCTCCAATTGTCCAGAGAAAAGCTCTCCTGCTGGGATTATAATTTTCTGACTTTGAAGATAGCTCAAAATTGATTGCCTGTGTAGGGCATACTTCAGCACAATCAAAACACAGTTGGCAGGTACTTTTATCGGTAGCCAGCCCACTATCTCTCACTGCACCCAGGGGACAGGATTTGACACATTTATCACAGCTTATACATCTTTCTAATGATACCTTTCGTCCCCAGAGAGAAATTCTTCCCATAAGTCCCAAAAGAGCTCCCAAAGGACAGAGATAGCGACACCAAAAACGCCTTTGCGCTAGAGACAATAAAATAACTGCCAATAAAATTGTCAGGGTGAAAATCTGAAGCTGATATTTCAGCGGATACTCAAAAATAAAAATTCCACTGAAAGCATTGGTTGCTACATCTACATAAGGTCTGAAAGATTCTACATTATACAGTAAATTTCCACCCGTCCTTATAATCTTGTCTAAAAATGGATAAATAAGGGTGGTACTACTTCGGGTCAACAATACAATAGGATCAAATATGAAAAAGAAGGAACTTCCCAAGAAGCTAAAAATTAAAAGAACAGTTAACACCAAAAGCGGTGCTCTTGCGAAAATACTTGCTTGATCGTTCGGATACTTAGTTCTCCGAAAATTAAAAACATCTAAAATTAATCCTAAGGGACAGATATATCCACAAAATGCTCTACCCAGCGCCAGGGTTAACACTACTATCAATAAGGCGCCCGTAAGCTTCCAGTTAATAAGTCCATTGGAAAGAGATATAAGAGCAATAAGGGGATCACTTAATAAAAAGATGCTATGGTAAAAATCAGCTAAAGGCCGGTAGGTTAAAGTTAAAAGAATTAAAAATGCAGTTAAAAATAGAATTTGTATAATTTTTCTACCACGATAAAGTTTCAACTTCCTTCCTATCCACAAAAGTTTGCATTTAGGATTCAAGGGTTCAAAGAGTCAAGGATTAAAGTGTAGATTTTGTAAGAAATTTTATTCTACCAATCAAACCCTCTAACTCCTTAAACATTAATTTCTTCAATCTGCAGCTTCCCAAGATCAATCTCACCCAGACCCTGCTGGTTAGCAAGGATTAGATACTCTAAATCAGAAGGCTCCATATCAAAGAATCCAGTGGCATATGCATCTACGGATACAGGATTAGTCCCCACTACCACAGTCTCAGGTTTTTCGACATCACTCAAGCTGCCTCCAGTTGGCCCATTGCGAACCAAAATGTGATAAGCATCAAGAACTACCATATGGGGCTTAATAACAGTATTCAAATCCACTATCTTCTGGTCAAAGTTTATATGCATAGGCGATCGAAACCCGCCCATAGTTCCCATCATATTTTTCATAGCTAAAGTCAAAACTGCCAAGCTATGCGTCTTAGCTATGGGCACATTTATAAACACATCACTCTCAAAGAGGTCCCTGAGAATTGCCGCTTTCTTAAGAATCTTTCCCTGAGAAATAGCCACTGAGGTAAAATTGCGGTCTGTCAGTATCTTAATATTGCCCCCTGCTCTTTGCGTAGCTTCTGCAATACCGGAGGTTCGATAAGCTTCTGCTGCTGGGCTGGTGGGTCTATCCGCTACTACTACTCGTGCTGCACCCGCCTCTCTACATAAAGCAACTAATGTGGCTATGATCTCTGGATTTGTTGTAGCGGCATACTCAGGTCTCTGACCATAAAGAATATTTGGTTTTATCAAAACTTTGTTTCCGCGTTTAACAAAAGAGGCAATTCCCCCAATTTTATCTATTGCTGCTCTTACTATCTCGCTTACATCCTTTCCTTTAACCGCAACAATATCAGGCTTGGGCACAACTTTTGACTTGGGCGTTTCTTCTGTCTTGGGTTCTGTAACTCTCTCCTTGGTCTCATCTATCTGAATAAAGGGGCTCTCTGCCTCTTTTTGTTTAATAAGTCTCGCGCAGCTACTTAAAGTTGAAACGAAAACGGCTATTAAAACACCTTTAGCTGTCTTTACCAAAAAATCTCTGCGTGAAAGCACCATCTATCCTAGGCCAACCTTTTCCTTAACCTTAAGCAAAGTTTCTTGTGCAATTGGCCTTACTTTAGCAGCATTTTCTTCTAACATCTTTTCTGTAAAACTAATATTTTCTTCTAGCTCTTTAAGTTTTTGCTGAAAGGGAGAAAGAATGCCTACCGTCACTTCGGCTAAGTCATTCTTAAATACTGCATATCCTTTGCCCCTATATTGTTCCTCCAAGGATTCGATACTCTGCCCTGAGAGTAGACTATAAATTGCCAAAAGATTAGAAATAGCGGGTTTTTCTGGACTTAAAATAATCTCTGTTCCTGAATCGGTTACTGCTCTCTGTATCTTCTTTCTTATAAGGTCAGGTGGATCGGTTAAGGCTATATAGTTGTATGTAGAACCTGCACTCTTACTCATTTTTTTGCCCGGGTCATCCAGACCCATAATTCTTGCACCTACCTCCATTATGAAGGGTTCGGGAACTACAAAAGTTTCCCCGAATAAATTATTAAAGCGTATCGCAATATCTCTAGTCAGCTCAACATGCTGCTTTTGGTCTTCTCCTACAGGGACAACATGCGAATTGTATAGTAAAATATCGGAAGCCATTAAAACAGGATAATCAAAAAGGCCAACGCTTACACTTTCCTGATCCTTCCCTGATTTCTCTTTAAATTGAGTCATGCGCTTAAGTTCCCCAAAATAAGTAAAGCAGTTGAGTATCCAGGTAAGCTCAGCATGCTCAGGAATATCAGACTGCACAAATATTGTAGATTTTTTAGGGTCTATACCGGCAGCTATAAAGGCATTGGCAGTTGTTCTTATAGCTCTGTGCAACTCCTCAGAATTTTGCCTTACCGTTATGGCATGAAGGTCCACAACGCAAAAAATGCTCTCCCAGCGATCCTGATAATTAACCCAATTTTTTATAGCTCCGAGATAATTTCCCAAATGGAGCTCTCCCGTTGGTTGTACTCCGCTAAATGCTCTCTTCTGCATTCATATCCTCCTTTTTGCCTTTCTCACACCACATTTTAACAGATTGCTGTCTAAATAGTCAGAAGATTAGTGATATAATCTTACTGCTATGAATGTTCTGGAGACCTCAAACACACCTGCTGTATGGGCCAAAGGATTAGTAAAGGAATATGATAAATTCCTGGCTGTAGATAATATAGATTTCGAGGTTAAATCTGGAGAATGCCTTGGTTTCTTAGGTCCCAATGGTGCTGGAAAGACTACAACCATAAGAATGATCTATGGAATGACACCGCCTACTAAGGGCAATCTTAAAGTACTGGGCCTAGAGGTAAGTAAAAATTATCGCCTTATACGAAAACAATTAGGGATTCTCCCTCAAGAAAATAATTTGGACACGGAACTTAATGTGCTAGAAAACTTAGAGATATATGGAAATTATTTCAGCATACCCAGAATAACAATAAGACAAAAAGCTAACGAACTCCTCTCTTTCTTAAATCTTAAAGAAAAGATAGATGCCCATATAGATACACTCTCAGGAGGAATGAAGAGGAGACTCCTTTTGGCCAGAGCTTTGCTCAACAGTCCCAAACTTCTAATACTTGATGAACCGACAACCGGCCTCGATCCTCAAGCGCGCCACCTAATATGGGAAAGACTCCGCTGGTTAAAATCTCAAGGAATTACTGAAATTCTGACTACTCAATATATGGAAGAGGCATCTCAATTGTGTGACAGGGTGATCATTCTTGATCTGGGAAAAATCATAACCCAGGGTGAACCTCAGGAACTGGTAAACAGGTACATAAGCCGAGAAGTTCTGGAGGTAAGAACATCAAGCCAATGGAAAGAAAAAATAATATCGCTTCTAAAGAATCGGGTAGACAGTTTTGAAAGCCATAATGATGTGCTTCTATTTTATACTCCCGATGCCGAAAACTTGTATCAGTTTCTTATATCTCAAAAAATCGAAGTCCAGTATGCTCTATACCGCCATTCCACCTTAGAAGATGTCTTTCTTAAGCTTACCGGAAGGAGACTAAGGGAATGAACCTGCCTGCTCTAAATCTCTCTCTTTCTCTTTATGGAGCCCTGAAGATGTGGCAAAGAAACTGGAGAGTATACCGCAAACTCTTTTTTAAATCTATGGCTCCTACCCTCTTTGAGCCCTTCATCTATTTAGCTGGACTGGGGCTGGGTTTGGGTCTCTTCGTAAGGGAGATTGAAGGTCTTAGCTATCTGGAATTTATAGCACCAGGTCTTATTGCATCTGCTTCAATGTTTGGAGCTTCCTACGAATGTACCTTTAATAGTTTTGTTCGAATGAGATACGAGAAGGTTTACGATTCTGTTCTGGCGACTCCCCTTAGTATCGAAGACATTATTGCCGGCGAAATGCTCTGGGGAGCAACTCGAAGTTTCTTAAATGGTTTCTTCTTTTTGGCAGCTATTACAGTTCTGGGTTTGGTAAAATCTCCATTGTCACTTTTTCTGATTCCACTTCTTTTTCTTTTCGGCCTGATGTTTGGAGTAATGGGAATGATTTTTACTGCTCTAACTCCAGATATTTCACTCTTCAACTATTACTTTACGGTATTCATTACCCCGCTGTTTCTCTTTTCAGGAATATTCTTCCCGGTCGAAGCTTTGCCTGGGTGGGCCCAGACCATAGCTTATTTAACCCCGCTGTTCCATATAGTAAGAATTTGCCGGGGACTGGTATTAGGTAATATTGGTATTGGGTTGTTATATAGCCTTGTCTGGTTAGCTTTCGCTATTCTAGCCCTCTTCTTGTTACCAATCCTTCTTATGAAAAGAAGAATAATTAAGTAGCGCCCCATATGCGTATATAACTCACTTGACCCACATGCCATAAAAGAACATGGTCAAACTAGGATATAAGATTCAAGTCGTCAAGGATTTAAGCGATTATTAGTGAAAGAATGAGGCAGTGAGAGAGGTGGCGAGCCAGTAGTTTAAGGTGGGGGTTCAGCTCCTCCTACTACATGTACAGAAATGCTCTTTTCAACCGGTGGATCGAAAGAGGTATGGTTGCTTTGAACCAGCTCGACTCTTATGTTGTGGTCACCCGTGGTTACCCCAGTAAAAGTAAAAAAAGGCTCATAACTTACCTGCCTCACCGAATCCAGCCAGAAATGAATGTGACCTTTACCTTGTTTTGGGGAAAGACTGGGTGGCACCAGCTCTAGATTCTTCACATTAATTTTAACCTCCATATTGGGACCATTGATAGTTTCTCCCTGCTTTGGTTTCTCTATTACAAAAGAAGGTTTCTGATTTTCCTCCGGTTGCATCCTGGCTGTTTTAGGTCCGCAGCCTAGAGAAGGAATCACAAAAAGCACAAAAGTAACGTAAACCACTATCCATCTTATGACTCCAGCCTTCTTCATAAACCATTCCCCTTGAATCTTAAACTTCTATCTCCCAGTACAAAATTTCCAAACCAACCAATAGTTATATATACCTATGTTATTATTGGAGAAACTGCATAAATTGCAAGCTCCATAACAATCTGAAAATTACTAGTGCACCACAAGCACTTAAGGTAGGATAGCTCTTTGCAAGTTAAAAGAAATATCCTATCCTTCTACACCTGCATCTTTCATTTGAAGAAATCTTTTAAGATACTCGCATGTTGCTGCTTTGGTTTCATCATAAGCTTTAGGATTTAACTTAGGATCATCTCTCCAGTTACCAATGCACCTTCTAAGAATGAGGAGGTCTTTTTGAAAGGGAATTAATCCATGTGCATATTTATCCTGTAAGCTGTGGAGTCCCATTCCAAGGTGAAATATCTTACCAGTTTCCACAGCAAGCCTTAAATGATAATCCGCATATGATTCTCTAGAATCGTGCCTGAGAGGAAGCCAGGCCAAGGGGTCAAAATGGCGCCAATAATTTTTGATATTCTGCTCGGGCTTATAATTCTTATCGATCTCGATATTAGCTTCAGCTATAGTTCTTGCGTCTTCAGAATCAAAACCTAATTCAACTGCCATAGATAAAGTCAAACCATAGTGAACAGATTTATTCAACCTTTTTAACCTATTCTGCAACTCTATGAATATAGATACAGTCGAAGTTCATATCTTCACAATATTTAAGTTCTTATCCTTCTAATGCGTCTACGCGGGTTCGCAACCGCACTCATTGCTATGTAAGAAACTTACTCCCACCATTCATTGCGAGCAAAGAGCAGTAATCTTGAGTCCAGCAGGAGACCTCGTTTATTTCCTGCCAACGTATATTCCATATCCAAAGTACTTAAAAATTCTAAAAACGCTTCTGGGGGGAACGCTTATTGATTTTGCCCACTTCCTGACACCTGGGTCTTTAAAGAGCAGGGAGATAAATTTACTCCATGCCCCCCAGTAATCCCTAGGATCCATTTGTCTAATTTCGTTATACCACTGACGCCAAGCAGTGGTTCTGTAGTCTCTGGCCACTATGTCTGTAAGACCAGCCACCTCTAATAAATCCTTCCAGCCATCTCGAGTTAAGAATTTCACATGGCCCATAGCACGAGACATGTATTCAACTAATTCTGGCGGCGGTTTTTCAACCCAGGTTACTTCATTCATCCCCACGTATCCTCCTGGTTTGGTCACTCGCGCATATTCGTTTACTACCTTTTGTTTATCCTTTGGAAATGCGATTACAGATTCGCAAATTACCGCATCAAAGACTCCGTCCTCGAAAGGCAGGTCTTGGGCATCTCCGATCTTAAATTCAACTCTATCCTCAACCCCTTTTCTTTTGGCTCGTTCCTTTGACCTCTCAACCATCATTTCAGAAAGATCCACACCAACTACTCGGCAACCATACTCCTTGGCGAGGTAGGAAGCAGTTATTCCAACACCGCAACCGACATCCAAAACATATGAATCTTTATTAATATGGCATGCCCTTGCTAGCTCCCTAGTAGCCTCCAAGCCCCCCATATGTTTAGTGAGACCCCAAGAAGCCTGCAATTTGAAATAGTAAGATTCTGGTTCTGCAGGCTGTCCTGGAGATGACTGTTTCTTATTTCCCATTTTTCACCCCAATGAATTTTTGATACTTAAAAATTACGCCGGCGAGCGGGCACTTCGCTAAGCTAGAATATAAGCAAACTTTGCTGGCATTAACTTATATCCCTTTTGTTCAAGAACAACTTAGAATTCCCTGCTAAATATGACCTTGAGTTTGGATAACAGAGTGTGGTTGAAAACCACCGAGAACATTGCAGTGAGAAGTTAAATGGTTGAGCGGTTTCATATTTTGTGAGATAGTTTTATGCTGGAGGACAGATGGTCTGAAGACTAGTTTGCTCTTAGATTATCAAAAGTATAGGCCAAACCCCTTATTCCTGCTTCCTGTGAGCCTTCAGCCTTGAGCCATTAGCAATACTGTATAAGTTTGAACTCTACTTGCCTCTGACAAACGTAATAGTTTCTTCTTCGATACCCCAATTCTGCGGCTCCTTAGGTCTTGCCGTAATTTTAATAGTACCAATAAGTTTTTCCTTTTCAAATTTAAGAATTAGTTCACCCCTATTACCCCAACCATCATCTTCAAATGTACAAAACGCTTCATTCCCCGAAATTTTACCAATTACTTTAGCGTCAGCAGTTTTTCTGAGGTTTCCTTCATATACACTAACATGATGAATTATGCCAGTAATAGAGCCATCTCCTTCGATTCTTAACTCTCCCTCACTGTCAGTATAACTACTTTCAGTATGTTGAATATCTTGAGTTTTCCACTCTCCAGTATATGAATTTATATCTATGGTTTCTTGCTGCTTAGAACTGAACGTTTCAACAATTTCAGGAAATCCATCCCAAGGGATACCTTCCCACAACGAAAACGCTACGGCATTTGATGAAACATTGATTTCCAGTACTGGAGGTCGTGATACAGGCTTACCCTTGTCATCTATAACTACGATATGGATAATTGTATTACTGGGATTTTCAGGATCAGTAACTTCGTTTACTTTATGCCCCGGCGGGTATTGGAATGAAAAACCCTTATTGCTAACATAGGTTTGCCAACCAGATCGTGTCTCTTGAACCTTTGCAGTGTCGCTTTGGAGATCTTTAATTTGTTGCTGCAATGTTCGCTGTTTACTGACCATTTCATCCTGTATCTTTTTTATTGCTGAACTTTGCTGCCAGTAAACTCCACCACCAACCACTACTGCTGTAATTATAACGAGAATGACTGTCCAGATACTTAGCGATTTCTGTCGTTCCATACTCTTATTATTAGTTAATATGATTAAACTGATGATATATCAAAGAGAAAATAAGAATCAAGTCCTGTACTGGTTCATCTGCATTCATGATCAGGGTTTAATGTGCTTTTTGATTAATTCATATTTTAACAATAAAACTAGAAAGAAGAGGAAGGCCAAATAAAAAGTCTGACCCACTCCCCCTTTCTTTATTGAAAGCAAGCCTGTATATGTATATCCTCTCCCTGTTAGGGAGAGGATTCAGGTGAGGGTAAACGCGCAACTCCCTCCTCATCATTACGAGGCGCAGCCGAAGCAATCTCGGCCTTCTTAGAATGTCATTGCGGGCGAAGCGCGGCAATCTCGTTCTTAGCTCGAAACGGGTAACTCTCAACACGAAACTAGAAATATTCCGTCAAATCGAGTTCTGTTTGAGAATCGTCCGCTTTTCTGAGAACTATCTCTTTCTCTCATTTAGGTTATAGTCACAAGAATCACCAAGGACGTAGCTATTGCAAAACCCACACCAACACCAAATACACCATTCATCCCTCCAATAGTAAAAGCTAGTGCCATCAATATCGGCCCCAGAGTTTGACCTAATCTTAAAACCATCCCGTTTATCGACATGAATGCAGCCCGGTATTCCATCGGCGCCAACTCTGTCAGAAGTGTCTGAACAGTGGGAAAATTCATACCGTGAGCAACTCCGAAAATCAAAACAGGGATAAGAACGACCCACAGATTAGAAGCTAAAGGAATAATAGCCAGTGCCAAACCGTAAAGGAGAAAGGCAACAGTAAGAAGAGCTTTCCCCGAGTAGTGCGCCATTAGTCTCCCCAGTTGCCAGGATGTCATAGCTGTAGTAAAAGACATCACCGACAATATTAAACCAATGACCAAGGGAGATGCCTTAAACGAACTTCCAAGCAATAGAGGAAGATAGGTAAGATATGCTCCGTAGAGAAGAATAAAGGTAAAAGTGCTAGCAATGAACAGCCCAATAACACGACGGTTTCTTATGGCTTGCCAAGCATTGATTAGATATTCCCTGATATGCTCATCTTTTCTCGGTTCCGGATTTTTTAAGTAAAATAAAACCAAAAATCCTATAGGAATCGCTATCAGTGGAAGGATAAACGGATAGTACCATCCAAGCATCGCCAATGCTCCACCAATAGTGGGATAACTCGCAGTACCTACGCTTAAAACACTAGCGTTGTAGCCCATTGCAGCAGGACGTTCCTTCCCGGAATAGAGATCACCAATAATAGTAACATTAAGAGAACCCAAAGAAGCTGCTCCTACCCCTTGAAAGAAACGCAATATCAATAAAGAACTAAAGTTCCTCACCAAAAAACAGAAGCTGCCCGCAATACCAAATAAGAAAAGCGCAGGTATGAGGATCTTCTTTCTTCCCCAGCGGTCAGCAAAAACTCCTAAAAAGGGAGTAAGTATCACACCAGGAAAAGTAAAAACTGTAATCAGAAGACCAATAGCTTCTGATGATACATGAAGCTCTTTTACTATTTTCGGGAAAGCTGGCGTAATGCTCGCCACCCCTAAAACAGCCATTAGAGTAACACCAAAAATAACCTGAAGATTGGTATCTAGATAGACTCTTGGCTGTTTTTCTTTTCGGCGCTTTGTAGTCAGTTATCCATCCCCCTCAACTTATTACTCTAGTATTTTTGATTTTATACTTTAGGAGGATGTTTTAGCAAAAAATTTGTGGCAAGCTGTAGTTTGGTAAAGTATACGTTGCGTCTGAGTGGGTGTGCTGGAAAAATAGAAGATTCAATTCCGCTATTCATAAATTCCTTTATCTTAAATTAGGAAAAAATAGAAACCTGTATACCAAAGAGTACTTTCAAAAAAATTCAAGGACGGTAAAGCCAAAAAAGAAGACGTAGTAGTCATAATCCCAAATCTGATTTAGCAAGAACTCTCTGGTATAGACCTTCCCTCGATGTGTGACTAGAAATTTCAGAAGTTCAAATTCTTTCAGGGTAAGACTTATAAGTTCTCTTTCTGCATATACCTGATAACTTTCTAAATTTATAACCAAATCACCAATCTTTATTATTTTCCCACCTTCAAATTTATTCGATTTCCAGAGCAGCCTGCGTACTCTGTGCAGTAACTCCTCTTCATTGATAGGCCTTATTATAAAATCATCGATGTTCCGGCTACGGTCAAGTAAAGAAATTGAATCTAAATCCACTATGGCGAGTAGCGGAATTCTTTCTCTTGGGCTAAGCGGCTCAGCTATTTCGGTAATAACGTCAAGTCTTCCGTCACAAACAACTATATCTGGCTTTTGTTTAGTTATAGTTTCCAAAAATTCATGAGGTGCGCATATAAAGATGCCAAATCCAGCTTTACTAATACTTTGAGCAAGTGTCTTCAGTTCCGCTAAATTATCTCCAGTAAAAAGAATGGTACTCATTTACCTCGCATATTAACCAAAATACCGACTATTTCCCATTATTAATCCATATATTCGCTTAAAAACTAAAAATTGCAAGCAAAAAACAAATAGTGCTATGCTAGTATATAATCTATCCATCAAAGGATTTTCATTTTAAGGAATATGAAGGTCTTAGTAACAGGAGCAACTGGCGATATAGGCTCTGCCCTATGTATTAGACTTCTGGATAGTGGCTATAGATTACGTGCCTTAGTACGTAATTCTTCTGATGCCTCCTTTCTTAAACAAAAAGGAGCTGAACTTTGGCAAGGAGATATAACCGATAAAGATTCCTTAACAGGCGTAGCGGATAATGTTCAAGCTGTTTTTCATCTGGCGGCTGTTCTCTGGGTTCCCAACCCCAAAGTTGAGATTCCTAAAGTAAATTACTATGGTACAGTTAATATTGCCCAGGAATGTTTAGACAAAGGTATAAAACGATTTATCTTCACCAGTTTTCCTCTAGTGCTTGGCCCACATAAAAACACACTTAACGAGCTTTTTCCTCAATTCGCACCTTCTCCCCCAAACTTCTACCACGCTCTATATAAAAAGAAAGCCGAAGAATATCTCCTTGAGCTTGAAAGAGAAGAAAAGCTTCCTGTATCTATTCTAAGATTAGGAACAGTATATGGTCCCCAGATGCTTCTAATAAGAAAAATAGTTCCCCTGATAAAGAAAGGGGTTTTCGCCATAGCAGGAAATGGAGATAATCTTGTACAAATGGTGCATATTGACGACGTACTCCAGGGAATGATTCTTGCATTGGAGAAAGAGAAGGCCATGGGAAATATCTACAACATCTGTGATGATAAAACAGTTACAATGAAAGAGTTCATCTATGCAATTGCTGATGAACTCAACGTTAGAAGGCCTCCGAAACTACCGGTTTATCTGATGAGAGCTGCTGCCTTCCTTCTTACCTCTAGGGCCAAAATTTTTAGGAAAGTTCCCCTTACCAATCAGGAGATTATTACCATGAGCATCTCACCATTTGCTGCAGATAATTCAAAGGCTAAAGAGGAATTAGGTTTTCTTCCCAAGTACCCAACAATATATGAAGGCCTTAAGACCTGTTTTTAGTTTTACCGACCTCTCCAGAGTGCTATCAGCAGGATAACTGTTCCCGCACCTAGTGCTACAAATGCTTCCCAAATATAAACATTTATATACAAAACTGCAGCCGCTGCTATAAGTGTTGCTGCTGTAATAAGATATGCATTTAATCTTCTTCTTCGGTCCTGCCTTGCAAGTGCCAAGACTAAATCGTTGGAGGATACTCTAACGCTTAATTCACCCTTTTGTGCCTGGCTTAGCACTTCGCTTATCTGCTGGGGTATATCAACTAATGTCTTTGCCATCGCCCTAGCTTCCTTGGCTACCACCTTAAACCATCCTTCTGTACCAAATCCGACTAACTTCTCAATATAAGGGCGGCCGGCCGCTATAAAATCGAAATTAGGGTCTAGTGATGTGGTTAAACCCAGAAGAGTACCCACGGCCCTGCCTAAATAGCCGAAATGTGCAGGTACAATAAAAGGCTGCTCATAAACAATGTGCCTGATATCTTCCTGAATTTGATCCAAGTCCTCGAAGGTAATCTGATGAGACGTAAATCCGGCATAAACATCAAAAAGCCAGTTAATAGCATTGCGAATGGTGTTTAGGTTGGCCCCTTTACGAATAAATCCAAGTGCAATTAGAACCGAAATAAGTCCGTTAACATCACGCTTGGCTATAGCGATAGCTGCATCTCTAAGTCTTTCTTTCATCTCTTCAGTGATCTCACCGACCATACCAAAGTCTATAAAGGTAATTTCGGGACCTGGTAAAACAAAAAGATTTCCAGGATGAGGATCAGCATGAAAGAAACCATCCTCTAATACTTGTTTAAGATAGCTTTGTACTATTTCATAAGCTACTTCAGTGCGACCAATACCGGCTCTGTCTATGGCATCGAAGTCGGATATCTTTATGGCATCTACTGCTTCCAGTGCCAGGACTCTGTCCCGAGTATATTCCCAATATATTTTGGGGATGTAAATAATTGAGCTATCTTCAAAATTCTTCCTAAATCTTTCTGCATTCTCACCCTCCCTAATAAAATCCAGTTCATCGCCCGTAGTTCTGGCAAATTCCTGGATAAGGCCCGGTATGTCAGTCTGTCTGCCAACTTTAGTAAAACGGTCCAATCCCTCCATAAAGTAGCCAAAAATCGCCAGATCAATATTTATTAATTGCTCAATTCCTGGACGCAATATCTTGAGTGCGACCTTTTCTCCAGAGGGAAGAATTGCAGTATGCACTTGCGCCAGAGAAGCAGCTGCGGTCGGTATAGGATCAATGTATGTAAATATCTCCTCAATTGGTTCACCGAAATCCTCTTCTATAATCTTCTTTATTTCTTCAAAAGAAACAGGGGGCACTTCATCCTGAAGTTTAGCTAATTCCTGCAAATATTCTTCAGGCATAAGGTCTGCCCTGGTGCTTAAAAATTGTCCGAGCTTAATAAGAACACCGCCCATTTTCAAGGCGGTTTCTCTTATCTTTATAGCCCTGCGTCTATGCCTTTCCGACATTTGCGCACGGGCTAGTTTTGCACCTCTTCGCTTTGTAATCCTTGCTTCCCTCCAAAAATCCAAAATAACGCCAAAAAACAAAGAAGCAAAGGAAAAAACTCTTTCCCTCTTATTAATAGAATTACCCACTTTTTCCTTACTTTTTGCCCGATAACCCCTCAACTTTTTTGTTGAGATCCGCAAGGAGCTCCTTTACTTCATCTATCTCTTCCTTCGTAGATACTCCTAGCTCTTTCATTACTGATCGTACCTGGCTTTTGATTTTTTCGGAAGTCTCACCCTTCTTCTCTTCTATTTTCTTCTTAACCTCTTGCGCTTTAGCCAGCTTTTCCTGACGAAATTCTTCCATCCTTACCTTTCGCTGTTCTGCAAAGGCCGTGGCTTTTTCGTCCAGCTTTTCTGACGCCTCATAAAGATAAAGAAACAGATACTTTAATGCTCCAAACACCTTCATCACTCCTGTCATATTTTTCTTTTTTTATATCATATTATACCTCAATAGGAGTTAAATTTATCCCCAATATACTTGTGAATAGTATCGCAATTAGAATAATACCATAAAATGGTAATTTCGCTCCCCGCTTGATGGCTTTTCTATTGAATTTTTATCGGGTTTTTGGAAATTGACTTAAAAACTCATGACTTAAAGCTTATCTGAAGGTTGAAACTTATTTTGCTATATTCGAAGTTTAACAGGCGTATAGGATAGGTTTCTCTGGAGAATCTCACACATTTTGTTTTTATGCAGGAGGCCTACCTGGGCACCAACCCGCTCAATAACATTTGCCGCATTAACCGAGCCCCACCGTAAAGCCTCCTTAATATCTTCACCGTAACTAAGGGCAGCTATAAATCCTGCTGCAAAACCGTCACCAGTTCCTGTACGCTCGATTAACTTCCCAGGAAACGCATCAACAAACCAGCCAGTACTCCCATCAAAAGCATAAGCACCTTTAGGCCCATCAGTGATGACCACTATTCTTGGCCCATATTCCATCAGGGCTCTTAGTAAGTTTTCAGTTTTATTTTTACGTCCCTTACTTATCAGAGATTCAGCCTCTTCCTTATTCACGAATAAGATATGTGTCTGTGCAAGAATTTTTAATAACTTTTCTATGCCTTCCAACAACTCATAGGTGCTTGGATTATAACCAAGCAGTACATTCTTGTTTTTGATAAGCTCTAATAGATCAGAAGTTACATCTTCAAAATTTTTTCCTGAGAATGCAAAATAAGCCCAGCGTGTCTCTCCAAATCCCTCAAGAGTATAAATTCTTTCGCGATGATAACCAAGAATAGTCCTTTCACCGCGAAAGCTAAGAATGAAAGAATAGTTGTTGGATTCGTTAGGAATACACTTAATAAACTTAGTTGACACCCTCTCTGCCTCAAGTTTCATGCAGGCAGCTTTGCCGTTTTCATCGTCTCCTACAGAACTAACCAATGCAGTCTTGAGCCCTAGCCGGGATAGACCCACAGCTACATTAGAGGAACTTCCCCCAACGCAGGTTAAAAGACCATCAACAGGAATCTTGTCTCCATATTTCAAGCAAAGCTCACATTTTTCTTCGTCAACAGAACAAGAAAGAGAGGCATGAGAAATTTCAATAAATTTGTCAATAAATATATCTCCGACACATATTGCGTCATACATCACAGTTCTTATCCTTGTCCAAAATAGTTCCCAAGATTAGAGAGGACGTATAAGCTAAATAATCAAATTGTGTTATAGCGTAATATAAAATAAACATTACGTGATGCCGAATTGATAAACTGCTACTTGATTTCTGCTCTGGCGCTTACCATATCTACAATTGGCAGTACAATATTACCTTTCCCGAAGAGTTCATCGATAAGATATTGAGGAGCAGAACGATATCTTAATTTCGCTTCAACTATTAGGGGATATTCTGCATTAGCCGGTACTGCAAAGTTATAGCTTTCAGTTACGGATTTCTTTGGTGGAACACGGTGATCGGATATAATCTTTTCGGCAAACCAAACTTTGTCCGTAGGTTTACCATCCTCATCGGCTACTACAGTATGATAAACTACAGCATTGGGATCAATCTTCCCAGAATCATCGATATCCCCTGAGCTAAAAATTTTGTTACCTTTGGTATCAGAAACTTGTATTTGCAGCCACATTTGTCTTGTTTCAGTCAAACCTGTGGGAAGATAGTGACCACAACCCTTATTGGTTACTTTTACCTTCAACGTATTTTCTGTTCTGACTACAATTTCCCTGGGAGGTATAATTTCCAAACTTGCTGCAGCTTTCAATCTCTCTTCTGCCAAACCACCGTGTGCGTTAGAACCGAGGATAGGTGGTATAGCAATATTTCCTCCAGCAACATCATGAGTATATATATGCTTCCGGCGTGGTGCACCAACTGCTGCTTGGCCTGGGTTCGGCTTTGTTACACCCGGTCCTGGAGTCATATGACAATCTTGACATTGAATCCCTTGAGCAGCATAGGGACCCTCTTTCCACTCGGTATATGTCTTTTCAAGTGGCAGATTATTTGCCGGATGATTCACATTATGGCACATTCCACAAAACTCAGCTTTAGTATGTAACTCGGAATATGCAGTCAGGTGAATAGGGGAAACGGAATCTTTTAAAGGCCCTCTCTTAGTAATTCCTGGGGATGATACTAAAGCCATATTACCAATTCCATTTGAACCGGATACCGTGTGGCATAAATCGCACTGCACGCCTTTCTTGGCAATCTCGCTGAGTTTTGATCCATCACTAGGGGGAATTTCTTCGGAAAGTATACCAATGGGGCTGTGGCAACTTATACAAAACTTACCAATTAGTTCACCACCCTCTTTGCTTGCAATTTCGTACACTTTTAGAAATATAGGATCCTTGTAGGACTTATTATGCATCGAGCCCTTCCATTGATTATATATCTCCTCGTGGCACGCACCACAGGCCTCCGGGTTTCCAAAATTAGCTGACTTTATGGGACGCGCTTTTGTAAACTTTAATGGTTCCACTTTCACCTCTGGGCGGCAAGAACTGACTGAAAAAACTGTAAGAAGGGCAAAGATAAACACTATAAATATCTTAACCATTTTACCTCCTTGAATTTTCACTAACCTATTATAGATGAAAAATATAGACCCATCACAATCAAACATATTTAAGCTAATCATCCAGTCAATTTTCGGCAGGGACCGATTTACAAGAAAGACTGGTCTTTATCTCCGATATTACGGTAAAGCAAATGCTTTCATCAATGAAATAATGATATAACGCATTGTAAAGAACTGTGTCCGCATAGGAAACTATTTTAACAATTTTATTTTGAAATTTTGAAAATCTCAAGCAGAGGCAATTGCCAGACTGTAGCCATACTTAGATGCTGTGTAGATAATATAACAGATGTTATCAATCTTTGTGATTCTTTAGATCCTCGTTGCCTCTTTCTTTATAGGTTCAAACGGTTCTTGACTGGATGGAGTCAGATCCGAATTTTTATCAATTTTAAAATCAAAACCGTCGTTGCTCCACACAAAACAAAAATTCCATCGGGCGGACAGTTGGCAATTCAGATTGGTATCTATTTGGTAATGATTCACAATTACCTAAATATCAAAATTAGTCGAAAGTAATATAGTCGGTAGTTGGGAGCAAAATTTTCACCTCTCCGCTTTTGGACTCCCAACTTTAAGCTTCTGGGGCTATCTTCCGTGTTTACAGGTCGAGCCAAACATTAATCTTTATTGTAAAATAATAAGGTTTACATCTCCTCCAGAAGTGTTGAAAAAGTATCGTGATGTTCCTCTTCGTCCTCTAAAATATCTCTAAATAACTTATTGGTTGTTTCGTCGCTTTCCTTTCTGGCTACCTCGATTATTTGTTTGTATAAGCTGACCGCGCCTTCCTCATCCTTCTTGTCTCTCTCGATCATCTCTTTGAGGTTCTCTCCTATAAAGATCGGTTCAGGCTTGGTTGTCGGTATTCCTCCCAAGTAGTTAAGTCTTTCAGCAATAGCTTCAGCGTGTTTCATTTCATTGACGGCTATTTTCTGCAATTCGTCCTTTACCGTAAATCCTTTTACTCCACTCCAAAGAACATGCTGCCACATATATTGAATTGAAACCTGAAGCTCCCTGGCAATTGCCTGATTAAGTAAATCCAATAGTTGTGCCGATGCTTTCTTGTTTTTCATAACTCCTCCTTCTAATAATCAGTCCATACAATATTAATTTGTTTCCGATTCAAAATATTCCGCGCAAAAAACCTAAAAAGACAAATTTCCTACTATATGTTTTTATGCTTCGCTAACTACTCCTCCTTTCCGAAAGTCTCTTCTACTAACTCCCTAATTTTGTCTCTCGTCTTTCTGAATACTTCCAAAATTTCTTCCTCTGACCCCTCTACTTGAGATGGATCATCGATGCTCCAATGCAAATACTCCACGCCCTCAGAGTAAAGGGGACATGTTTCCCTGGCGCTATCGCAGACGGTTACCACATAATCAAATTCTTTACCTTTAAATTCGTCAATAGAGTTAGAATGATGGCCGGCAATGTCTATTCTAACTTCGTCCATTACCTTTATGGCATATCTGTTCACTTCGGTGGGAGACATACCTGCACTTTCGACTTTAAACCTATCTCCAAAAAAATGTCTTAAAAAACCCTCTGCCATTTGTGAACGAGCTGAATTATGTGAGCATATAAAGATAACTCTCTTCATTTATCTATTTTTCTTGATATTTTACCCTAAGTTCAATCCAATATAACATTCTATTTATTGACTATAATTTTTATTGTTCAATCATATCGTTCACAGGAGTTTAATCCAAAATGCATAAAGCAGTAATTGTACATAGCTTGATGGAATAGAAGTTTGTTTATCTTTTCTTCATTTGGGTATTTATGTTCTAAATCGTAATTTAAAAATGCAAAGGAGGAGATATCAAATGCCTTATCACCAAAAAGAAGTCAAACCTCTCAAGTATAAAGAATTGAATGGTCTATCACAGTCGCAATTAGCACAACATCATGACGTTCTGTATGCTGGGTATGTAACGAAAATTAATGAGATCCGAAGCAAGATCGCTAAAGCCAGTAAGGTTGAAGCTAACGCTACCTTCAGCGATATTAGAGAGCTGAAAACTGAAGAAACATTTGCTACTAACGGTACCCGCCTTCACGAGCACTATTTTGATAATCTTGGAGGGTCGGGTAAAATCTCAGAT
This sequence comes from uncultured Actinomycetota bacterium, assembly GCA_964348135.1. GTDB lineage: Bacteria > Actinomycetota > Aquicultoria > JACQXZ01 > CAYGBL01 > CAYGBL01. The sequence goes on from CAYGBL010000001.1 coordinate 203,134, forward strand.
CCAGTAAACAATATGATAAATGACGACTTCGGTTCCTTTAAAACCTGGCGTGATGATTTCATTGCCGCAGCCCTATCTGCAAGAGGTTGGGTAGTCCTTGCTTATGACCTTGATGACCATCAACTGCACAACTACTCCTGCGATGCGCATAATCTGGGTTGCGTATGGAACTGTATCCCTTTGGTGATACTCGATGTCTATGAACACGCATATTTTATTGATTATGGAACCAACCGGAAGAGTTATCTGGAAGCTTTCATGCAGAATTTAAACTGGGACTTTGTTAACTCCATAATCAAGAAATATGATATTGTCAATTTAAGAAAGGCAGCGTAAGTGCTGTGGTTATATCGTATGGATCAGGGGGTGAAAATAATTGGCTGTATTCAAAGATCCGGTATGCAATATGGAATGTGATGAAAACCAGGCTGCCGCAACTTCTGTATACAAAGGAAAAACCTATTATTTCTGCGCTATCGGATGTAAAAACGAGTTTGATAAAAACCCAGAAAAATATGTAAAAGAAGAATAGGTCTGAACTGATTGGTTATTACAAAATGTTTGTGTTTTGTGGGCGGGATTAAAACAGTGCACTCGCTTTTATAAATAAAAGCTAGGGACAATCATCCAATTATTATTTTAACTTCAGCTTTGACCTCTTACTTTAAACTCTTTATGTTTCTCCAAGATAAACTTTCCTAATTTCATCGCTAGCGAGAAGTTCATGGGTCTTACCTGACATTACAATACGTCCAGTTTGAAGTACGTAACCTCTATCTGCCACAGAAAGTGCCATATTTGCATTCTGTTCAACAAGAAAGATAGTTACACCTTGCTCATTAATCTCCTTTATGATCTGAAAGGATTGTTCAACCAGAACCGGCGCTAACCCCATGGAAGGCTCATCCATAATCAGAAGAACCGGCTGCGACATAAGTGCACGTCCCATAGCTACCATTTGCTGTTCTCCACCACTTAATGTACCTGCGGTTTGATTAAGACGATCTCGAAGCTGAGGGAATAGACTGAGAACCCTCTCGAGATCTTCAGTCAGATTTTGACTATCATGTCTTGTATACGCTCCCATTTCCAAATTTTCAAACACAGTCATATGAGGAAATAGTCTCCTATTCTCCGGTACGGTTGAGATGCCCATCGTTATCCTCTGAGCCGTTGGTATATTGTTAATTATCTTTCCCTTGAACTCTACTGTGCCTGAAGTCGGTCTTACAACCCCCAAAATTGTTTTCATGGTAGTTGACTTACCTGAAGCATTGCCACCCAAAAGACAGACTATCTCACCTTCATTTACTTCTATATCAATGAACTTTAAAACCTCGATACGTCCGTAGTGTGTCTGAACCTTATTTAACTTAAGCACTCTAACCAGCCTTTCGACCAAGATATGCCTCAATTACAAGTGGATTTTCTGCTACTTCTTTAGGTAACCCTTCTGCAATCTTTTCTCCATGGTCCATAGCAACCACACGATCCGAAGCTCCCATAACCACCTTCATATCATGCTCTATTAAAACAATTGTATACCCTTTTTCCCGTATCTGCTTAATCTGTTCCATAATCTCCAGTGATTCCCTTGGGTTCATTCCAGCTGCAGGTTCATCTAGAAGTAGGAGCTTGGGCTTTGACGCTATAGCCCTGCAAATCTCCAACCGTCGTCGATTAGCATAAGAAAGCGTAGAAGCCGGGTGATCAAGCCTCGGTCCAATTAACCTACCACCGAAGAAAGAAAGTATTTCAATCGCCTCGCTTCTTGCTCCCTTTTCTTCACTTATTACCCACGGCAACCGCAAAACAGAAGAAAACACACCCGACCTCAATCTCTTATGCATACCTACCAGAATATTTTCTAATACCGTCATATTTGAAAAGATGCGTAATGTTTGAAAAGTTCGTGCAATACCTCTAACAATAATCTGATCTGCTCTTAAGCCAACCAGATTCTCTCCATCAAAACTAACCTCTCCCCCATCTGGCCTGTACAGTCCAGTTATGAGATTAAAGAATGTTGTCTTACCAGAACCATTAGGACCAATGATACTAACAATCTCTCCTTTATTTACGTGGAAATCGAAATCTTTGACTGCTGTCAGGCCACCAAAATTTTTAGTTAGCTTTCGTGTTTCAAGAAGAGTCATGGCTCAGTCTACTAAATCCTCCCTTCCTTCCTCGATATCAAAAAGCCCGACCGAGGCTTCCTCAAGTAGACGCGGATCCAACTCACGCAGCTCTCTCTGTCTTCGCCGATTTGGGACTATCCCTTCTGGCTTGAAAATCATCATAATAACAATAACCGCTCCGAAGATGAGCATGCGGTAGGTATCGAAATCCAGGAACAAGCTTTGAAGCTGCCTTGGCCATCCCCTATAGAAACCTTCACCAAAAATTAGGGGAAACCAGTCTGCAAGCAAGTGGCGGATAACCTCAGGTAAAGTATCTAATGCAATTGCCCCTACAACTGCACCTGCAATACTCCCCATACCTCCCATAACCACCATGCTTACCACTAAAACTGACTGCATAAAAGAGAAATAGAACGGATTGACAAACTTCTGAAGCGATGCAAATATTGCACCTGCAAAACCAGCAAAAAGTGCACTCAACATAAAGGAAAGGAGTTTTACCCTTGCCACATTGATCCCTGAACACTCGGCAGCCAGCTCATCTTCACGTAAGGCATTAAGCGCACGTCCGAATCTTGAGTTCTTTAGATTTCTGATGACTAATATACAACCAAGGATTACGAAAAGAGCAAGATAGTAAAATTCCGTGTTGGTGTCCACTCTTAATCCGATGAAAACCGGCTCGTCAACAAAGGGAATCCCTCCAGGCCCATTAGTAAGAGCATCCCAATTATTTAGTGTAATTCTCATTATCTCCCCGAAAGCCAGGGTAACGATAGCAAGATAATCACCCCTCAATCTTAGAGTTGGAAGACCTAGCAAGAATCCGAAAAATACAGCCATAATACCGCTTAAGAAAAAGAGAAACCACCATGGAAGATGAATTCCAAACCAGGGTGAGCTTAAAACTGCCGTGGTGTAAGCTCCAACTCCGAAAAAAGCTATATAGCCAAGGTTAAGTAGACCCGTTTCGCCAATAATAATGTTCAAACCTAAAGCAAGAATAACAAATATTGCAACTTTCGCTCCCAGCCTAATCCATACTGCTCCTATGAATCCATAGAAATGAAGTAACGGGAAGGCAAAAGCTAAGACTATTGCAGTTGTAACAAGGGCCCAAGTTGGAATTCTCACAAAAATCTTAGCAAAATATGTTCGCACTGCGTCCTACACCTTCTCAGGAATACGCTCGCCTAGAAGTCCCGATGGCCTAAAAATAAGCACCGACATAAGCACTAAAAAGGCAGTTGCATCTTTCCATTGGGAAGAGATTTGAAAATCTGATAAAAAAGTCGAACCAATAAATATAAACACAATGAGAATAGTATTGAGCGCACCAATTCTAATAGCTCTAAGACCGTGTAATTTCACGGCTGCATCTTGTTTCTCTGTAAAATACACAATAAGACCGGTTATCCATCCTGCGTAGTAACACCGCTTGATCTTTCTATCCTGTTCTGTTCGCTCACTTTCAATCAGTTCCCGCTTTCCCTTCTTTTGTTCCTCCAGACCAAAGCGTCGGCGTGGAAATACTCGATATTGGTATATTAGACCCAGCATGAGTCCTATAGCTGCAATGTAGCTCAAGGTACTAAATTTTAAACCTACACCATAGTTTTCGGCCAGCCCAAGTACCAGTGATCCCACAACAGCACCTGGAATATTCCCAATCCCTCCCAGTACAGCAGCAGTGAATGCTTTTATACCATATAGAAATCCGGTATCGAATTTTATGGTACCGTAGTACATCGCCACAAATATTCCAGCTACAGCTGCAAGCGCGGACCCAATAATAAAGGTAACGGATATCGTTAAATTTGTATTAATCCCCATCATCTCCGCAGCTTCCCTATCTTGCGAAGTTGCACGCATAGCTTTTCCCAGCCACGATTTCCTTATGAAAATGGTGAGGGCAAACATGAGAAGTAGTGATATTCCTACTATCACCATGGCTATATACCGAACGTTTGCACCAAAAAAATTCACATACCCTGACAGTACAGCCGAAACCGGAACGGCAACGGGACCTGTGCCATAAACAAGCATAAGCAAGTTCTGGAAAAATATAGATGCTCCTATTGCACTGAGAAGGGGTGCTATGCGTGAGGCTTGCCGAAGAGGTCTATAGGCTACTCTCTCAAGCGCCCAACCTATAGATGATGTAATAATCATAGAGAAGATGAAAGCTAGAAAAACAAAGAATATTTTTAATAAAACCGACTGTCCTTCATTTATTCCTACCGAGAAAAGAAAAGAAGCTCCTAGAAGACCGCCTATGGTAAAAATCTCACCGTGAGCAAAGTTTATTATCTTGAGAACACCATAAACCATACTGTAACCAAGTGCAATAAGAGCATAAATCATCCCCACGGTTATGCCGCTCAACGTAAGACCTAATAGAATTTCTAAATTCAATTTAACACTCTTCCTGAAATAATTCTATGTAGCTAGAAAGGGGCAAATAAATTGCCCCTTTCTAACATAGTTTTATTATATTTTCCTTACTCTACGACGGGAACCCACTTACCATCCTTTCCTTCAAACTTGGAAATCCCGCCTGTGATTTTAATGTCACCTTTCTCATCAAAGCTAAACTTACCTATAACCCCACTATAATCAATCTCATGCAAGGCCTCAATGACTGCCCCGCCATCCGTGGTGCCGGCTTTCTGCATTGCCGCTACCAGAATCCCAACAGCATCATATGCATTCTCGGAGTATGGACCAGGTTCCTTTCCCGTCTTTTCCTGATATTTCTCTTTGAAATCCTCATACTTGGGCATAGCACTCCTATCTAAACCAAAAGTGCACATCATGCCTTCAGCATTTTCATTTCCTCCAGCCTCTTTGAAGATATCTTCAGATTTGATACCATCTCCACCCATGAATTTGACATCTTTAAGACCAGCCTCAACCATCTGTTTGCGAAGCAGACCGGCTTCCCTATGATAGCCGGTGAAAATCACTGCCTCACTTGCGAAGCCTTTAATATTGCTTATCTGGGCCGAAAAATCAACTTCGCCTTCTACAGTATGCTCCCGCTGAACCTCAACTCCATTATCTTTAAGAGTCTTTTCTACGACATCAGCAAGAGCTACAGCGTAGTCTCCCTTATCATCCATAACTGTGACTTTCTTAAATCCAAGGCTGGCGGCCCACTTTCCAAGTACGTCTCCTTGAAGATCGTCTCTCAAGCAGGTCCGGAAAAAGACTTTGTGTCCGGCTTCCGTAAGATCTGGCCGAGTAGCAGAAGGTGATATCATAGGAATGTTTGCCTTTTTATAGATAGGTAAGGCTGCATTGGTATTTCCACTCGTAAGAGCACCGATTATAGCAACTGCATCCCTATCCACTGCATTTTGAGCCACTATTGCTGATTCAGCCTGGTCTCCCTTATCGTCAAGACTCAGGAGCTTTATACTATATTCTGTGTCACCTATCTTGAAGGGACTGAAGTCCGCAACAGCCAGCTCGATTCCGGTTCGTGCAGCTTGTCCATAGTCAGCAAGCCCACCGGTAAGAGATGTGTGATTGACAAGTACAATTTCGTTCTTTTTAACCTCTACTTTCTTGGGCCTGGTACAGCTAGTAGCAAGTAGGGTTAATAATAATGCTAGTACCAAAACAATAAAAACTTTGTATCTTTTCAAAAAAACCTCCTCTCTTGCATTTGAAATCCTTAACTGCTCTTCGACTTATCTCTAGAATCACCCCCTTTGTTTCTGTAGACAAAGATTCGCTTCAAAATACATGAATTCCTTCAACGCTAATTCACGTTAGTTCTAATTCTAAAAATATGGCTCCTTCTATTGGATTATAGCGATAAGGTCCAATATATTTAAATCCAAGCGAACGATAAATGGTTATCGCTTCTCTCATAGAAGGTACAGTATCCAACCGCATACTTCTGTAGCCAAGTCTTTGTGCTTCTTCAATGATGGCTATAGCAAGAGCTCTACCTATACCTTTCTTGCGAAATTGGAGTCTCACATAAAGACGTTTCATTTCACAAATATTGTCATCAATTTTTCTCAATGCAACACATCCTGCCGGCTGACTTCTATATAAAGCTATGTAAAGTCTACCTTCTGGTGGTGCGTATTCTCCAGGAAGGTTTGCAAGTTCAGCTTCAAAGTCTTGAAAGCAAAGGCAAAAGTCCAGTGACTCTGCGTATTCCATAAAAAGCTGTTTTATTTCTTCAAGATCACTTCTAGTTTCAACCTGCTTTATATTTATTGAGCTCTGATCAGCTTTTTCCTGCATTGATAACACCGATACCAAAAAGCTGTTACTAAATATATGCTACAACAAATATGCTACAGCAACTATTATAGTTACTGCAAATATCTGGCGAACTAGCATTCCTCTGCTTTATCTTATATAATTTATAGCCGCTCAAAAACCAGTTGTCGCAAACACCATTCAATTTCCTTCTCACTCCCTGACGTATTTGCAAGAATATATAAGTCCTTCTCTATTTGGTTAAGTGCTTCAGACAAAAAATTCTTATAGATGAACGGTTGCTTCTTCAATGACTGGAGATTTAAGAAAAACATATTTGCAGCTTCTTTTTCTGACACTTTTAAATTTCTGGGTTTGCTTATCAACAGTTTCAGAGAATCAAAATTGCACACCCTTTTTAAAACCTTACCAACAAACAAATTATTAGAATAGGATTCCAGCATTCTTTTGAGAATTTTCAAGTACTTAATAAAAACAGGAGTACTCGTATGAATCCATTCCAACTCCTCAATAAACAAAAGTCCCGATGGTTTAAGTTGAGTTACCCATCTCAAAATTATATCTATGGGATTTTTTAGATGTGTTAACAGAAATCTACAGTATAGAAGGTCAGCGGGTCTTATGGGAAATGGGATTGAAGTAACATCATGAAGAAAAAATGAAATCTTTTCTGTTTCTTTCTGTCTTGCGAGCATTATAAAATACTCCGAGTTATCAAGACCAGCAATGTGATCGCACTGAATGTTGTTTTGCAAAAATTGTGTTGAATAACCTGGACCACACCCAAGATCGATTATTAGACCAAGTTTACCCACGGACATCTCCATAAGAAAAGTTCGTGTAGTTTCGGCAAATATCTCAGATACAATCTTAAGTCTTTGAGCAGCTATGCCAGTATCCCCTAGAAGATAGACCATAACAATATATTCCTTATGCGAAATATTCTACTATTTCTTAAACCGAATAGTCTTAATTGACTTAAATTTTCTACCTTATTTTTGCAGGAAAATAGAACCTATCTCTGCGCGACCTTTACAAATATGCAAATTTGGGAATATTTTAAGTAATTATACTGAAAATAAAACCCGGATTTAGCAACCAGTATAGCCTATTGGAGGTAACGAAAACAGATGAAGGATTTCAAGATAAACTCTGAAGAAGGGCACAAAAAAGTTATACAAGAGTTAGTCAAAATTCCCGCGGGACAAGCAACCCTGGAAGGCAACTTGAACATGATGGAGCATGCTACTAAAATAGTTCTTTTTGCCCATGGTAGCGGCAGTAGTAGATTCAGCCCCAGGAATCAGTATGTTGCCAGAGTTATACAAGACGGATATATTGCCACTCTATTAATTGATCTACTTACGGCAGAGGAAGAAGCAGTAGATATTGAAACACAACACCTCAGGTTTGATATAGGTTTACTTGCCGAGAGACTTATAGCTACTATTGACTGGCTTACCCAGAACAGTAAAACCAAAGGTCTTACCGTAGGACTCTTCGGGGCAAGTACGGGCACCGCCGCTGCATTAATAGCAGCTTCAAAAAGGTCAGATATTATTGCCGCCATTGTTTCACGCGGGGGCCGTCCCGATCTGGCAGAATCAGTCCTACCCCTTATTAAGGCTCCAACGCTCCTTATTGTCGGAGGTAATGACATTCCTATAATCAACATAAACAGGGAGGCTTTCGAACGCATCCAAACAACAAAGAATCTTATCATTGTACCGAGTGCCACTCACTTATTCGAGGAACCCGGAGCATTAGAGAGAGTCGCACAGCTTGCTGCAGACTGGTTCAAACGTTATCTGACGGCACGGAAAATTAAATACAATTTAGATACCCACCACATAAAGGATTAATAAAACATAAGAGAATGTTTCCCTTAAAGCAAAATTTGAGATAACATTAATAAACGGAGGAAAAAATGAGAGTAGTTTTAGCATTAGCAATCATATTCATAGCTGCAGGTGTTATAGGACTTATTGTCATCAACTATTATAGCTACACTCCAACACAACCAGGAATATTTCGGACTCCCTTTCGAGGATTAGATGGAAGAACTCCCTTTTCTTCACTACCTCCTTTTGATACTTTCGTAAGTAATGGTGAGCAGATATTTTTCACGGGTACAAGTTCCCGGGGAACCATAACAACAACAAGAGGACCTTTTTGGTTCCAAATGCACGGTGGTGGTTGTGCAACTTGCCATGGTCCAGATGGACGTGGAGGGCGTGTGACGATGATGGGAAGTTTCACCTCTCCCAATATTACCTATAAGGTCTTAACAGGTGAAGAAGAAGGCAATCACGAGGAAGAGCATGAACCATATACAGATACTCTTATTAAGCGGGCAATCACACGCGGTATCGAGCCGGACGGTGAAGAATTGGACCGGAATATGCCAAGATGGCAGATGTCAGACAAAGATATAAATGATCTTATCGAGTATTTAAAGACACTTGACCTCTAGGAGGTGCACAATGTATTGTCCCTTTTGAGGTGGTAATTTCGGCTTCGGGGGAGGCTTAGGATCATTATTAAACACGATTTTTACTCTTGTTTTATTGGTAGGATTAGGGCTTTTAATCTGGTGGATTATAAGTCAGATAGTTACTGGCAGGCAAATTCCACGCGGTCAGGAAGGATCCCGGCACGCGATTGAAATTCTAAACGAAAGATACGCTAAGGGTGATATCAGTAAAGAAGAATATGAGGAAAGAAAAAGAGACCTAGCAAGAAGTTAATCCTGGTTAGATCAGCACTCATTGCTAACCAAATGCTACATCGAGCACCATCATAACTGCAAAACCCAACATTGCTCCCAAGGTGGCTAAATCAGTGTTTCCACTACGCTGTGATTCCGGTATTACCTCTTCAACTACAACAAAGATCATAGCACCTGCTGCGAAACCTAAGGCATAGGGCAGTATGGGCTGTGCAAAGATTACAGCTGCCGCACCTAAAACACCTGCAATCGGTTCCACTACCGCTGATAACTGTCCATACCAAAAACTTTTAAAATGCGACATACCTTCCCGCCTCAGCGGCATTGAGACAGCGAAACCTTCCGGAAAATTCTGAATTCCTATACCAATAGCCAGAGCAACCGCGGCGGACAAAGTTGCTGAAGGAATACCCGCAGCAATAGCGCCAAAGGCAACCCCTACCGCAAGCCCTTCTGGAATGTTATGTAATGTTATGGCCATTAAAAGAAGTATGCTTCTTTGCCAGGAAGTTTTTATTCCTTCTGCCTCCTCTTTGGGAAAACCAATGTGGAGGTGTGGCAGTATTTCGTCAATACCTCGCAAAAAAATGCCTCCAACTATAAAACCTGTTAGAGGCGGGAACCAAATAGGAACTCCTTTGCCATATGACAATTCAATGGCTGGAGCAAGAAGCGACCAAAAGCTTGCTGCGATCATAACTCCACCAGCAAAACCAAGCATCGCATCCATAAAACTTCTGCTTACTTCCTTACGGACGAATACCAAGGCTGAGCCAAGAGCTGTCACCAGCCAGGTAAAACAAGTTGCGAGAAGCGCCTGTGCTACAGGATGAAGATTCTGCAAAAAATCAAACATTTCTTAAATCCCATTATTGCTATCCAAAAGCCAGTCCCGGGCTTAATAATGAGTTGGACCTCTACCGAGAGTTATTAACAAAGTTGTTTTGTGCAGTGCCAGCAAGAATAGATAATGTTTTTACTTTCAGCCCATCTTGTTCAGTTATCAAACCGACTATTCTCTTGGATATAATAATTCCACCATTGGTAAAGTTTCCCCTGGAAAATATGGATTGATATATTGGCACACTAGATTAACAATACATATAAGTCTCATAGTAAACAAATCACTTTTGATTCCAATTCCCTAGTAATCTTCAATTTACAAATCTAATAACAAGCATTACTATTGTCCAAAATTTAAGGATTTATGGGAAACAAACTTTGCATTGACAAGGATTTACGTGAAAAATTCATAAATTATAACAGAAGCACAAAAATCACTAAGATGAAATTATTTTATATATGTTTCAAGATTGGTATTATAGCATCATCTTAATTGTTCTTCTTTTGTAGTTACTGTGAGTCTACTTAAATGCGATGATTCTTGCTATAGCTTTTTGGGAATAATTATAAAGCAAAATACGTAATTGATATTCCCAAAGAATATTTATGCCACAAATAGTGTTTACAAACCAGGAGGTGCTAAGAAGTTGGCAAATCATGATACCATCCAATCTCTTCTTCGCGAAAAGAGGGTTATTTATCCCCCAAGAGAGCTTTCTGAAAAAGCCTACATTAAAAGCATGGACGAATACTGGGAGATCTACCGACAATCAACTGACAATTCGGAGCAGTTTTGGGCCGAAAAAGCTGAAGAGTTAATCGACTGGTATCAAAAATGGGATAAAGTTCTTGATTACAGTTTTAGAGACGATGTTTCAATTAAATGGTTTATCAACGGAAAACTTAATGCATGCCACAATTGCATTGATAGACATCTTTCTACCTGGCGAAGGAATAAAGCAGCGTTAGTGTGGGAAGGTGATGATGGCTCTGTTAAAACTTATACATATCAACAACTTTTCTATCAGGTCAACAATTTTGCCAATGTTCTTAAGAAACACGGAGTTAATAAGGGAGACAGGGTTGCAATTTATCTTCCCATGATACCGGAGCTTCCTATTGCCATGCTGGCTTGTGCAAGAATTGGCGCTATCCATTCAGTTGTCTTTGCCGGTTTTTCAGCTAAATCTCTATGTGAGAGAATAAATGATTGTAGCGCTAAGTTGCTCGTTACGGCTGATGAGGGAATTCGGGGAGGAAAATATATCCCTCTTAAGGAAAATGCAAATGAAGCGCTTCTCGAATGTCCTACTGTAGAAAGAGTAATTGTTGTTGGAAGAAGCATGAGAGAAGTTAACATGGAGCCGGGCAGAGATCTGTTTTGGGATGAAGAGATGGCTTCCGAAGATATCAAGGGATACGTCGAACCTGAAGAAATGGATGCAGAAGATCCTTTATACATTCTCTATACCTCTGGTTCAACTGGAAAGCCAAAAGGTGTTCTTCACACGACGGGTGGATACATGGTTTTTGCTGCGCTTACTTTTAAATGGATATTTGATTATCATGATGAAGATATATTTTTCTGCACCGCAGACATCGGTTGGGTAACCGGCCATAGTTATATTGTTTATGGCCCCCTGTCTCAAGGAGCAACCTCTCTTATATTTGAAGGTGTCCCAACCTTTCCCTATCCTGATCGCTTCTGGCAGATAATTGACAAGCACCAGGTAAATATCTTCTACACAGCTCCTACGGCTATCAGGGCGCTGATGAGAGAAGGTGACTATTGGGTAGATAAATCTGATCTTTCTTCCCTTCGTATTTTAGGAACAGTCGGTGAACCTATTAATCCAGAAACATGGATGTGGTATTACACCATAGTTGGAAAAGAACGGTGTCCAGTTATCGATACCTGGTGGCAGACAGAAACCGGAGGCATTCTTATAACTCCTCTTCCGGGTGCTACTCCTCTCAAACCGGGCTCAGCTAACTTTCCCTTTCCTGGTGTTTCTGCAAGGGTTCTGAAGGAAGACGGCAGCGAAGCTGCTGTAAATGAGGGCGGCTACCTGGTAATTGAGAAACCGTGGCCGGGCATTCTTAGAGGAACCTGGGGTGATCCTAAAAACGAGCGGCTTAAAGAAATCTATTTCACGCGCTTTCCTGGTTACTATTTTACTGGAGATGGCGCAAGAGTTGATAATGAGGGAAACTATTGGCTTATGGGGCGCATCGACGACGTCATCAATGTCTCCGGACACAGACTTGGAACAGCTGAAGTGGAAAGCGCTCTTGTCTCCCATGAGGCAGTCGTAGAAGCAGCTGTGGTCGGATATCCTCATGATATTAAGGGAGAAGGCATCTATGCTTACGTAGTTGTAAAAGAAGGCTTCACGCCTTCAGAACAGCTCGAGAAGATTCTTGAAAACCATGTGAGGGAAGTAATCAGTCCTATTGCTAAGCCTGATAAAATCCATTTTGTCTCTGGACTCCCGAAAACAAGAAGCGGTAAGATAATGCGCCGCATTTTGCGAAAGATTGCTGCAGGCAATATCGAAGACCTGGGTGATACAAGTACATTGGCCGATCCATCTGTGATAGATATATTGGTCAGAGAGAGGAAATAGCTCGCATTACAAAAGATATAGCTAAAGCTCCGAAAAAAATCCAGATGAGGATGATAATACCGCCAGCTATCCTATTTGTCTGCTTCCCTCGGCCTCTTGCTTCTGCTGCTTCTTCTCGACACTCTACCAGAACATCATGCGGAATCATTTTAAGAGAGAGAACAATACCTAAAGGAATCAGTACTAAATCGTCCACATAACCCAAAACTGGAATAGGATCAGGAATAAAATCAATAGGACTAAATGCATATCCAACTAAACAAGCAACAAATATTTTTGCATACCACGGTACCCTGGGATCTTTATAAGCTAAATAAAGAACATAAGTCTCCCTCTTAAGTTCTTCAACATATTTCTTCCTTTTCTCAATAATTTTTACTTCTCGACCTTATATAAAACACTCAACTTCATACCTTTCAAAAAGCTCGCTAAAACCTGTGCTTTTTCTCTATATCTTTAAACCATTTTCATCGTTATGCTTATTATTATATATAAATGTTATAGATAAATCTTGTTATAACGAGTGTGCTTTATTTGTTTTTTGGAAAAAAAAGTATAAAAAAATCAGTCCTACTTAGTGAGTCTTCTTAAACATCCTTCGCAATGCTGACACGTAAATCGAAAGAAATTTCTATGTTTTTTGGTTTAGCATTTCTTTCCTGAAAGTTTAATCCAGCTTTAAAAGGGGAATTATGAAAAATGCCAACCCGGTGGGAAAATACTCTATATTATATGCTAACAAGAAGAGTTCATTAGCATTTTATTTTATTGCGGGGATCAAAAATGTTATTTTTTCCATTAGCTTTTGTCTTCTTCATAGCTTTCTTCATATTACTTGCTTTTATCTTTGCCCTCATTCAGATTGGTGTAATAACTTATGTCTTTGACAAAGTAGGAATTGCTCCTGAGTATATGTTTCTTCTTCTGCTGGCTTCTCTTATTGGAAGCTATATAAACATTCCCGTTAAACGCTTTGTCCAAGAAAAGGTAATTGAGGAAGGAACAGTTAATTTTTTCGGATTACGCTACATTATTCCAAAGACAACTTACAAACAAGAGAGTTTATTGGCAGTTAATGTTGGTGGTGCTATTGTGCCACTTATAGTTTCGATCTATCTTATCATAGCTAAAGATCAGTTTATAGCTATTCTCATCACCACAACACTAATAACTCTAGTTGTTAATCGCCTTGCGCGACCGGTTAGGGGTTTAGGAATTGCAGTTCCCGTTTTCTTTGCACCCATTCTTGCAGCTTTCATTTCACTGGTACTTATGCCTGTTAATCCTGCTCCCGTTGCGTATATAGGCGGTAGTATGGGGACTCTCATAGGGGCCGATATCTTACACCTTAATAAAATAAAGGGGCTGGGTGCCCCAGTGGTCTCAATCGGAGGTGCTGGTACTTTCGATGGCGTTTTTCTTACCGGAATTATTGCCGTACTCCTTGCCTCATTTTAGAAAGAGAGAGTTTGTTGTAAACCCCCGAGCTTATCAATAATAGCAAGGGCAGTTTTGATCCAAAGTGCATCTGGCTTGAGTTAAACATCAAGCTTACGTTTTTTGAACTGCTAGTCCGCGACTGTTCAAATATTCTTTAAGTTCTGGAATTTTGACTATCCCGAAATGGAACACTGAAGCAGCAAGTAAAATGGTAGCGCCTTCCTGGACAGCTTCATAAAAGTGCTCAAGTGTACCTGCGCCTCCAGAGGCAACTACAGGAACAGAGACGACATTTACAATTTTCTTTATTAAAGGCAGGTCGTACCCTGTTTTTGCACCATCAGTAGCTTTGCTGGTAGGCAGAATCGTACCAATGCCATAACTGTCTATTTGCTTTGCCCACTCAATAGCATCCGCTCCCGTAGCTGTCCTTCCTCCATGAATGTAAACCTCATATCCTGAGGGTAAAGCATCATTTTTGTCTACGTCGATTGCTACCGTTACCTTTTCCGATCCAAACTCTTTAACCAATTCACTAATAATTTTTGGATCCCGAAAAGCTGCGCTGCTTGTTGATACTTTATCTGCTCCTGCTTCAATAACTGCTTTAGCTGAAGCGATATCTGAAATACCTCCACCTACTGTAAAAGGAACCGTTGCCACTTCGGCAACACGCTTAACTACATCAAGCATAGTTGATCGTCCTTCGACAGTGGCAGTAATATCAAGAAGAGCGAGCTCATCAGCTCCCGCACTACAGTAAACCTTAGCGCATTCTACAGGGTCGCCAGCATCACGAATGTTAACGAAATGAACACCCTTCACTACGCGGCCATTTTGCATATCTAGACAGGGCATTATTTTAATCTTTCTTTCCATAGCACTCTCCTCTTAAATCAATCGAATAAGATTCTAGCTCAAAGATTTAAAGTCTAAGGATTCAAGGGGCCAAAGGGTCTAGGACTCCAGTGAAAAATCATTTGAACCCTCGAATCCTAGAATCCTTTTACGTTATGACCCTAGGTCCCTCGAATTCTATTCCTTTTCTCTTGCCAAAACTTAATCACACCAGGCATAACCGAGATAAGAATAATAGCAATAATAACCAGGGAAAAGTTGTTTTTGACAGTCGGTAAGTTGCCAAAGTAATAACCCCCAAAAACAAAGATAGTAATCCAGGCAACACCCCCGAAGATATTATAAGTAATAAAACGCCAGTAGGTCATAGTGCCGATGCCGGCCACAAAAGGAGCAAAGGTTCGAATGATGGGAACAAATCTTGCAACTATAATAGTCTCCCCACCGTACTTTTCATAAAATTGATGGGTACGGTCAAGATACTCCTTTTTAAAGAAACGGATATCTTGGTTGTGGAATACCTTAGGTCCAACAAAATATCCAATCCAATAATTAACTGTATCCCCTGCTATGGCAGCTATGCTTAGGAGCACAAATAACCATTTAGCTTCTAGAGGGCTGCTTGCTGCTAAAGCTCCGGCAGCAAAAAGCAATGAATCCCCTGGCAGAAATGGAGTTACAACAAGACCAGTTTCACAGAAGATGATGAGAAAAAGTATAAGATAAGTCCAAACCCCGTAGTTTTTAATGATTATGTTTAGATGTTCATCCAGATTTAGAAAAAGATCAATTAGGTTCGCTATTAGTTCCATTGGTTTTAAGTTAATTGACGGTGGGCATAAATTTCACCGTCATCCTGAGGTTCCCCCATGTCCATCGGGGGACGAAGGATCTCTAATAGGGAGATTCTTTCCCCGCCAAGGCGGGGTCAGAACGACTCTGAGAATTATACCCCCGGCTCAGTTAATTTACAATAGGATGTTATCACGCTCTCGTAAATTCAAAGCTGGCTTTTTACCTTACATTAAAGCCAGTAATGATTCTCTTAGTCGGCAGTAGAGAGTAAAATCTTACCCCGCTACTTACTCCTTGCTCATGACTTCTAAGATGTTAGTGTATGCGCTCTGACCGACCTATCCGTCCTCTTAAAAACTCTCGCGGCTCTACAAAATACTGATTTTCATAAATTAACCCGTTTAAAATAACCATGGGGTGAGTCCGCATAATATCCATCATAAAATGTGCCGTAATCTCATTCACATTGTACTGACAAATAAGAATAGCTGGCAGATTAGAGAACTTCATATTAAGCATAGCTTCAAATTCTAGCCAATGCTCACGGTCTTGAGCTGTCTCCAGGAGCCAGGTCCATTCTCCTGCAATGCGGCAAGAAGGCCATCCTTCTTTGCGTGCTTGAGTTACCAGCCCTTTGATAAAACGAAGTGCTTTCTTGGGATCAAATTCATCTTTGACGCGAAGGTCTACCTCTTCAAAAATTTCCAGGCTTCCCCGATTGAGAAGATCACGCACATTAAATTCATTTGCTAACGCAGCTTTAATATCGAAAGACAGCTCGCTGGTTCCAATATTTATACACTTCTCACCATTTCTGATTCCGTTAATCAGGAAGGGGCGGAGTACGCCAAACTGTTCCTCACTGTCTTCATAAAAACAGCAGAGATGGCTACCGAGGCTGAGCTCTGCATCAAGGAATCCTAATGGTTGATACTTATAACCCACTTTTTGCTTTTTTGCCATTTCAGAAAAAACTTAACACAGAAAAGATTTTGATTCAATTCACCAAATAACAGGTGTTACTCTTAGCCAAATCATTCATTAAAAATAGGGCGTTACTTTTCTCCGCAGAAAATTCACTTAAAGTCTTTCCTCCAAATCCTTCAGAGCTTTTATAAGTTTCCTCTGCCGTAAAGCATTAGTCAAATCGCCTCTTGTCTTCTCCATTATACTTCTAGCAGCGTCTGTATATCGTCTAAGCCCACCTGTTATAGCTTCAGGATAATCAAGCGATACTAAAAGGTAAAAAATCTCATCCATATATTCGAGAAACTTCTCTCCTTCTTCAGGTTTATCGTGCCTTATTAAATCAAGAATGTGGCGCCGCAATTCACCAACCGTCTCAGCAATCCCATTAACATAAGGAGCATAGTCCACCCCCAGTATATCTGGATCAGGCATACTTTTGTTATTTATGAGCGAGTGGGTTGTTATAGCTTCCGCGTATTCTTTTTGAGCATCTTGCACAAAGCCGGCATATAAAATGTCAGGATGATCTCGTAAGAGTTCTTTGCATTGCTCAATGGCAACCTTTGCTTTATTAAGATACTCATCCGTTACATTGGTCTCATCACGATGAATTGCTCGAATAGCTTTTCCGGAATACTGAATCGCCTGCCGTGAAAAAATTAATACTTTCTCTCGGGCGTCACTTTTAGCATTAAAACTGTTATCAAGCTTTTCTGCAATCTCCCGTATTTCCATCTTCACCCCCAGAAAATATCTAAAGACACTTAAGTTTTTATTACATTAACTTATTTTACACTATACATTCATGAAATGGACTTTTTAATCCACCTATCTTAAGCCTTGAGTGAAAATGCATCCCATAAAAATGGCCGGTCTAAAGGTCGACAGCCACATTTTAATAAGCTCTAAGCTACGAGCTATGAACCTAGAGCCTTAAGCAATAAAAAAGACCCTCAAGGGGTCTTTTCTTTTTAGATTCGGCGGCGTCCTACTCTCCCACACCGTTACCAGTGCAGTACCATCGGCGCTGAAGGGCTTAACTTCTCTGTTCGGAATGGGAAGAGGTGTACCCCCTTCGCTATGACCACCGAAATTGACTGTTAGCTTTTAGCTGTTAACCTTTGATCTTTCCAACATCTAAGAGCCAACAGCAAATACTAAACTTATGCCCTCAAAGCTGCACAGCGTTCGATAAAAAGTTGAATCCTCGACCGATTAGTACTAGTTAGCTAAGAGTATTACCACTCTTACACCTCTAGCCTATCAACCAGATAGTCTATCTGGAGTCTTACTCCCGCCGAGACGGGATGGGAGACCTATTCTTAGGGTGGGCTTCGCACTTAGATGCTTTCAGCGCTTATCCCATCCGGACGTAGCTAATCAGCAATGCAGCTGGCGCCACAACTGAAACACCAGAGGTCCGTTCGCCTCGGTCCTCTCGTACTGGAGGCAACTCCCCTCAAGTCTCCTACGCCCACAACAGATAGGGACCGAACTGTCTCGCGACGTTCTAAACCCAGCTCGCGTACCGCTTTAATTGGCGAACAGCCAAACCCTTGGGACCTACTCCAGCCCCAGGATGCGATGAGCCGACATCGAGGTGCCAAACCGGGCCGTCGAT
>CAYGBL010000002.1:0-16076 GCA_964348135.1 uncultured Actinomycetota bacterium
GTGCCCCCAGGGGAATTCGAATCCCCGCCGCCGCCTTGAAAGGGCGGTGTCCTAGGCCTCTAGACGATGGGGGCATGTTAAATCAACTGATCTAAAAGAACAGGCTTGCGATCAATATTTGCTTCCGCCTGAACCTCACTAATTATAAAGAAATTATTATCGTATGTGCAAGATTAATGGATTAGTTAATATGAGGAATTATCTAAACTCTTTGTTATATTTTTTCCCTGTTGGCTATGCTCACTATCAGAAAGAGGAATAGACCAATTACGACTGCTATCTGACCATATACCGGTACACCCTTTGGTGAAGCAGCGAGAACAAAATTGTGAGCGAAGGCCGCTCCTATGAGCATACCCAAAACAGTTAATGCTGAATCGGTGTTGCCATTAGCAGATAGCACCAGTTGTCTTAGAGGACAACCGCCCAATAAAACAGAACCCCATCCACCAAGAGTCATGCCAAGAAAATTCCATAGATGCCAATTATGAGCAATAGGTTGCTTATTGAATCCCAGCTTGAAAAGTCCAAATGCCAAATCCCCTACCAGCACAGTTAAAAATAATACTATAAGGCCGGTCAAAAGAAAGGTGTCTTTAAAGAGAATGAAATCTCTTACTCCTCCTACTGTACAAAAACGTGACCTCTGCGCAAATCCCCCAACTAATAATCCACCGATAAGAGAAAAAGCGATGGGAGCAGTCATAGCTCCCGGCCCCTGAACACTAAAGAAAATAGGCCCGCCGGCTTCACGGTTGAAATTTATCTTTAAAAGAAGAAATAGAAAAAATAGAATCATTACTGCTGGGAGCATCCAACCGTCACTGCCTTTCGTTTCTTGAGCACGGCCCATATTGAATCCGCGCTTCAGAAAGATTACACCAACTGAGATCCCTGCTACGAAACCTGCTAAGCCTATTAGTGCATTGAGATCTCCTCCTCCCAGACGGATAGCCATCCTCACAGGACATCCTAAAAATACAAGAAACCCAATCATAGCAAAAGCGCCCACAGAGAACCGTAGAGCAGGTGAACTCCCCCCTCATGGTTTAAACTCTCCTGCAACTAAAGCAGCTATAAAAGCCCCTAAAACAATACCAATTATTTCTGGCCTGAGGTACTACTGTACCAGACCCGCCCTATGCAAACCAAGTGCGCCTGCTACGTCCCTCTCAAAGCAGGCAATACAGAACCCCATATTTGGCGGATTACCCTTAAGTGCGAGTACAACTGCTGCTATGCCAATAAATAAGCCTGACAGAATAATTAGAGGACGATCTAACTTCATTTTAGTTCTCCCCTTTCACTATTAATATGATTGGCCTTTTCTTAAAAAATACGGAGTATATACAAGCAGACCGAGAATGAAAAAGTTTATTCTTCAAGCTCTAACGACTAAGTGAAAAATAGTACATACTATTAAAAATAAAATAATAATATATTTATTATAATATATATTTATTAGATATTTCTAGCAAAATTCCTTCTATTTGAAACAAGATGAATATTGTTAATTTCCATAAATTTGGGCCAATAAGGTAAGATTTACGCACTAGTGGAGAAAATATCGTTCATACCCGTGTGAATAAGGCTAGAACCTCTGGCGTATTTTCCAGGGCTGTAGGGCGGATAAAATGGTGTGGCAGCATGGGGGTCGCTTGAGATGCAAGATAGACTTTACAATCCTGACAACGGTTCTTTATGTTTCGTTTGCAGCAGAGTACGCCAGATACTTGCCAACAATTTTTTCCTGCTAAAAAAGCGGGACAATTCATATACTTTTCCCTTGGACATTGCTGAATAACCTGGCAAGAATATCTCACAAGTTCCTCCTTTGATAATTTGAAACACTTCTTAGAAACTCTACTGTATCCTCTGGCCTAGTCACATTTATCATAATATTTGTACCCAGTTCAAAACCAGCTATAACTGACAGCTTAGGCAAAATTTCCAGATGCCAGTGATATATTTGTTCCAAATCGCCTACTCTGCTTGTTACACCTCGACATGGCAGAGTATGCAAATAGTAGTTGTAGGGTGGATCACCCAAACCGATATAAAAACGGTATAATACTCCCTGAAGGAGCTGCGCAAACTCTCTAATCTCCTCTTCGCTGATTGCTTCAAACCTGGGTTCATGGTTTTTCGGCGCAATCCAAACCTCAAAAGGTATGCGAGATGCATAAGGAGCAAAAGCAACAAATCTCTCTGTTTCTTCTATTATTCTTATACCCCTTTTTAACTCATATCCTACAATCTTGCAGAACACACACTGGCCAGTATCCTTATAAAATTTAGCTGAACCTTTCAACTCTTCCTGAATTAATTGAGGTACTGTCGGAATAGCAAACAATTGTGAATGGGGATGCTCAAGAGATGCCCCTGCTGTCTTGCCGTGATTGACTATCAGGAGAATAAACTTTATGCGCTCATCTTCTTTTAACGCTACGTACCTATCCCGATATGCTGAAATTACCAATGCCGCTTCTTCCGGTGCAAGAAGAGCAAGGCTATTATGATGAGAGGGACTGCTTATTATAACCTCATGTGTACCTATTCCCTCACGCATGGAATATATTTCAAAATCATCGTTATGTACCTCTTCATTAAAAGTAAACGCGGGATATTTATTGGGAACAACTCTTACCTGCCATCCGCTTGTATCTCTTGAGGAACCGTCTCGATAGGCCATGACTTCAGGTGGAGTAAGATGTTCATTTCCATAACAAAACGGACAGGTATGGTCTTCCTTTTGCTCTTCATCTATAGCTTTGCTAAAACTTTCCGGCCGTTTTGCTCTTTCTGTTGCAATAACAACCCATCTACCACTTACCAAATCCCGTCTTAATTCTGGCAACTGTCATCCTCCTAAATCATAGACTTTCGTCTTACAATGCTTAAATCTTTTTTCTTGCTGTGCCTTCTGATAAAGCAACTCATACTTTCTAGCAGAATTCCCCCAAGAATTATCTAACTGCATTGCACGCTTCATTAAGCTTTGCCAAATCTCCTTGTTTTTGTAGGTCTCCAAGGCTCTAATTATCGCTACAAAAAGGGCTGCCGCTTTATCCATTGACCTTCTCTGATACACACCCGAGACATCAAAGACAAACCCACTTCCCTCATTAGTTAGCGGATTGAAATCTTTAACCGTATCCGCTAATCCTCCGGTGCTGCGAACAATGGGAATAGTTCCATAACGCAAACTTATAAGCTGCCCAAGACCACATGGTTCAAAATTAGAGGGCATCAAAAACATGTCACTACCAGCATAGATGCGGTGAGCTAAAGCATTATCAAAGGTAAGAAATACAGCTGCCTTCGTAGGATATCTCTGCTTCACTCGCTCAAATACCTCATGGTATCTCTGGTCACCTGTACCCAGAAGTACAAGCTGTAAGGGCTGATTCATAATAGGATCAATAAGCTTTATCATTATGTCAAAGCCCTTCTGATCAGTTAACCTGGAGATTATTCCTACAAGAGGAGTTTCCGGATCTATCGTAAGCCCGCATTCTTTTTGCAGAGACACCTTATTTGGAACTTTATTAAGGGCATAAGCATCATAGTTAAATACAATATTTTTATCAGTTGCAGGATCATATTCCTGGTAATCTATTCCGTTTAGAATTCCAAATAGTTTTTCTCTCTGCTCTCGCAATAAAGGATCAAGACCCTCTCCAAACTGAGGAGTCTGTATTTCTAAGGCATATCGTCCACTAACAGTGTTGACTACATCAGCGAAAGCAATGCCTCGGGCGATTAGCATAATCCTTTCTGCTTGCTCAATGATAGGTGGATAGACCAGCCCGTACTCACCCAATCCTGCCAGCTTCAGACTCTGGAAGCTGCAAATTCCCTTATAGGATAAATTATGAATAGAAAAGACGGTAGCAGTTTGAACAAAAAAGGGATCCTCCTGGTAAAGAGTTGCCAAGTAATTAGGTATCAATCCAGTATGCCAATCATTGCAGTGTATTATATTTGGCTGCCAGTTAATCTTTTTTAGAATTTCCAAGACTGCTCTGCAGAAAAATATAAATCTTTCAGCATCATCCTGATACCCATAGAGATTCTCACGATTGAAATATTTATCGTTGCCGACAAAATATACCGGTATATCCCCTTTGGAAGAGCCACTATAAACAATTGCCTCTTCGCTATGCTCACCCATTGGTACTGACAAAGAGGTTATTGCAGATCCAAGACTGTCTCCTTGTACCTGTGCATACTTGGGCATAATAATTCTGGCTTCCATACCCTGTTCTCTTAATACCCTCGGTAGAGAACCAGCAACATCCGCAAGGCCCCCTGTCTTAGCAAAAGGTACAACCTCAGAGGAAGCCATCAATACTGTATTACCTCGAGGTTGAATTTCCAGCTCTATTTCCTCTGGAACCCTTATTGAAAAAAGTCCTTCCTTTGGCGCTCTTTCATAGCACAATTCATCTTTTACCAAAATAAGAACGAAATTAAGAAGGTCTCCTGCTTTCAGTCCAAGCTCAGCGAATGGAACTGCCATCTCCAGATTGTCTCCAACCATAACGTTATGAATCTCCCTTTTGTCAATCCAGCTTTCATTTCTCACCTCTGAAAGAGTTACTTTTGCCTGATTGCCCTCAAAAGTAATTTTTAGCTCATGGGTAAGCCCTAGCTCAGAGATGTCGGTTCCTAGCTGACCGAGATAAGAGTTGGGACCAGTTTTTCGGGGCCCAAAGAAACACAATTCTAACCAAATATTGCTCTTCTCTTGTTTTAACAATTGAAATACCCCATCAATCCTGAGAAAGAGATTCTCCTCATCATATCCGTAGTATATTCTTTGTAGCCCTGTTTCTCTTGATATAGTTCCTAAAGTAGGAGCAAAATCATAGCGCCCTGCTAGAGCCCATTCATCACGTGCTGTTTCCTTACCATCAATTCTGGGACATAATTTACCCAAGGGTGGAGTCACTGGAGATAAAGCAGCCTTTTCCAGAAGAGGGTAATATAAATATAAAGGCGAAGGTCTTCCCAGCAACTCATACACTGCTCTAAGGTGGAGACGAAAGAGGCTGTCCCATATTTCATCCATACCCGAATCATGCAAGTTGCTCAGCCACCAGAACCAGTCACTTCCCTCTGCAATGTAGATCTCTTTCCATGCTTTTTGTATAAGTTCTTTTTTCCCTTGAGGATGCGCAGCTTGATATTCAAGCAACATATTTCTGGCCTTAAGTAAATAGTTCCAGGCAGAAGAGTGGGCGGGGCTTCCTATCCAGGTACGAAAATTGCCATTAATCCACGATCCAGTATGAAGTTTAGAAAGCTGGTTCAATTTAGTCTGGCGTGAAAGATATTCACTTACGGTTACCAGATTAAAGTATTCTTTTTCAGAAAGCTGCTCGTAAAGAAGGTGCAGAAAGTCGTGGCCATCATTTTGATAGTATTCCCAGCAATTCTCACCATCCAGAGCTACAGTCACTAAAAAATCATCATTTCTTTCTTTAACCATATTCCAGATTTGTTCAAGCCTTTCAATAAAGTCGGCTACAGCTTCCTGAGCTGGTCGCGATCCATAGACAAATGCAATTAAATTGGAAAGGACTAAATCTCGAAAGACTATTGTTTCTTTAAAGCTATCTTTCTCAATGAGATATGGTTTATATAGTACCTCTGGTTCAAGCACTGCCCTTTGTTCATTTCGAGGTATCTGCCGTTCTAATGACCTGGCCAAGACTTCTTCGTCACTGATTATCCAGTTAATTCCCTCTTGTGCCAGCATTGCGAGAATATTTTCACCTACTGCCTGCTCCGGTGTCCACATTCCCCATGGTTTAGTCCCGAAATATTTTAAATATGCGTCCAGGCCATCCTCAATTTGCTTTTTAGCATCTTCCGGAAAAGCAAAGGGAACCGGTGGCAATTCAATATCGGGAACTGCTATTCTGGCCGAACTGACATCCACTAGAAGAGGGAGTATGGGGTGATAGTAGGGAGATGTAGTGATCTCTATCTGCCCCCGTTCCTGCATCTCTTTATACAAAGGAATAATTTTCCTAATTACCTCAAACTGTTTTTCGGTAACGCAGTATTTATCTTTTTCACTGAAATCTCTGCCCTTTTCTACAATTTTCTTAAGATCTGGAAATTTCTCAATCCACATAGGATCAAACCAGGAAAGGTTAAACCATACCTGTATATCACGATATTCATCTTCAGTAAATTTAGCAGCAGCTCGAGGAGCCCCCAGAGCGCAAAATAACTCCTCCCTCTTTTTTATCAGTTCCCAATATCGGGGATATTTCGCAACTCTCTTCTCCCAGGCTGGATTGCAAAATCTTTTAAGAATAAAAATCTTTTCTTTACTGGTCAGTTCATTCGGGTGCTTCATACTATAGTGCAGATATTTGTCTCTAACTGTGCCTTCAGCATATTCACTAATTTGCTCTAAAAGTGAGGGAACAATATTAAAAGTCTGGTGGACCTTTGGATAGTTTTTTAGTATGGATACCATATCATAGTAGTCTTTAATAGCATGTAGTCTTACCCAAGGAAGTTCATAAGTATCAGAGATTTGATCCTTGTAATATGGCTGATGCATATGCCAGATAAAAGCAATATTTAAAGCTTTAGCCATTACTCAGTCTCCTCTTTTAGTGCTTTCTCCATTTTTAAATGCCAGCTCTCTTCAGGCATAAGCTCAAGCCTCCAATATGGAAGTATGGCTGTTCCCTGATAAATCCTTTCAAAACCTTCTTCTGACTGAGATACAGTCTCTATGGGAAAAACCCAAAACATAGCTCTTTTGTCAAAACTCATAGTAACGCTGATAAGATTTTCTAGATCCCAAATCTTTAATTCTCCTGCATCCACATCGGAAATTACATTTAGTTTATCATCCCAGGTTATTTTATCCAACGATCCCTTAATTTTTGCAGGAAAAAGGAGATTAAATTCTATACCAAAAAATAGATTCAAAGCTTGGTTGCCAAGGTTGGTAATTTTATAATTGACATCCATTTTGCTTTCTCGATTGTCGATAATAAAATTCTTATTAAGTAGGACATTCTCACCTAATACCTTTCCGTATCTTTCAAAATGCAGCTCAACTGGCTCTTTGCCCGCAATTTTTACTGAATAATCACCTGATGCGAAATCTCCAAGCTCCTGGTACCGAACTTCCTTAAAATCAGGCAATTTTAAGTCTATGGAAAGGAAGTGATCAATAAATGATACTCTCCGGTATCTATCATACACTAAATATTTCTCCAATCCCCTCTCTTTAACCTTGCTCAATTCATGTATGCTTTTTACTTTTCTTTTCCTCTGCGTGCTGTTTGTTTGTAAAATTTCTTGATGATATGCTTCTTTCCTCCGTGTTAATGTATTCAACAAATTTATTGCCTTGGGTCTATAGTCAAGCTCAAAAAGACCCCCTCCATTTTGGTAATCAAAATAGAGATTCCATTTTGATGCGCTTACTATAATCTCCTTACATCCATCCCTGTCGAAGTCAAATTCCTCCACTTCCTGCCAAAATTCATTTCCCAAAATTTCTTCATCAGCCATCGTTTCCGCCTTTATTAAATGGGAATAAAGAGCGGAGCGTAAATGTGGAAGATATAAGCCCCCAAAAATGCCATGCCAGTATCCATCATTGCACTGTCCTCTCCATAATTCATTAAGTGCTTCGGTGCTTTTGCTCTTATGTACCTTTGAGCTTACATACAGCATTTTTTTATGAAGATTGTTGCTTTCAGGATATTTAACAAAATAGTTTCTCCAGTGACCTCCTGACCACTCAGCCATTTCACTATAAGATGCAGTTGGGAGATAAATCCTTCCTGACGGTTTATTCTTATGCAAACACTCTGAAAGCGTAGCTGTAGTTAGCCAGCTGCTGTTCTCCGCTACAAGGTGTAAAAATTTTTCTAGCCACCGTTTTTCATAGACATGTTGATATGTCTCCGGCCATGCTCCAAATTTTTCTCCATCATCCCCAACAACCACCAAGTCCGCCCCTTGTTTATTTTGAATCTTAAGGTATTTAATGACCTCCTCTGGCGATGAAAAAGGTACAAGATATCTTAGTCTCATACTGCTGGGAAATATGTTGAGTGGAAATCCTGCCTCTTCAGTTACAAAATACCCAAAAAGATGCTCTTTTTCGGCCCCTGCTGCCGCAAAATGAGAATCATCGAGAACTACGTATTGTACTCCAGCTTGACAAATTACCTTTGGCAAATGTGGCTCCCAAACCCTCTCTGCAACCCACATTCCCCGAGGATGGTATTTAAAATTATCTTCAATAAAAGCGTTGAGTTTATGGATCTGGCCAATTTGATCTTCTTCCGGAATAACTGGCAAGATGGGTTCATAGAACCCTCCGGTAGCCAACTCAATTTGTTCTCTTTGCAGCAATCCCTTTACCGTTTCCAGGAATTCCGGGTGTGCTTCTTTGAGCCACTCAAAGAGTACACCGCTGTAATGAAGAGTTACCTTAAACTCTGGATTTTTTTTAATAACCTCAATGAAAGGTAGATAGGCTTTACTAAAAACCTCCTCGAGGACTTCAGGCATATTACCAACAGGTTGGTGATTGTGTAATAGCAGGGCAAAAGTTGTTTTTCCGTCTTCCATTCTCTCTTTGTGGTTATTTCTTCGAGATTACCTTTAACAGCAGCCTTATAAGTAATAATCAAGTGCGCGTATTAAATTCTTATATACCTGCTGGTGTTCAAGGATTAGACGATCATGACCGAGCATCCACCACTCTTTGGGAGTAAAGTAAGCAGAGACTTCGGCTTCCTCTCCGCTTCTACCAAACCACTGAATTAGATGCAGATTTTCTGACTGTAAGAGCCAGATTGCCAAGTCTATAAGATCTGAATTCTCAGTAAGCTTCGCTTTGTTATAAACATGGTGCATCAATCGAAATATGGCTAGTTGAGCACTATTTCCTAAGAAAAATTCAAATCCTCCGCTTCCCGCCCAGGTAGTTCCGAATTCAGGCAATGCAAGATCGAAAGAACGCTTTTTATATTTGTTAATTGCCTCATTGGGAGTGAGGCAAGTTATATTCCTCCAGCTAAGTTCCCCCGGTAACCACTCCATGAAATAGAAAATACCCGAATCTTCGCGATGATGTTCTCCAAAAGTTTCAAAATCCCAGCCCAAAAAAACAAAGTCTCCTCTCGCTTCTTTCAACCAGTGAGCATAAGAGCCTGCCATCAGCGGCCAACCTGACCAACTCTGGTTGGAAAAGCGGTATCCTATGTCATCACTTAGTTCATAGTGCCGGGTTAGTAAATAAAGATTGCTGTCTCCGTACTTATAAAGATGTGTTGGTTCGCGCCACTCCAGAACCCAATCTCTTCCGTCAATCATAGCACCCTTAAAGCCCGCCTTCTGTAGAGCGAAATATACATCATTGGACATAAACATTTCAGTAGTATCGGTTACTTTGGGTTTAACTCCAAACAGTCCCTTTAAATACTTCTGGGCCCACTTCATCCTTTCAATAAACTTTTCAATATCCAGCAGGCACAGAAAACCATGATAAGGGTCGACACAGATCAACTCAACATTAGGGTGGGCTGCAAATTCTTTAAAAGTATTAAGAAGTTTGGGCTGCCATTTCTCTGCCTGCTGTAGGAAAGATACAGAGAATCCAATCGACATTTTAAAATCGGCCTTTAACATTTTCTGAAACATCTGGAGCGAAGGGCGGTAGCAAGTACGGGCTACCTTTTCCAGGTAATATTTATTAAGTTGATCATCAAAAAGGCATTTTTCGATATCTTGAGGAGAAGCGCCTGATGGGATAGGTTGAGCGGGCAGCTTTAAGCGGCGCGGTTGGTGAACTACCGTATACACGATGAGATTATTAGCCATGGGCATTCCTCTTAATTTTAACATTTTGCGCCATGGCTAAATATTCTAGACGGGAGATGAGATTATTCTTAATAATCTCATCCCAGGTGAAACACTTCGCTGAAGCTCTTGCTTCTTTTCTTATCTTTTGTTCCTCCTCCGGATTCTCTTTCAAATATAAGAGATATTTTACAATTTCTCTGGTGTCGCTGGTTTCGAGCACAATTGCATTCTGGAAAGGTCTTACGTAATCTTCCCCACTGCAGCCTGTAAAGACTAATCCTCCGGCAGCCATCGCTTCCAGCCCCACCAAACCAAACGGCTCTATGCCGCTGTTGGCTAAAACAGCGTTTGATGACGCATAAAGGTAAGTGGCTAAATCCTCGTTTATCCAGAATTTAAGATCTAAAATATCGGTCTTCCCTGTTCTTCTTACTGCCTCCAGGAAATCCTCACCATTATTCTTCTTAACGTTAACCTCCTTAACCTTCAAACCGAGCATTCGTGCATTGTACATTATTTCTCCTCCATAAGGTTCGCAACCACCTCTCATAAGCAGACAGGTGTTAATGTGTTGCCGCTTAAGAGAAGCAACTGTTTCAATTGCCATATTCCAGCGCTTGTGAGGGCACCACCTGCCAATCTTAAACAGTACAAGATCACCGTTAAAAAGACTTCTAAATCTGGTTCTAAACTCACCATTTGGCTTCTTGATGATACGCCGGGGTATACCATTAGGAACCACTACAGGGTTTATCCCCATATCCCACATACAGTGCTTCATATATTTACTCACGGTAGTAATTGTGGATACGTAATTAAGGCGGCGCCAGTCAATACGGTGGAACGACATGGTATGATTTGCATTCCAAAGCATGATCGCTCGGTTACGCAGACCTTGAGAATAGAGAAGATCGCTGGTGTTTATAATTACGGAAGCTGCATGCCACTCTTCTCCCATTATGACTATAAGTTTGTCTTGGCCGATCGTGGGACGAGCTAATTTATCAACTATAAACCACGGTACGGAATTGTTAAAATCATAAAGCTTCTGCTCTTCCCCCTGGTAGACACCATCAGGATAATATTGACTTATCCACTGACACCAACGGTGAAGCACAAGCTTACCGTTTAAAAGATGCTCTTCCCCCGGCTTTCTTGGGTCACCGATAAATATTACGTGTGTCTCGAAGTCATTTTCGGCGAGGGCTCTGGCTAACTCCTTTACGCGTACACCAAGCCCACCTGCCTGTGCATAGAGGTCAGGACCCTCAAAAGAAACAATTACAAATACAGTATTTTCTGGTAAAATCTCGTGGTTTCTTTGAGTTGGCATACTTCCTACGTCACCTGATTTTTGATTTTTCTTTGAAATAGATATTTAGTATTTCTTTATTTTAAAGAAATTACCTTTAATATTCTTAACTTAACAAAATAGATTTTTTGGAAATTATGACCCTATATCTCACCTATAGCATACTTTTCGGGCAAGTCAACAGTATTTTACCCAAATTACTATGAATTATTCTTAGCTGAGGTTCAAAATATGATAATGAGAGGCTCGAGCAAAATTATACTCACGGACAGAGTTCTTCAAAATTGCTGCTTTTTTGAGGTTTCTGACAGCTCCCAAATATTTGTTGCTCTGCAATGGTCCGTTAATAAAATAACTTGCGGAATGAATCGCGGAGATTCGCGTCTACCGCAAGTCCTGTCAAAACCTATAAAATATGAACTATAAGATATGAAGATTGCAGTACTAAAAGTATCATGCTGATTGGCACAGTATTTTATAAGGGGATTAGTAATTTGGATAAATTGCTATTATAGGTAAATCTAAGTAACTTTCAACTGATTTCTAAGGTAGATTTCAGAAGCTTAATTACTCTTCTACCAATTGGGGTGTGGAATAGCCTCAGGCCACTCAACTAGAATTGCTTTTAAAATATCGGCTCTGGTGATAATTCCAATTACCTTTCCATCCTTAATCACGGGGACTCTCTTTATTCCTTTTTCGATCATAAGGGCAGTTATATCTTCAACCGATGTTTCTTCGGTCACAGTATAAACGGTAGCAGACATTGCTTCTCCCGTTTTAGTTGCCAGCGCCTTTTTACATGCTTTAATAAACTCCTCCTGGTTTACCCAATAAGCGGTCAAAGGAAGGAGTGACTTTTCTTTATAGATGAGGTCGCTTTCCGATATTATGCCCACTAGCTTCCCTTCCTTATCCGTTACCGGTACACCTGTTATCCGGTTCTTCAGGAGTATCCCGATAACATCCACGACTGGAGTGTCTCTTGTAACTGTTATGACTTCCTTGGTCATAATATCTCTAGCCTGCATTGCTAACCCTTCACTCCCGTATTCCTAATATTACACCCTTCAAGATATCGGCCTTGCTCACCACTCCTACTAATCTTTTCCCTCTTACTATAAATACTCGTTTAATTCCTTCCTTCATCATAAGTTCTGCTATTTTAGCACAAGTAACATTTTCTGGAAGATAAACAACGTTTCTACTCATTATCTCTTCAGCTTTTGTTCCTTTAATTTTGCTCCACTCCTTTAAAAACTGATCAGGGTCGATATACTTGCCATAATGATATAACCAGCCAACCGATGCAGGTTTTTTCTTCTTAAAGAGCAAGTCCTTTTCTGTTATTACGCCAATTATATGATCTTTCTCATCGACTACCGGGACTCCGCTTATCCCCTTTTCTATAAGCAACTTTACTATATCCTTTGCAGGAGTATCCTTTTTTACCTTTACAACGTCTCTAGTCATAATATCTTTCGCAAACATAATGGCTCCTAAAGTGGAATATTTCACAAATATATTATACCCAGCACTAACCTATAATATGCATACATAAATTTACTGGAATATCTTGTTATCGCGGTCTTTTGTCCGTTCATCCGTAAATCATCAAATTTGATCCAAAGTCTCTTTTTAGTGAGGCGAGACCCGAGCGGTAGCCTAAAATAATCTCTATTAAACTTGAAAAGAAGACGACCAAGTATCTTTAAGGCATGCAGGCCGAGCCCTATGTTTATAAGCTCTTATAAAACGAAGGTGTAAACCTATCTCGTTTATAATCCATTATTGTTCTAATTTATGGCAAAAGTAGATTTTCGTATCAAACCGAGGTTCTAAATAATAATTTATGTATTGTCCCGGTTAACAGTAGGCTTATGAACGTTACCTTTTTAACTTGCGGAGATTATTGAGGATTTTCTATAGATTCCCCGGCAACTGCCACGCCTGGTGGTCTGCAATTTCTACAGGGAATATAATTTTTTGCTTGTGCTTCTTCGGGAGAGCCAAACCACACTTTGTCAGCCAATTTTATCTTCTTAGTATATATACAGTTTGGATAATGGTATTTTCCTGATTTCTTACGTGCAACAAACCTCTTCTCTGCTTCAGCAAATGGGTGAAGTGTCTTTTTTTGAGCCCATATTCCTCTACTATATTCTCTCGCTTTCCTCTCTGATTCATAGAAGAGATCACAATATTTGAAATCAGGAAAGCAAATATGAGCAGTTGCATAACCCTGTCGTACTAGTTCAGCATTGACAAAAGTGTCGTCTACAAAGACGTAACGAAGCAGTCTTCCGTCTTT
The DNA here is from genome assembly GCA_964348135.1 of uncultured Actinomycetota bacterium. Lineage (GTDB taxonomy): Bacteria > Actinomycetota > Aquicultoria > JACQXZ01 > CAYGBL01 > CAYGBL01. The sequence continues at coordinate 13,482 of CAYGBL010000002.1, forward strand.
ATCCCTGTCACTAACATCGCTGATTAATCCGGCTGCTTTACCTTCAACCAGACTTTTTGTCTTATGAGTCGCTTCTCCGAATAGATAGCTATCCTTATCTGGTGCATCTATACCTGCAAGACGCACTTTCTCTATCTTTCCATTTATGGAAACCTCTAATGTTTCACCATCAATCACTCTGGTTACTATGACTTCCTGTCTCTTCGGCGCTCGCTCAGATTGAATTTTTATTGCGGGCTTTTTTGGAGTTTCAATTTTTTGGGAACAACCCACACCTGCCAGTACCAGTAAAAGGACAGTGACAATAATGCCCGCCCATTTCTTCATAGTGCTTCTCCTCATCGAGCTTGCGAAATCCTAAGATAATTTCGCATCTGTACCAAAGCGGAGAATCAAAAATCTATCCGGTTCCCATCTTCCAAAGATAAAGAGACTCCTATTTAGACTCAGTTGTTATCCATTAAAGCTGCATGCATCGCTTCGCCTTTATTTTCACTCAACAGTTGGATACCGTCAATCTGTAAGATTAGAATTATTTAAAACGTAATCTTGGAAGCAAAATTTGTCCCCTTGGCACAGAACTAACTAATAAAATTCTGTACAACATAGCGCGCAAAGTCCATTGAACTCGTAAAAGCAGGCGAGACTGCATTAAGTATATGGATACTCCTGTCTTTCTTGATAACTTTAAAATCCATAACCAGTTCTTTTGTTGACCAGTTTACAAGCTGAGGTCTTATTCCTACTTTAGATGACGGAATCAAATCTTCAGGGTTTAAACATTTCACCAGGTCTTTTGCGCCTTTGAAGAAAGATTTTGAAAAGTATTTTCTCAGTTCCGAAAATGCTACCTCTCTGAATTTCGGGTTGTTAACAAAGAGAAGTATATCTCGCCACATAATATCAACAGCCTCAAAATCGATACCGGTAAACAGCCCATAGTTCTCTCTTCCAAGAGCAGGAGTCGCTGTCGGTCCTACATAGATATTGCCTCTAATATCCCTGGTAAAGTGCACTCCAAGAAAAGGATTCTTAATATTCGGAACGGGATAGATATTGCCTCTTACCATGCCCGATTTTTCTTTTCTTAGCTTCTTATAAAACCCCTTAAAAGGGACCATTCTATAATTAAGGCCAACTCCGAATTTATGCGAAATCATGTCTGTATTCATTCCGGCTGCATTTATGAAAGTATCAAACTCTATCAATCCGTTATTGGTTGTAGCAACACTATCATTTTCTAAATCCTTAAACTCAGTTTGGGTTAAAACTATAACTCTTTCACTGGTATCAAAATCATTGCACAAGCAGTTTAATACTTCCTTTGGGTCAACCACGGCGGTGTAGTGGGAATAAAGCGCCATCGTAAACGTTTTAGCACCAGGTTCTATCTCTTCGAGCTTTTTTTCGCCAATCAACTCGACTTTTGCCCCGTTTTTAATTGCTTGCTCATACAATAACTTAAGCGTTTCAATCTGGGTATCATCCTTAGCTACAATTACCTTTCCTGACTCAAATACAGGAATATTCTTTTCACGGCAGTACTCCTTTATCAAGAAATTGCCACTCAAGCATGATTTTGCTTTCAGGCTATCGGGATTATAGTAAATACCGGAATGGAGAACACCGCTGTTTCTTCCAGAAGCATGGAGACCAACTTTTGCCTCTTTTTCAATAATTATAATATTCTCATAACCTTGCTCCACCAGCTCCCTTGCTATGGTTAATCCTATTATTCCGGCACCGCATATTAGAAACTCAGCCTTAAGTTTTTTCATTTCTTACCTTCTGTTTTTTTGCTTTTACACTAAGGGTATCAAGACTTATAGAAAGAGTGGTTTATGCGAGGAGTTTAGCATATTTGAAAATAAATGGTGAACCATGCGAAAAAACATGATTCATAATCATGTCCCTACTGTAGGCTTAACAGTTTTATTTTCTGCAATCTCTAACTCTTTTTTGTTTCTATGTTTGCTTTTCTATTAGATCGGTTAAAGCCTGCTCAGCTTCTTCAAGTGACGTGTATGCTCCAAATTCCCCGATGACTTTTACTTCTCCTGTAGAAGAGTCGAACTCCCGGACCGTATAAACACGGGTATGGTCGCTTACAGACTTCTTCTCGCTGGTGATAAAGTACTTTCCGGCAACAAGGTCTGCGCCGTGAATCTGGCTCCCGAAGTGCTGCATCGTAGAATCATCGAAGAAATGGCCGCCCTTCTCTTTGCTTATACGAATCATATCATCTACAGTTATTTTACGTTCCCGCCCTTTACGCCAGAACTTCCCCATTTCTTCCCTCCTTCAAAACAAATCCCCTGGAGTTTGGATAGCTATTTCAAGAATATAGAATCTTTACTTTTGCAACACTATATTATCAAATTAGCCCAAGATATTACCTTAAAGATTGTTTGGGGTTATGTAAATACTAATAAGAGGAAATGGCTCTTTGCTCCGTATATTGCCGGTGATTGCGTTCGATTCTATTTATCTAGAACCATGGATTGTCAACCAAACAAATGGTGAGCCGTGTTGGATTCGAACCAACGACACCCGGATTAAAAGTCCGGTGCTCTACCAGCTGAGCTAACGGCCCAC
>CAYGBL010000002.1:16176-132159 GCA_964348135.1 uncultured Actinomycetota bacterium
CTACCAGCTGAGCTAACGGCCCACACAAAATAGTTCACAGTTGACAATTGTTAGTTAACAGATTTATTCTAACCAGGAAAGACTGCTCTATCAAGACTGTATCTTTTCCACTATCTAGCTTCTTCTATTGAACATCTATTTTGGCTATTGTCATTAGTCAGGTATTTTATCTTTATGACTGGTTAAAAGCAAACCATGAGGTTAAAGAGATTCTTCGCGTTGTTCAGAATGACATCAAAGAACAGACTAGCGCTAATGCTTAAAATGTCTTATACCGGTGAAGACCATAGCCATATTGTGCTCATTAGCTGCAGCAATCACCTCGCTGTCTTTAACCGAACCCCCCGGTTGAATAACAGCTCTAGCTCCCACTTGAGCGGCAGCATCAATCCCATCTCTGAAAGGAAAGAACGCATCGGAAGCAAGGACAGAATCTTTTGCTCTTTCTCCTGCCTTCTTAGCTGCAATTGCCGCAGAATCCACCCGGCTCATCTGACCAGCACCAACTCCAACAGTCTGTAGATCTTTTACAAGTACAATGGCATTTGACTTTACGTGCTTTGCTACCTTCCAGGCAAAAAGGAGATCCTCCCACTCCTTCTCGGTTGGATGTCTCTTAGTCACTACCTTCATTTCTGTACGCGTCTCCCTGCTATTATCCAGGTCTTGAAGGAGAATACCGCCATTTACCCTTCTTATGTCTATAGAGTGACTGTGCGAAGACCTCCCTTCTCCCATATATAACAAGCGGATGTCTTTTTTCTGAGCTAGAACTGTTAAGGCTTCCTCATGATAAGCAGGAGCGATTACAGCTTCAACAAAGGTCTCGTTTATTCTCTTGGCCAGGCTTTCATCAACCGTACGGTTGAAACTGATAACACTGCCGAAAGCAGAAACTGGATCTGAGGCATAGGCTCGCTTATAAGCAGACAATAGATTATCGGCAACCGCAACTCCACAAGGATTAGTATGTTTAATCACAACTGCGGCCGGAACTGAAAATTCACTCACAATCGCCCAGGCTGCATCAAGATCAAGGATATTATTGAAGGAAATTTCTTTACCGTGAAGCTGCTGAGCAAAGACCAGTGAATGAGGTAGTGCTTCTCTATCCCGGTAAAAGGCCGCTCTTTGATGAGGATTCTCTCCGTATCTTAGATCCTGAATCTTGATATAGGAAAGGTTGAGGTGGGAAGGAAAATCTGATTCTTCCTTTTCCAGATACCGATAAATAGTGGTATCGTACCAGGCAGTATGATAGAAAGCTTCCCGGGCAAGCTCAAAGCATATCTCCTGGGAAAGATTTCCCTCATTCTTTTTTAGCTCATCCAGCACTAAAGCATACCGCTCTGGATTTACGACTACAGCAACTCCCTCAAAATTTTTAGCGGCAGAGCGTATCATTGCAGGTCCACCTATGTCTATATTCTCTATAGCCTCATCGAGCATAACTCCTTCTTTAGCAATGGTTTCGCTGAAAGGATAAAGATTTACCACTACCAAATCAATTGGCTTTATGTCCTGTGCTTTTAGCGTATCCATATGCTTCTTTATCGCTCTATTTGCTAAAATTCCCGCATGTATAGCAGGATGGATGGTTTTAACCCGTCCATCAAGAATCTCTGGAAAGTTGGTAATTTCAGAAACAGCCCTTACTTCAATTCCTTCCTCTTTCAAAGCTTTGGTTGTTCCTCCTGTAGAAATAATCTCGATCCCAAGCTGCTGCAACCCTCTGGCAAACTCAACAATATGCTTTTTGTTGGAGACGCTAATAAGCGCCCGTTTGATTTGCACCATTACCCCCTTCTAAGCTGTCTAAAAACCTCTAGTATCAAATTTACAGGGTTCTTTCCTTTTGCATTGCGGTTCCGAAGCTCTGCAGCTTCCTTTTATAAACTCCCCAAAATCTTTACTCTTCTTCCCTCAACCCTTAGTTTTCCTTCCGCAAAAAGCTTAATTGCTAAAGGGTATAGCTTATATTCCACCTGATGAATGCGTTGGTGTAAGCTTTCCTCAGTATCATCATCCTTAACCGGAACCGCCTCTTGAAGAATTATGGGACCCGTATCCAATCCCCTGTCAACGAAGTGAACCGTTACCCCACTTACTTTGGCTCCATAGTCTAAGGCATCAGCAACTCCTTTTGTACCGGGAAAAGAAGGGAGGAGAGCTGGATGAATGTTCATCACACGGTTAAGGTAAGTCTGAACAAATTCTGCTCCTACCAAAAACATATAGCCGGCAAGAATAACCAAATCAACTTTATGCTGTTTAAGCAACATTATGAGATGGCGATCATAATCTTCACGCGAGGGAAATGCTTTGAGATCTACAAAATAGCCCGGAATCTTATGTTTGGAAGCTCTCTCCAGAGCAAAGGCATCCTTATTATTGCTTATTACAACTACAACCTCGGCTGGAATCTCCCCTGCTTTTGCGGCATCAATAATCGCCTGTAGGTTAGTACCACTTCCTGAGGCCAAGACTCCTACGTTAATTCTGGCCATTATATGTTACACCGCCATTACCCGCTTTTATGCTCCCTATCTCAAAGACTTCTTCTCCTCTTTCTTCCAGCAACATCTGGGCTATTGCAGCTTGTGATTGCGGCAAGATAATAATAATACCGATACCCATATTGAAGGTGCTAAGCATCTCACTGTCATCTATATCTCCCAAATCTTGAATAAGGTCAAATATGGGAGCCACCTTCCATGATGAGGTCTGAAGGCAAGCATCCAGATTTTCTGGTAGAATGCGAGCGAGATTATTAGTAATTCCTCCTCCGGTAATATGGGCAAGCCCTTTTACTTCACACTCAGATAGAAGTTCCCCAATGGCCCCAACATAAATATTCGTTGGAGTAAGTAGTTCTTCTCCAATGCTATTCATTAATCTGGGGGGAATGTCCGATAGTTCTAATTTGGAATCCTCCAAAATTACTTTGCGGGCTAGAGAAAAACCATTGCTATGCAACCCTGAAGAAGCAAGTCCAAGAGCAACATCTCCCTCTCTTATCTTACTACCATCGATAATCTTATCTCTCTCGACAATTCCTACTGTAAAACCTGCAAGATCGTATTCGTCAGGATTATAGAACCCTGGCATCTCCGCAGTCTCCCCACCTATTAGAGCACAACCAGCTTGCTGACAACCCTCTGAAATTCCCTTAACTATCTCTGCAACCTTTTCGGGAATTAGTTTCCCCATACTCAAATAGTCCAGAAAAAACAAAGGTTCCGCGCCCTGGACTATTATGTCGTTTACACACATAGCAACTAAATCGATACCTATTGTTTCATGTTTATTAAGCATTTGGGCAATCCTTAGCTTGGTTCCTACACCATCAGTAGCTGAAACCAGTACGGGATTCTTATACTTCTTTACATCCAAAGCAAAAAGGCTGCTGAACCCGCCGATATCTGTGAGTACTTCTTTGCGAAAAGTTGCGCGTACTCTCTCCTTTATCAGCTCAACCGCCTTCGTTCCTGCTTCAATGTCAACCCCGGCTAATTTGTAAGTGATTTTTTTCTTCTTCATCTCCTTTATGTTCCTCAGCTATCTACCGATAAGTTATAAAATCCTTCTACTTCTCTTTGCTCACCTTTTCAAACATTGCCTTGCTAATCTTTATATCCTTTGGAATCTCTACCGGATATTCTCCGTTAAAACACGCACAGCAAAAATCTTCCCTGGCTCTGTCAATAGCTTTGATTACACCTTCCAAAGAAAGATAATGTAAGCTATCAAGTCCAATAAAATCACTCACCTGTTCAACTGATAGTGCGGAAGCAATCAGCTCGAGATGGCTGGGAGTATCAATGCCAAAGAAGCAGGGGTATCGTATGGGTGGAGAGCTTATGCACATATGCACCTCTTTAGCACCGGCATTTCTTAAAATACTTACAATCTTCTTACTGGTATTTCCCCTCACAATTGAATCATCGACTACTATCAATCTCTTGCCCTCAATAGTTTCCCTTAAGGGATTAAGCTTCAACCGTATACCTAGCTGACGAATAATTTGACTTGGCTGAATAAAGGTTCGACCAATATAACGGTTTTTAATCAATCCCTCACCGAAAGGAATCCCTGCCCTCTCTGCATAGCCTATAGCCCCCGAATTTCCTGAGTCAGGAACAGGTATAACAAGATCCCCGTCAATGCGTCCTTCTCCTGCCAGCTTCATTCCCATATGCTTCCGCGCATGATAGACGTTGCGTCCATAGAGGAAGCTATCGGGACGAGCAAAATATATAAACTCAAAAATACAGAGGCTCTTCTTGTCTGAGGGAAGAATTATTTGAGACTTGAGACCATTATCATCGATAACCACCATCTCTCCGGGAAGAATATCTCTTACAAATTGGGCTCCCACTATATCCAAACCGCAGGTTTCAGAAGAGATCACAAAATGGTCTCTCAGCTTGCCTAGGGAAAGGGGCCTAATTCCATGGGCATCACGAATTCCAATAAGTTTCCCTTCAGTTAAGGCAACAAGAGAAAAAGCTCCCTTCAACTTAGGTGCAGTAGACTCTATTGCTTTTTCAATATCTTTTTCCCCTGAGCTGGCAATTAGAGCAGCAATAACCTCTGTGTCACTGGTTGCCCTAAGTCTACAGTGTCTAGTTTCCAGCTCTTCACGCAGCTGTTTAGTATTAACAAGATTTCCGTTGTGAGCTAAGGCAAAAGTGTTCTCACCGAAAGTTTCATGAATGGGTTGAGCGTTTTCCCAGTGATTGGAGCCGGTGGTAGAATAACGAACATGGCCAATCGCTATATGGCCCTGCAGACTTGCCAAATTCTTTTCATTAAAGACCTGAGACACCAGGCCCATGTCTTTAAATACAAAGGTTGAAGTACCATCGGCAACCGCAATACCTGCGCTTTCCTGGCCACGATGCTGCAAACCGTATAATCCAAAATAGGTTATTCTGGCTACGTCCTCGCCTGGCGCAAAAATACCAAATACTCCGCAGGCTTCCTGTGGCCCATCATGCCAGAGCTTGTTCAAAAGCCACCAAACCTTTCACACTGTGAGCAGCTATATATTTAAATAATACAGGATTGTGTTCAATTGCACAAATGGTGCCGCATAACCAGCTAGTAGCGGAGAGCTTGGAGCTTAGAGAACAATTCTTTTATCAACCTATATAGGCTCTTGAACTCCTTCTCTACGCTCTCTGCTCTAGGCTCTTAGCTATATGTGAAATTCTCTTTGGCATACTCAACCGCATTTCTGAAAATGTCCAGTCCATCTCCCTCTTCGGGCAGCTCTTCTCTTGTCCAGCGAGGATGCTGGGTTTTTCTAATATAGGCTTCCGGATGTGGCATCAGGCCAAAAATGCGGCCTGTCTCATCACATATTCCAGCAATATGGCCAATAGATCCGTTGGGATTAACCGGATATGCTCCAAATCTACCCTTTTCATCTACATATTGAGCAACAATCTGTTTTTTCTCATTTAAAAGACCCAAAATTTGCTCATTAGCAGGAATAAATTTTCCTTCCGCATGACGAACCGGAAGATAAATATGCTTGTCAATCCCCTTGGTGAAAATGCACGGGGATTCCCTGTTTATCTTCAAATAGACCCAACGATCCTCAAAGCGTCCCGAGTCGTTGAAGGTTAAGGTGACTTGCTGTTTATGAAATTCTCCATTTAGGGCAGGCAGCAGACCTAGCTTCACCATCACCTGGAAACCATTGCAAATCCCTAAGATGAGCTTTTGTTCCTCAATAAAACTTTCAATCTCTTTTCCCAACTTATATTTTAATTTATTGGCAAGAACCTTTCCTGATGCAATATCGTCTCCGAAGGAAAAACCACCCGGAAGAACTAGAATTTGATATTCTTTTAAAGACCTGAAACCCAATATCAAATCATTGATATGTACTCTTTCAGATATTGCTCCTACCTGCTCAAAAGCATATGCAGTCTCCTTGTCACAGTTTATTCCCGCCGCTATGAGTATAAGTGCTTTAGGGTTACGTTGCTTTTTGTTGTTCAAATTGCTCTCTCGCTTTAAACTAATATTTGTGTGTTCGTTTGCTCAGGATAAACCAAAAATTAAGATGTAAAAATCAAAATTACATACCAAAATCCAAAAATCTTTAAAAAATCTGATTCTTTTAGCTTGTCTGTCCCCTTAACTTTTTGAAATTTACATTATCATTTTGTATTTTGAATTTTAAATTCTCTTCTACCATCTTAACGGCTTCTGCCAAACTTCTTTGAGATCATATATGTCCGCACTTATAACTATTTTGCCCTGAGTACCTATTACCTCGAATTTCTTTTCCTTAGTTATCTCTCCGACCAAAAATGCTTGCCCTCTCAGTACTTTTTCAAACTCGTTCTGATTCTTTGGCGAAACTGTTACTATAAACCGGCTGTTTGATTCAGAAAACAACAGCTCGTCATCTCGAAGATTTTCTTCCCCTACAATCTTTCGTAAATCCAAGGTCATTCCTAACTCTCCAGCAAAAGAGGTCTCAGCTGCTGCAACGGCTATACCTCCTTCTGAGCAGTCGTGGCAAGAGTGAACTAAGCCTTGTCCGATTGCCCTATTTAATCTCTCAAAGAGCACCTTTGCTTGACCCGGATCTACCCGTGGGACTCTTCCTCCCTTGACACCTCTATTCATATAGTAATGTGAGCCGCCCATTTCTCTTTTGGTCACACCAAGCAGATATACCAAATCACCTCTTCTTTTGGCATCCATAGTCACTGCCTTATTACAATCATCAATAATACTTAGGGCCGATATTAAGAGTGTTGGTGGTATGGAAATAGTCCTGTCACCAACTCTATATTCGTTATGAAGACTATCCTTTCCAGATATGAAGGGTGTTCCAAAGGCAGTTGCCACATCATAACAAGCCTTTGCAGCCCTTACCAATTGTCCCAATTTTAGATCACCGTCAGGATTCTCCTTAGAGAGGAGAGGATTTCCCCAGCAGAAATTATCCAAGAGTGAGATTCGGTCAAACCGTCCGCCTACAGAAATAATATTTCTGACTGCCTCATCGATAGCAGAAGCTGCCATCCAGTACGTATCAATTTCTCCATATTTGGGATTGATACCGTTAGCTACTACTACACCCATTGGCCTGTCAAGCAAAGGTCTTATTACTACTGCATCAGAAGGTCCATCATCTCTTTTTCCGACTAAAGGCTTAACTACACTTGCTCCCTGTACCTCATGGTCATATTGCCGTATCACCCATTCTTTGCTACATACATTCAGGCTAGAAAGTATTGCCTCAAGATACTGAGTGAGATCAGCTGGTAACTCTAGTTCGGGAATCTCTTCATCAGATATTTCAAAGCGGGCAACTTCTGTTTTGCGAGGAAGTCCGCCGTGAAGGAAATTTATATCCAAATAGGCTACAGTTCTGTCTTCATATCTCACCTCTATCTTCCCATTTTCCTTAAACTCCCCCAGGACAGATGCTTCTACGTCTCTTCTTTTACAAATCTGCAAAAATCTCTCTATATTTGCAGAGGGAACTGCTACCGTCATTCTTTCTTGAGCTTCTGATACCCAAAGCTCCCAAGGATCTAATCCGGGATATTTCAAAGGTGCCTTTTCTAGCTGAACACGGCAACCTCCGCTCAAGAGACTCATCTCTCCCACTGATGAAGAAAGTCCTCCGGCACCGTTGTCAGTTATAGATGTATATAATCCCTCATCCCTCGCTTCCAGAAGCGCTTCCATCATCTTTTTTTGAACAATTGGTGCACCTATCTGCACAGCTGTAGACGAAGTCTCCTCATCGAGACGCGTGGAGGAAAAAGTGGCTCCATGAATTCCATCCTTGCCAATTCTTCCCCCCACCATTACAATAAGGTCCCCGTCCTCGACTTTCTTTTGATGTGTATATCTTTCTCCTATCTTTTTAGGCATAAGCCCTCCGGTCCCACAATAGACCAGAGGATTATAGACATACGCCTCATCAAAAAGCACAGCGCCATTTATGGTAGGGATTCCAATTTTATTTCCTCCATGCTCCACTCCTTTTCTTACTCCCTTGAAGATCCTCTTGGGATGAAGCACACCTGTAGGAAGCTTTTCATAGGGAAAATCAGGTGGTCCAAAGCAAAAGACGTCAGTATTGAAAATAAGATTTGCACCGAGGCCGGTTCCCATGGGATCGCGGTTCACCCCTACTATTCCTGTGATGGCACCGCCATAGGGATCGAGAGCCGAAGGATGATTATGAGTCTCAACCTTAAAGACAAGATTATAATCCTGGTTAAAACTAACGATACCAGCATTATCAACGAAGACCGATATTAACCAGTCTTTCTTTTTCGCAATCTCTTCAGTCGCTCTTCTAATGTACGTTCTAAAAAGACTATCGATCTTCTCCTTTTTACCGTTCTCAGAATATTCAATAAGGCTATTAAATATTTTATGCTTGCAGTGCTCCGACCATGTTTGGGCAAGCATTTCAAGTTCTACGTCAGTAGGATTTTCTCCCAGACCTTTTTCTCTTCTCTCTTTAATTACCTTAACACCGCTATAATAGTCTCTTATTTTTTTCATCTCAGCAATGTCAAGGGAAAGTACCCCTTTCCTGCTGATTTCCATTAGTTCTCTATCGGATACCTTTAGATTAATCTCTGCTACTCTTATCGGGTGAGTAGACCAGACTCTTTGTGAAGGTTTCTTTTTTGCTTCCTTCTTCCAGCTCTCCTCATCCCAGACTTTATAGTCTTCTATAAGAGGATTAGCCAGTAGACCGGTGCAAATTGTGGAGATATGTTCTGAGGTGATATTACCTTTGATTAGATAAGCGCGGGAGGTGTGAACCGATTGACCTTCTTCGAGCTGGATACCCAGTAGATCCTGAATTCCCTCTTCAGTTGTTTTTCCTACATTGTCAGTTACACCTGGTTTGTATCCAACCTCAATAAGAAAATCAAAATGTTCAGCAAGTGTACCGTTATAAGAATATTGTTGAATCACAGGGTCAGCGATGAGTTTGCTGGCAGTCTTTTCAACCTGGTGTGCTTCTAAGGGGATGTAAAGAGTATAAATATCGATAGTTCTTACTTCCTCCACTGTTATGTGGAGGTCTTCATTTATCTCTCTTTTTATGGAGTTACCTAACGCATCGGTAACCCCTGGTTTGAAACCTACTTCTATTTTCCACATATTTGCTTTAATTTAAAAACCAAAATGCAAAAACAAGAATAGCAATATGGTAAAAGATTAATAAAGTAATTGCAAACAACTAATTACACTGTTGCCCTATTGCGCTATTACTTTCATAAGAAATAATTTTCAGGTTTTTGGTTGTAATTTACGTTTTGCATTTTGAATTTTTTCTTCTTAACTTTTAACTCTTCTCAATACCTCCTCGTAAGCCTCCTCAACACTCCCTAAATCTCGGCGAAAGCGGTCTTTATCCATCTTTTCTTTAGTCTTGGTGTCCCAGAGTCTGCAGGTATCCGGCGTGATTTCATCAGCAAGAATCAGCTCGCTATTCTTCAATCCAAATTCTAATTTGAAATCAACCAGTTCCAGATTCCTCTTACCAAAGAACTCTCTCAGTATCATATTTATTTGCAGGGCCATTTCTTTCATTTTTTCTACTATGTCTAAACCAGCCACACCCAATTCTTGAATATGTTCAACCGTAAGTAGAGGGTCTCCCAACTCATCATTCTTGTAATAATACTCCACAATGGGATTCTTCAGTTTGAATCCTTCCTTATACCCTAACCTCTTTGAAAGACTTCCAGCAGCAAGGTTTCTAACAATAACCTCAAGGGGAACCATTTTCAACTGAATGACCACCATTTCTCTGGGCGGCACGAACTCAACAAAATGAGTAGAAATTCCTGCTTCATCTAACAATTGAAACAATTCCGAAGAGATTTTAGCGTTTATGACACCTTTTTCTTTAATAATGCCCTTTTTCTTACCGTCAAAAGCAGTTGCCTCATCCTTAAACTCCTGGATGATCAAATCAGGATTATCAGTTCGGTAGATTATTTTTGCCTTTCCCTCATAAAGTTTTTCGAGTTTCTTCACTTCCATTTTGCAACCGTTCACTTAACTTTTTCAGAAGCATATTTCTCTTTTAAGCGCTCTTCTAAATTTGCAAATATATTGTTTATGTTTTTCAAGTAGTAGTTGTAGTCAAAGCAAGCTTCAATATCTTCCTTCTTCAGATACTTGAGGACTCTTTCGTCTCTCAGTAAAAGCTCTTTAAAATTTTGCCCGGTTTCCCATGCTGTCATGGCAATCTCCTGAACAATCTCATATGCTTCTTCCCGATATATATCCTTCTCAACCAAGGCAAGCAACACTCTTTGTGAAAATATAAGACCTTTTGTCTTTCCTAAGTTCTCTAGCATGTTTTCAGGGTAGACAACCAGATTCTCCATAATATATGTAAAGCGGTTAAGCATATAATCTAAGAGGATAGTACTATCAGGGACAATAATTCTCTCTACAGAAGAATGAGAAATATCTCTCTCATGCCAGAGAGATACATTTTCCATAGCAGCTAAGGCATTCGCTCTTACAACTCTAGCCAGACCACAAATACGCTCGCAAAGAATAGGATTTCTCTTATGGGGCATAGCAGAGGAACCTTTTTGTCCTGCTGCAAATGGTTCTTCAACTTCATGGATATCGGTACGCTGTAGACCTCTAATCTCGGCAGCAAACTTCTCCAGAGATGAGGCGACCAGGGCAAGAGTGGTTAAATATTCAGCATGGCGGTCGCGCTGCAAAACTTGTGTCGAAACCTCTGCGGGTGTAAGAGCAAGTTTTTTGCATACGTATTTTTCAACATAGGGATCGATGTTCGCATAAGTTCCTACCGCACCTGAAATCTTTCCATAACTTACTGTCTCTTTTGTATGTTTAAGACGGTTCAGATTTCGGTACATTTCAAAAGCCCACAGAGCAAACTTAAGACCCAAGGTAATCGGCTCGGCATGAACGCCGTGGGTCCGGCCAACCATAATAGTATTACGGTACTTTTGTGCGTTCCGATAAAGAACCCCTATAAGCTTATCTGAATCTTCAATTAGAATATCAACCGCCTCACGCATCACCAGGGCAAGGGAAGTATCTAATACATCGGACGAGGTCATCCCAAAATGAATATATTTAGAATAAGGTCCTACATATTCACCCACATTGGTTAAAAAAGAAATTACATCATGGTGAGTCTTTTTCTCTATCTCCTTAATCTCTTCAACTTTGAATTTCGCCTTACGCTTAATTTCGGCAACGGCTTCGGGAGGAATAGCGCCTAGTTCTGATTGAGCTTCACACGCAAGTAATTCAATCTCTAACCATTTTTTGAACTTATTATCTTCGCTCCATACCTCCCTCATTCGGGGAAGTGAATATCTCTCAATCAACTCTTTCTATCCCTTACTCAAATTTTTTTTGAATTCCTTAACTCTTTTTCTTATTTCCGGGTGTTTAACGCCTAATATCATAGCCGCTAGTAAAGCCGCATTTTTAGCTTCATCTATACCTACTGTCGCTACAGGCACTCCTGATGGCATTTGAACTGTAGATAATAAAGAATCCAACCCTCCCAATCTTCCGCCAGCTAAAGGAACACCAATAACAGGAACAACAGTTAAAGAAGCTATGGATCCGGCTAAATGAGCTGCCTTTCCGGCACCAGCAATAATTACTTCCAACCCTCTCGCCTCTGCTTTTTGAGCATACTGATGAATTTCCTCTGGCTGCCGGTGAGCAGACATTATCCGTTGTTCAAAGGGTATACCGAGTTCATGCAAAAACTCTGCGGCCGCCTGCATAATTTCTAAATCAGACTTGCTTCCCATAAGAATACCAACGAGTGGAGATCTTTCTTCTTCCATTTAGACTTTGCTTCCCTTCTTCGCTGATCCGCCCGCCAATATACTATTCTTGTTCAAAGCTTTCAGCCCTATATCTCTTCTATAGTGAATACCTTCAAATCTGATTTTACTTATAGAATGATAGACCTTTTCTCGTGCCTGCAAGAAGTCTTCCCCCATAGCGGTTACATTCAGGACTCTTCCTCCTGCAGTAACTATCGATTCGTTTTTCTGCGCAGTTCCAGCTTGAAAGATACATACATCGGGGTAATTTGCTGCTTCCTCCAAACCTTCTATCTTAAATCCTGTCTTGTAGGAAGATGGATAACCCGAGGAAGCAAGCACAACGGTCACACACTTTTGAGAGAGCCATCGCAATTCCATCTCACACAGTCTTCCTTCGACAACCGCCAGTATGATATCGAGTAGTTCAGAGTCCAGCCGGGGCAGAAGGGCCTGGCTCTCAGGATCACCAAACCTTACATTAAACTCCAGAACCTTAGGGCCCTCTTTGGTCAACACAAGACCGCCATAAAGCACACCCTGGTATCTAATTCCCTCACTGCTTAAAGCCTCAACCGTCGGTTTCATAATTGTCTCCACTATTTGCCTAAAGATCTCTTCTGTAACCAGCGGCACTGGCGAATATGCACCCATACCGCCGGTATTAGGCCCCTTATCTCCGTCATTCACTCGCTTGTAGTCTTGTGCTGGCTCCATAGCCAAAACCGTGTCTCCATCGGTAAAGGCCAGAACTGATACCTCCGGCCCGGAGAGATACTCCTCAATTAAAATCGTCTTTCCTGCTTCACCGAACTTCTTCTTTAAAAAACAGTTCTCCAAAGCTGTTATGGCTTCTTTTTCGTTCTGCGCAATTGTAACTCCCTTACCTCCCGCCAAACCATCCGCTTTGATTACTATAGGATAACTGCACTTTTGTATATATGTACATCCTTCGTTATAATCGTCAAAGATTTCGGCATGACCGGTCGGTATTTGATACTTCTTCAACAGTCTCTTGGTAAAACTCTTGCTGCCTTCAATTCTTGCCGCTTTTTCAGTCGGACCAAATATTTTCAAACCTTTGGACTGAAAATAATCAACCAAGCCTGCTACAAGTGGTGATTCAGGACCGACTACTGTGATATCGATACCTTCTCTTTGTGCTAGCTGTGATAGAGACGAGAAATCCAGGGGGTCAATCTCCCAATTCTTGCTCAGCGTTTTGGTTCCTGCATTTCCTGGAACGCAATGGATCTCCTTTACCTGATTGCTCTGGTTGAGCTTCCAAACCAGACTGTGTTCCCGTCCGCCATTTCCAATTACAAGCACGTTCACTGACTATTCCTCCCTGCCGACCTGTAGATGAAGATCAACTGTCTGTGAGCGAAGCGGTCCGACCGAGACTACTTCGACAGGCAAACCTGCCAGTTCTTCAATCCGTCGTATATATCTTTTAGCAGGAGCTGGCAGTTCTTCATATTCCTTTATATTCGAGATTTCTTTTTTCCACCCCTCCAGTTCTTCATACATCGGAGTACACTTATGAACAATAGTTTGATGAGGAGGAAATTGAGAAAATACTTCTCCTTCATATTCGTAGCCTATGCAGATATTAATAGTCTCCAAATGAGAAAGCACATCAAGTTTGGTGATAGCAAGTGCTGAGACTCCGTTTATCTTTATAGCATACCTTAACATAACCGCATCCAGCCATCCGCAGCGCCTTTTTCTACCTGTCGTAGTACCATACTCGCGACCACGCTCACACAATTCCTCACCAATTTCATTTTTTTGTTCAGTAGGAAAAGGTCCCGATCCTACTCTTGTAACGTAGGCTTTTGCTACTCCAATTACTTTGCTTATGCTCATCGGTCCTACCCCGGCTCCAACACAGGCACCGCCGGCAATCGGAGATGATGAAGTTACAAAAGGATATGTGCCATGGTCAAGATCCAAAAATGTCCCCTGAGCCCCTTCAAAAAACACACTTTTGCCCTTCTCAAGGTATTCATTAATAACCAAAGACGTATCGGTAATGTGAGGTTTAAGTCTCTCTGCATATTTCTCCATTTGATTTAGTAGCTCTGTAAGATCAATAGGAGGAAGGTTGTAAAGTTTTTCAAGTAAAGCGTTCTTCTCTTTAAGAACTTGTTCTGTCTTGGTCCGCAGGATTTTGAAATCGAGCAGGTCTTGCATGCGTATGCCCGTTCGGGAGGCTTTATCAGCATAAGCGGGTCCAATTCCCTTATGTGTGGTCCCTATCTTCGCTTTACCAAGGTGAAGCTCCGAAGCCTGGTCAATAATGAGATGATAGGGCATTATAAGATGGGCATTTGAGCTAACAAGAAGTTTTTCCGTGCTAATACTTTGTGCTTCAAGATTATCAATTTCCTCTAGGAGAACCTTGGGATTAACCACCATCCCATTTCCCATTACACAGGTAATATGAGGATAAAGAATTCCTGAAGGGATATGATGAAGACGCAGTTCATAGTCTGAGGTAACTACAGTATGGCCGGCATTGTTACCTCCTTGATATCTAACGACCATATCCATCTCGTTAGCAAGGAGATCCGTAATCTTCCCTTTCCCTTCATCACCCCATTGTAAGCCCACACATATAATTCCTGGCATCCAAACTCCTTGTATTTATAATCTAAACCGGGAATAGATTGATCAGATTAACCTTATTAATCGTGGTTGCTTAATATGCTTCTGGCGGCAAGGGTTCCAGCTACCGAAGCCTGAATTAGCCCACGTGTTATACCTGCGCCGTCTCCCACTGCATAGAGATTCTCAATCTCCGTCTCCAGATTAGGGCTGAGCTTTAAACGAGAGCTGTAAAACTTCACCTCTACTCCGTAGAGTAGAGTATTTCGCGAATTTACACCAGGAACAATTTTATCCAAAGCCTGCAACATCTCCTGAATATCAGAGAGGTAACGATAGGGTAGAACAAAACTCAAGTCGCCTGGAGTCGCATCTTTAAGCGTGGGGATTACGGTACTGCGGGCAATCCTCTCTTTAGTAGAGCGGCGTCCCAGCAGAAGATCACCCAACCTTTGTATAATAATACCTTCTCCAAGCAAGTTTGCTAGTCTGGCTATATACTTACCATATGCAATAGGCTCTTTAAACGGTTCGGTAAAAGTAGTGCTTACCAAAAGTGCAAAATTTGTATTGTCGGTCTTGATATCAGCGTAGCTATGACCGTTTACTATAACAACATCTCCATAAATCTCAGTTGATACCGTTCCATAAGGATTCATACAGAAGGTTCGCACTTGATCCTGGAAAGACTTCGAATAATATATGAGCTTTGATTCGTATAGTTCAGTAGTTAACGGCTCCATAATAGGAGCAGGAACCTCTACTCTTAAACCTATATCCACAGCATTATTCTCAACTTTAAGTCCCAACCTCTGAGCCTCACCTGCTAGCCAATCGGCACCTTCTCTCCCGGGAGCTACAATCAAATGCTTGCTTAGAATCTCCTCATCTCCTATAGTAAGGACTCCTACTGCCTTTCCGTCCTCGGTTAAAATTCTTTTTACCTCACTGTTAGTCCGTATTTGAACTCTGCTTTTACCCAGATAATCACGCATTCTTGTCAGAATATCATAACATCTCTCAGTTCCTAAATGCCGCACTCGCCCCGGTATAAGGGTAAGGTCCGCAAGGACTGCTTTTCTTTGCAGCTCCCTTATTCTAAGCTCGTCAGTTCCATATTCTTTAGAATCTGCCCCGAACTCCCTGTAGAGTTCATCAACATATCCGATAAGCTCACGAAGCTTATCTTCCGGTAGAAAGTCCTTAAGCCACCCTCCTATTTCTGGAGAAAGAGTCAATTTCCCGTCGCTAAAAGCACCGGCACCACCCCAACCAGAGGTTATGTCGCAAGGTACGCATCTCACACAGCTTGTCTCTCTTGCCGGGCAGTATCGCTCATTGAGGTCTTTCCCTTTTTCCAGAATAAGGATATTATAATCGTCCTTCTTAACCAGTTCCAAAGCAGCGAAGATACCTGCTGGTCCTGCGCCGACTATCACCACGTCGTAGCTTTCCATCTCTGTCTCACCTAAGTCTAAACATAAAAATAACCCAAATAACCTAGTTGGGCTTTCTGTCTGGGTTTACCTGTACTTCACTCCCGTGAAGATCTAATTCCTTTAATTTAACTATAGTATAAAAATTCTTTTAAAGTCAAGGTGAATGTTTAGCGAAATCCTTGATAGTTAGGCGATATTTTGCCTGCAGTGCTCTCGTCATACCTCCCATTGGAATTTTTCTTCCTTCAATCGCTGTAACCGGTACAATCTCAATAAGACTGTTCGTCAAGAAAGCCTCTTCCGCCGATAATAGATTCTCTCTGTCTATTAGCTTCTCCTGGTATCTTATCCCAATTTTATCAGCCAGCTTCATTACCAGTCCTCGAGTAATTCCTGCTAGTAACTGGCCGTCTAAAGGCGGAGTAACAAGCGTGTTCCTTTCAATAATAAAGAGGTTGCTTACCGATCCTTCCCTGATAAATCCATCATTGTTTTCGAGCAGTGCCTCGAAGGCTCTCAGATCCCGTGCATATGTTCGTGCCAGTAAATTTGGTAAAAAATTTATTGTTTTGAGAAAAGCTAGCTCCCCCCTTCTGCCCTTTAGGATTATAACCTTAACTCCCTGACTCTGCTGCCTGCTGAAATCGGGAAGCGGCTTTCCAATTATGGTAATATTGGGCCGGCTTTTCTCGGGTATAAACAATCCCTCTCCTCCTGAACCCCTGGTAAGAGTTATACGCAGATACAGCTCCTCAAACTCACTGGTACTTATAACACTGTAAACAGCTGGGATTATACAGTCTTTTAATGTAACCATATCGAATCTAAGATAGGAAGCTCCTTCCAAAAGTCGTTTAACATGCTCGTTTAAGAGAAAAGGTTTTCTGTTATAGGTTCGAAGCGTTTCAAAAAGTCCATCTCCATAGAGAAATCCACGGTCAGTTAAAGGAACTCGTGCTTTCGAAAGGGGTGTTAACTTTCCGTTCACGTAGGCAATTGGCTCCATTTTACCTCACCACAATCTGAAGAATAAGAGCGGTAATATAGTAAAAGAGTAACAAAGTAATTACAAACAACTAATTATACTGTTACCCTATTACGCTATTACTTTCATAAGAAATAATTTTTTCCTTACCTGTAATAACTGCAGCCGAGCATCCTTTGTGCCGAATCATGATTCGTCTTATAAAAAGACTTTCTTGGTTTCAGAAAATAAAGGATAGCTGGTAGCATTTAAGGCTTTGAGCATGGCCTCAGCCTTATGTAAGGTCTCAAAATACTCCCTTTCAGGTTTGGAATCTGCCACTATCCCTGCACCGACCTGCGCAAACGCAAATGGTTTTTTCAAGAGGATGGTACGAATAATTATGTTCATATCCATCTCCCCATTAAAACCAAAATATCCAATACTTCCAGTGTAAGGCCCTCTCCTAACCGGTTCCAGTTCCTCAATAATCTCCATACAGCGCACCTTGGGACAACCGGTTATAGTACCTCCAGGAAACATGGCTTGAATAAGATCAAACTGGTCCTTTCCTTTACTGAGTTCTCCTTTTATATTGGAAACAATATGAATTACATGAGAATACCTCTCCAAAACCATAAGCTCGTTTGCCCGTACAGTTCCATATGTACAAATCTTGCCCAGGTCATTTCTTTCCAAATCCACCAACATTATGTGTTCCGCCCTCTCCTTTATATCAAGAAGGAGGTGCTCTGATAACTTCTTTTCCTCCTTATCATCGTCTCCTCGAGGGCGGGTTCCTGCAATGGGACGCGTAGTGGCTTCTTCACCTCTCAACATAACCAGTCTTTCTGGAGAAGAGGAGACTAATTGGAAATTTCCCAAATCCAGATAGGCAGCAAAGGGGGAGGGATTAATATCACGCAACCGTTGGTAAAGTATAAACGGATGCTCACTAAATGGAACCCGCAATCGCTGCGAAAGATTTACCTGATATACATCTCCAGCATAAATATATTCTATGGTTCTTCTAACTATAGCTTCAAATTCATCCCGGTTAAGATTTGAATCCACCTTTACGGAAGGAAAAGGAGCAGCAGGTAATTTCTTGCCAGTGTTGTCCTTAATAAGACTGAGAGTCTTATTAAGCTGGTCATAAGCGGCCTTATAGGAAAAAAAAGGATCATCGTCGACTATCTGATTTATGACTACATAGAACAGAGACTCTTTGTGGTCAAAGACCAGAAGCAGACGCGGAAAGAAGAAAACCATATCTGGAATTGCCAGATCGTCTCTGGCAATATTAGGTAACCTTTCCAAATATCTACCCGAATCATAGCTTATATACCCCATTGCGCCTCCCCAAAAAGGCAGCTTAATTGAAATTTTCTGGCGGGGCATATATTTGTCTAGCAGCTCTCTTAAAGCTTGGAAAGGATTCGAACAGGAGGAGATATAAGATTTTTTCCCATACTCCCGTACGGTATTATTACCGTTTTTACTTATAAAAATAAGAAAGGGCTGAAAAGCTAGAAAAGAATGTTGTGCAAGCTCCGAATTGCCTCCAGCACTCTCAAGTAGACAGTATGGGGGGCTGATTGTAGATGCCAAGTTATTTAAAACCGAAAGAGGTGTCTTTCCTTTAAGCTCTTCTACCCAAACCAAAGGAGCTATTTTTGCCCGTTCTGCAGTATCCAAAAAATCGCTTGTGTCAAAAAGAAACATCCACACCTCCTGTGTAGGCAGAGGTGGGATGCTCTTTTCCGAACTACTCCCTTATGGGATCATACCTCTGTGAGATAGCCGCAAGTTCCAAGTTGCAAGCTACATATAAAAACTTCGAACTTCCAGCATTACTTCAGACTCTTAACTGTAGCACTATTAAACATTTCTTTATTTTATCTGAATTATTTCCTTTGTATTGTATATTGTAATGAGACTTTTGAAAATCATATGCAGAGATGACCCTTAACTGCCTCTTTTTTGGGGCAGGGTCATGTAAATTTAGACTGCATAATTATAGCACTTTCCGAATTGATAACCAGTAAACACAATCTATGAAACATGCAGACCCGTCACTGCAAGAAATTGCTGATTCAGTTATTTTTCAATAGTCTCATTACTTTAATACTCCAACCTGCACCCTAAATCCAAATCAACAACTATGCGAGCACTTGCATGTACTAGAAATCTTTCTAGAAACTTTCTTGATTTTCATTTTATTTCCACCTCCTTAAAATGCTTTCTTCCTTTTTAACTCCAAACTGAATACACTTTACAGGATCCGGCCCCCATCTGTCGCCAGCAACCTCAGCACGATACCGGCATCCTCCCCGGCAGTCACTGAGAAAAGCGCAACGACAATTCAGGTCTTCCAGTTTAAATTTGTAAAGCCGCTCCCAGCATGAAGCTAAACCTTCTTCAATTATTGCCCCGGAATCGTTATTATAGAAACCGCACTTCGTAAAAGCACCACTGGCTTTTACGCATCCTAGATGGCTACCGCAAGCGTACGCTCCCTCCGAACAATGTACCTCGGCTCCATATGAAAGGTCTAGATATTTGACTGCCTCGTTAGCATAAGGCAATAATTCGCTGTTGCCAGCAAGATTCCCTCCCATAACAGGGAAATCAATAGTCCAAGATACTGCTCCTAATTCCTTTACGAGGCTAGCTAAGTTAGAAAGCTCTGACAAATTGTCCCGGTGCAGTACTGTTGCTATTGAAAAAGGATAGTTCTCTTCAGATAGAGACTTGATTCCAGCCATAGCCTTCTTAAAAGTCCCCTTGCCTCTTAGAATATCATGAGCTTTCTCCAGGCCATCTAAAGAAACCTGTACCTCGTCAAAGTTTAGACTCTTTATTAATTTCGAATTGATTAAAGTACCATTGGTGACTAAAATTTTACGGTATTTTTTGCCTCTAATATGCTTATTTAACTTATCAAAGTGAGAATAAAGTAACGGTTCCCCACCGGTTACAATCAGGCGCAGACCTCCCATATTTTCAAAATCCTGCAGTATTTTTTCTAAACTCACCCAGGAGAGCTCTTTTGAACCCGGATTTCCCTGGTAACAGTGCAGGCAGTTCAGATTACATCCCAAGGTAACCTCAACCATAAGATAGCGAAGCGACGGTTGCAAGGAGCTTGCTCCTACTTTTATTTCTTGTGGAAAAGGCCGCGGGGAAAATTCAACTATATTCTCTTCTATTATATACTCCAGAAACTCCTCTTCGCCCTGAAGATCTGAAAGCTTGGTTCTTCCATCACACTTCTTCAGAAAACCTACAGCCTCTTCATTTACTTCGTAAAGTTCATCAGTTGAGCATTTGAACACAAATGGTTTCTCAAGTAGTTTAAGAGAGCTATCTTTAGCAAGCCCGATATAGTTATGCTGATAGTTTCTCCAGTTCTTCAAGAGAAATCACTCCATCATCCAACAGCTGCATCAGGAGTAAAAAGGCACCGCACTTCAGATCCTCCTGTTCACTAGGTTTGAAGAATTCACAGCGGTGACAGACTATTTCTACTAATTTTTCCTGATAATCCATTGATATTCTTGCCTTACTCTCCTGTCTTATTTTTTATTAACAGACCTAAAGCTTCAACCTACAAGCCTCAAAATATTCATCTCTTGATTTTGTAACTTTGGGAAATGGGGCTTTGTAGCTTACGATTTCAAGCGTGTGGTTTGAGTCCTGTGAGTTAGGCCAGAGTCCAGTATCCTGAGTTTATATTGCCGTCGCTAGATTGGCAAATTTTGTATAGTGCTCTAAAAATGCCAGCTTTACTAAACCCGTTGGCCCGTTTCGATGCTTGCTTATTATTATCTCAGCAACTCCCTTGTCGTCAGAATCGCGGTGGTAGTAATCATCGCGATAAATAAATAGAACCAGGTCAGCATCCTGCTCAATAGCACCCGATTCTCTTAAGTCGCTTAGAAGAGGCCTTTTATCCTGTCTTTGCTCTACAGCACGTGAAAGCTGTGATATTGCAATAACTGGTACGTTCAACTCGCGTCCCAGAATCTTTAGAGCTCTTGATATTTCAGATATCTCCTGCTGTCGGTTTTCTGACCTTGCATCTCCTTGCATAAGCTGTAGATAATCTACAACAATTAACCCTAAATTTTCTCTAGCCATCAGCCTTCTGGCTTTGGCCCGTACTTCCATAATGGTAATATTTGCAGTATCATCGATAAAGATCGGGGCTTCAGCCAAACGGCCCACTGCGTTTGAAAGCTTGGGCCAGTCTTCTTCTTTTAAAGTACCTGTACGAAGGGTCTGAGCATCAACTCTTGCTTCAGCACACATCAGTCTTTGCGCGAGCTGGTGCCTCGACATTTCCAGGCTAAAGGCTGCCACAGGAACTTTGTATTGAAGCCCCAGATTGGCAACAACTCCCAGAGCAAGAGAAGTCTTACCCATACTAGGCCTTGCCGCAATCACAATTAAATCAGAGGGATGTAGACCGGAGGTAAGTTTATCAAGCTCAACAAATCCGGTAGGAAGTCCTGTAACATGTGTTCTTTTCTCATAGAGCTTCTCGATTTGCTCGAAGCTCTCTGTCAATAAATCTTTGATGGGAATAAATCTTTCTGAGATTCTCCTCTGTGATACATTAAAAATAAGGTTTTCAGCCTTATCAATAGTAGCCTCTACGTCCTCTGGCGCCTCATATCCCTGTTTTACTATTTCTGTTCCCGCCCTAATCAGGCCGCGAATGACAGCATTCCTTTCAATAATCTCAGCGTAGTACTTGGCATTTGCTGCTGTAGGAACACTGCTGATTAGCGTATGGATATAAGGTTTCCCTCCGACCCCTTCTAGAATCCCCTTTGTTTTGAGCTCTTCTGCTAAAGTTATTGGATCAGCAGGTTCTCCCCGGCTGTATAGGTCTACAACTCCCTGGAATATCTTCTGATGGGCTTCACGATAAAAATCTTCCGCTTTTACGACTTCAGTAACTATTGGAATTACGTCGGCGGAGATAAGCATTGAACCCAGTAGTGATTCTTCTGCTTCTTGATTTTGTGGTGGTATCCGGTCTAACAGAGGGGTGCTTGAATCAGTGTTAATCTTACTTCTCTCAATAGCCATAGTTTCCCCTTGTAAGAGAAAGATTTACTTTTCTATGTCTTCAACTACCTGAACTTGAATCTTTGCTTCCACTTCGGGGTGAAGTTTGATCGCTATAGTATAGTTCCCTAGCTCTTTGATATTTTCCTCTAGAATTACTTTCCTTTTATCTATCTTAAGGTTCTTTGACTGAAGAATTTCTTCTACTATATTAGACACGGTAATTGACCCAAACAATCTACCTTTTTCTCCTGCCTTGGCCCTAACTACTATGGGTTCCCTTTCAAGTTCCGCGACAAGACTTTGAGCCTCTCCCTTCTCTTTTGCCTCTTTCTTGAGTATTGCATTATGTCTTTGCTCCCATACTTTAAGATTCCCGGGTGTTGCTGGTACTGCCAGGTTCTTTGGAATAAGATAGTTTTGAGCATAACCTCTGGCTACCTCAACCACTTCTCCTCTTTTTCCTACACGCTCAATGTCATCAACAAGAATGATCTTCATACCGTCTCCAATACTAGACAATACTATGGAAACACGAAATCTTAGAGCTAAGCCGCTTTACTCTATTTCATCTTATCAATTTACTTCTTTCTACTATAAGGAATGAGAGCCATTTCCCTTGATCGCTTAATGGCAATAGATAGGTCATGTTGATGCTGCGCACAATTACCGGTTACTCTTCTTGGTCTTATTTTACCTTTTTCACTTAAATATCTTCTGAGCATATTTACGTCCTTATAGTCTATATAGTCGACCTTTTCTTTACAGAAGGAACAATACCTTTTCCTGGATCTACGCACATATACATTATCCATTATCTCACCTCTCAAAAGGGAATATCATTACCTAAATCAAAATCTGTTTCTTCCTCAGAATTAGACCGTGGCTTAGAAACCTCTCCCTCACCATATCCTTCTCTTGCTCCTGGACGTCCCAAAAACTGGACATTCTCAGCTACTACTTCTATCGTATTTCTTTTTTGACCGGTCTCAGTTTCCCAAGACCTGCTCTGCAGTCTACCTTCAAGAGCAACAGGACTGCCCTTTTTAATATAATCACTGCACAGCTCAGCAAGCTTTCCCCATACCACGACGTTAAAATAGTCCACTCCATCTACTCTTTCTCCTTGACGATTAGTCCAGCGTCTGTTTACTGCTAAGCCAAAATTCGCAACCGAAGTCCCGCTTGGGGTAGATCGCAACTCCGGGTCCCTAGTAAGATTTCCTAACAAAACTACTCTATTCATGCTAGCCATCTTTTCACCCCGTCTCTAATCAAATCACAATATTAGACACCGTAAACAGACATTTCATGCTATTGAAGCTGCTTTATCTCTTCTTAATATAATAAATCTGAGCACTTCATCACTTATGTTTAGAACTCGATCTAGTTCTCTTATGAGGGGAGTATTAGCCTTAAAATAAATGATGGCGTAGTAGCCATCAGACCGACCTTCAATAGGGTAGGCCATTTTCCGCCTTCCCCATTTATCAGTTTTTTCTATTTCTCCTTTATGCTTTTTTATCAGATCTTCGAATTTGCTGATTGCCTTTCCAATAACTTCGATTTCAAGGTCGGGATCGACAATGAGCATAGTTTCATAATTGCGCACCTTTCACCTCCTCTGGACTGAACAGCCCCTTGATGGAGCAGGAGTTTAAACACAGTGCTCATTATAACAAGCTAACTCTAATGTAACAAGATAAAAATAAACTATTAGCTGGACTATTAACAAGTTAGGTTAGAACTTCTATATAAGGCGAGGCCCATTTGGCAAAGTATAAAATGTAAAAATCAAAGTGCAAAAATCAAAATTACTAATCAAAATCCAAAAATAAGATTAGAAATAAAGTAATAGAGTAAAAGAGTAATTGTAAAAACCCAAATTACACTGTTACCCTATTAGCCTATTACTATCATAAGAAATAACTTTTAATTTTTGCATTGGCATTTTGCATTTTTCATTTTAAATTTTGCATTAACCTAGTAGCATGCGGGCTGAACTGTTTTAGAATCTGGAGTTAACGATTTACTTGCTAAACAGCAAACTTAAAATGCACTACATCGCCATCCTTTACCTCATACTCTTTTCCTTCAAGCAGAAAATGGCCCTCTTCTCTTGCTTTATGGAAGGAGCCATCTTTTATCAGATCTGTATAATTTACGACCTCCGCTTTAATAAATCCCCTTTCCATATCAGAGTGAATTTTCCCGGCTGCCTCAGCAGCTTTAGTTCCTCTGGGAACGGTCCATGCTCTAGTTTCTTCTGATTCAATGGTAAAAAACACTACTAAATCAAGCAGCTTGAAACTGGCATGAACAAATTTGTCCAGACCTGGTTCGGTAAGCCCTGCTTCTTTAAGAAAAATCTGTGCTTCTTCTTTCTCTAGTTCCGCTATTTCAGCTTCCAGTTTTGCACAAATTACCAGGGCTTCTGCTTTTTCTGACTCAGCTAACTCAAAGACTTCCCTTACCCAAGGGTGATCGTCTCCAGGTAAGTCTTTTTCGGCAATATTAGCAATGTAAATAACTGGTTTATTAGTTAGCAGAGCATAATCGGCAAGAATCCTATTCTGCTCTTGATCTAAATCCATAAGCTTAACTGGTTTTCCTTCAGCTAGTTTTGATTGAACAAACAAAAGTAATTCCCACTCTTCCCTTTGACTCTTATCTGCTTTCACGGCATGTTCCATCTTTTTCGCTGCTCTTTCCATAACTGCCAAATCAGCAAGGATCAGTTCCAGATTCACTATCTCAATATCCTGCTTGGGCTGTACTTTCTCGCGAATATGAGCGACATTTTTATCTTCAAAGCACCTGACCACATGGGCAATAGAATCAACAACCCTGATATGTGAAAGAAACTGATTTCCCAAACCCTCCCCTTTACTGGCTCCTTCTACTAAACCTGCCACATCTAAAAATTTTATGGTCGCTGGGACTATACGTTTTGGCCGGGTGATCTCGGCAATTTTCCAGAGTCTTAAATCAGGTATCTCTGCTACGCCAATATTTGGATCAATGGTGGTGAAAGGATAAGCAGCTATAGGAGCATTAGCCCTCGTTATGGCATTAAAAATCGTTGATTTGCCGGCATTTGGAAGGCCCACTATTCCTACTTGCATTAGATCCTCCGTATGCAGTTAACCGTTGTCCATTCACTGTTTTTCACTCTTACTATCTTTGTCTTTACTCAGGGCTCTCAGCTCGAAGCTCTACAATCTTTATTGCTACTCTTCACTCATTCTCTTTATAAAACCTCTAAACCTGCTGTCAAACCGAGATCGAAGCAGCCGTATTTTGTGACCGCAACCTAAACATTTCAGTCCTATATCCATCCCTACTTTAATAACTTCCCACTCATTAGTTCCACACGGATGGACCTTTTTCATCTTTACAACATCACCAAGAGAAACGGGAACAATCTTAGCCATATGCCACCATTCTTTCCCACTAATTCTAGCCGCAATTTATAGTCCTACTTTCAAACCTTCTTCCCTATCCAAATCCTAATTCCCTACTGCATTTTATATATCTATTATATGATAAAATGACTCCGTAAATTATGATTCTTAAGGAGGTATCTGTGTCAACCCGAGCAGTGGTAACAGTAGTAGGACAGGATAAAATTGGTATCGTTGCTAATGTAAGCAGAGTATTGTCAGAATCAGGTTCTAATATTGAGGATATCAGTCAGACTATTGTAGACAAACTCTTCGCCATGATTATGCTTATTACTGTTGATGAAAGTAGGACGCAACTTGCTGAACTTCAGAAAAAACTCAATAAACTGGGAAAAGAGATTGGAGTCCATATTACTGTCCAGCATGAAGATATCTTCAGGTATATGCATAGAGTATAAGAATAAGGATCCAAGGATTCCAGGATTCAAGCGAGGAAATTATTCAAGTGAGTTAAGTGATTAAGTCATGGAACTTGTATAACTTATTCTCTCCCTTATTCTTCCGCTTGCAATCACTAGAATCCAAAAATCCTTTACCCGCTTAAATCCTATTTTCTCGACTTAAGGAGTGAAAATGCTAATCAGCCCGGGTGAAATTCTAGAGACTATCCGAATGATTGAAAGTGAGAAACTGGATATCCGCACTATTACTATGGGAATCAGTCTGCGCGATTGTATAACCAACCGCCTGTCGATATCAGCAGACAAGATTTACAAAAAAATTACCAGTTCAGCTCAGGGTTTCATTAAGACTGCAGAAGAGATCCAAACTAAATTTGGAATTCCTATCATAAACAAACGAATTGCTGTTACTCCCATCGCGTATGTTGCTGAGTCACTGGAAATAAAAGATTTTCTACCTCTAGCTCATATTCTCGATAAAGCAGCTAAGGAAGTGGTTATTGATTTTATAGGTGGTTATTCCGCTCTCGTACATAAGGGGATTACTCCGGGCGACCAATCTCTAATGGAGTCAATACCCCAAGCACTTGCAGAAACTGAAAGAGTTTGTTCTTCGATAAATGTAGCTACAACCAAAGCAGGAATCAATATGGATGCAATTACACTTATGGGAAAAATAATAAAGGATGCTGCTGAACTTACTGCAGAAAAAGATGGTATCGGTTGTGCAAAGCTGGTTACCTTCGCTAACATTCCAGAAGATAATCCCTTTATGGCAGGTGCTTATCACGGTATGGGTGAAGGAGAAAAAGTAATCAATATTGGAATAAGCGGTCCCGGTGTAATAAGAGCGACCGTTGAGCGGCATCCAGATGCAAGCCTGCAAGAGCTTGCAGATATTATCAAACGAACTGCATTCAAAATAACCAGAGTAGGAGAACTGGTGGCGCGAGAGGCAGCCAGCAGGCTCGAATGCAACCTTGGAATCATTGATCTTTCTCTTGCTCCTACCCCAATAGAGGGAGACAGCGTCGCTCTTGTTCTCGAGGCTATGGGGATAGAGCGATGCGGCGGCCCGGGAAGTATAGCTGCCCTTGCTCTTCTCAACGATGCGATGAAAAAGGGTGGTGCTATGGGTACTTCCTCTCCGGGCGGTCTTTCTGGTGCATTTATTCCCGTTAGTGAAGACTTTGCAATGGCCAAAGCTGTTGAAGATAAGATTTTGAGTCTGGAGAAATTAGAGACAATGACATCTGTGTGCTCCGTCGGTCTTGATATGATTGCTCTTCCGGGTAAAACTTCTGCAGAGACAATATCCGCCATTATTGCCGACGAGATAAGTATTGGGGTTTTCAATAATAAAAGTACAGCTTGCCGTCTTATTCCTGTTCCCGGAAAGGAGGAAGGAGAAAGGGCAGTTTTTGGCGGTCTTTTGGGAGAGACTCCTATCATTGCTGTAAGTAAAGTTAAAGCTGATAATTTTCTAAGAAGGGGAGGAAGAATACCTCCTCCCTTAAGAAGCTTGAATAATTAGCAGTAAAATTATGTATTCAGCGCGCGGAACTCACCGCTTTCTTGAACCTCAACCTTGTATCCCTCTATGCTTGAGGGAATCTGTTTTAGCAATTCCTGGGTCTTTTGCACAACATACACTTTGACGCACGGCTTACCTTCACACTTCCCTATGGCAACTCCCACAACACCTTTAATCGACATTAATCTGCCTTTATGTTTTTCAAGCACCAATTCAATCATCTTTGCAAAAACAACTTCTTTCCTTAGCTTAGACCAGTAACTGAATAAATTTTGCCAATATATAAAGCCAGTAATAGGATGGGGAAGAGACATTCTCTCCCCCATAGTAACACTTAGAAAAATTTTTATCATTACGTTAGGTTACTCACCATCAATGGTTACATGCAAATCAGAAAGGACATTATCAATATCATTAGCAATGGCTAGTTTCCCTGTTTGATCACCGGCAAACAGCAGACCTACTGGATTGTTATTTGGTTGAGTTACCAGCAGTGACCCGGAATCACCGGGCTTTATAAATGGCTTCCTGCTTTCGACTACAATCTGGTCTGCAAATAGAGCAATACCGGAGCTATAACCTACCATAAATATCCCCTTAACAGCAGTGATCTCTCCTTTGGTTAACTCCGTAGTCCTACCAAACTTCTGTACCTTCAAGCCGGGTACTGCACCAGTTGTCTCTGACTTTGGCGTTCCATATCCACTTGCCGGTGTGCTGTTGCGCAGTGAACCTGTATCGGTGAGTGCAATAGCAGCATCAATATAATTAATACCAACCATGTTAAATGCAATCGGTTTGAAATCGTACAATGTTCCCAGACTATATTTGGGGTCCAATGAACAGTTTGTATCATATCGTCCAGGCTGTACCACATCACTACCAATAGGAGCTGTATTCTCCAGGGCATATACATGGTTATTGCTGAGCGCATATACATTTCCAGCGGTATCTTTAACCCGAGCACCTACGGTTCCAGCGCTACATTCACCAATGTTGCCAGTTGAAACTCCGATGGGAACAGGGCGCTCCCAGAAGGAAGTTGTAGACGGTTCCCGTTCCTTAGGGCCTTTCCCTTGATTGAGGCCCTGCCCAGGTTTTAGGGCAGTAATCTTGCCAGTTATTTGTACCTCCACAGGAATACCATCTAAAGTTTCAGGGATACCTGAAACTCCTGCTCTCTCCGTGTAGACCTTAACCCCAGGCTTTCCTTCAGCAGTTAATCCTACAGCTGTCCCAACAACACCCGGTGTACCCAGTAGTTGTGGATTATGCTTTTCCTGAGCGGTAATAGCGCGTTCCAAACCTGGTGGTTCTTCTTGTGGTGACGCGGCAAAGATTACTCCTGTTATAAACGTTAACAGAATCGCCATTATTGTAAACAGAGTAAGCTTACGCATAATATTTATTATTTCCTCCTTTCTGTATAGTATTCGCATTAACACAATTTGCCAACCGTATTTTTAAACCTTAACCCATCTCTTCTAGTTGAATATTTTAATAGCAAAAATTCGACAAATAACATTATTATCCTGCAGCGTTCACAAATTCACAATATACACAAGGACATTGTGTTCTTTGTGCCGAATATTAAAAATCATTTATGCTGTATCTTTGAGGAGTACAATCTATGAATAATTACCCCAAGATAGACAATACTTTTGCACCTCTTCTCAAAGATTGGCTGTCTCTAGGTAAGATATATCCTCAGGCTAAAGGATTAGAAAACTATCTTATTAACCATAAAACAGATTTACCTCTTATTCCTCTTCTTACTGGTCGCATTAAAGAGATGCAGTACGAGGGTGAGATCAGTCTACTATATATGGAGTTATCAGAATGCAACGACGAAACCTCTAATATTTTGAATGCTGATGTAGACTCAATAGAACAATTATCCAAGCACATAGTAGAAATAAAAAGGCGCTATTTGCGAAGAAACGACCTCCTTGCAGAACTGGTAAAAGGCAGCAACTCACTAATTATAATACTCTCACCACCACGAACCAGCAGGGAAATCAGTAAAGAGGATCTCACCAATATCGCAGCCAGGATACGGAACAATATAGAGAAGTCGTTACGAAAGAATTCATCCTTGTCTCCTCATTACAAACCTACCCTTCATACTGGTTTTGCATTTTTCCAACAACCTGGTAATGCCGCTATGGAAACCGCTTTAGCCATTGCGCTCGAACAAGCGATAATAAATTTTAAACAGTCATGTTGTCTGGAAAGAGAAGAAAGAGCAAAATCTATTGAGTCTTTTCTAAAAGTGCATGGTCTAACTACAATTTTGTCACCTATTTTTGACCTTAAAGGCATTAATCGCTTTGGTTGGAGAATTATGTGTTACGGACCAAATGGAAAAGTGCTTACACCGTATAAATTATTCAGTTCTATTAAAGAAAAGCCTTCATATTACACAATATATCCCCTATATCTAAAGCATATTATGAGATCATTAGAAGACACAAATCGTATATTGTTTTTCCATATAGATCCAGATATTTTAAATATCCCCGAAATGTTGAAGCTCATAAGAAAATATCTTTCTGCTGAAATCTGCTCTCCCTCACGGATAGTCCTTGAATTAGATACCATATCCGTACTTAATGATCCTGATTACTACTTTCCAACTGCCCGCTTTCTAAGGGGTATAGGATTCGGATTAGCTTTTATAGGGGTTGGTTCACTACTTGAGGCGTGGGAGATTTTTGATAACATGAGCCCTGATTATCTTATAATAGATCCTCTACTCTTCAAACCTCAAAAATGCAATAGCGATTTAGACAATATGGCAATTGATTTTAAACATTTTGCCGACATCAAGACTAAAAAATCGCCAAAAATAATATTTGAAATAGGTTCGGGTAATGAACTGGAAGTTCTCCATAAATCAAATGCAAACCTTATGCAAATAATCAATGATTCCACAAGTTACAAATCCAGAGCTTCCAGCTTTCTAACCTCTTTTATCTCAACTGCTTCTTAGTACCTCCTCGACTTTTTCAACAACTTCTGCAGGTGTATGCTGAGACTTTACCAGATAGCTATTTGCTCCCAATTCCAGGCCCTTTTTAGAGTATCCCATATCACCTGTCACATTGGTAAGCAACACTACCGGAATATCACTACAGCCGGGCTTCTGTTTCAGGAGCTGTAGAAATTCGAAGCCATCCATTTTAGGCATCATTAAATCCAAGAGGATTATATCTGGCCTTTCATTGCTCAAAACCGCAAGTGCTTCTTCACCATCTTCTTTTATCAGAACCTTATACCCTTCAAGTTCAAATTTTTTCTGATACATCCGATACATCAAAGGGTCATCCTCAATTATAAGAATCGTCGGCTTTTGTTCAACCATAGAAAATCAGTCCTTTCTTTAAATTTTGCTTTCTTTCCCAGCCTCAACTACTTGGAGACCTTTTTCTACGGGAAGACTGAAACTAAAAGTACTTCCTTTTTCTTTCTCACTTTCAACCCAAATATAACCTCCCTGCTCTTCCACTAAATACTTACATATGTAAAGACCTAGACCTCCACCTTTTGTTGTAGTTAAGCACTTATCTGCAGTAACATACTTTCCGAATATTTTCTCTCTATCAGCTGTATCAATACCGATCCCCGTATCGGTTACTTCAGTTACCACACGATCCTGCGTCAATCTCGTTCTTACCTTTACGCTTCCTTGCGATGTAAATTTAATTGCATTTCCAATTAGATTCCAAAGAATTTGTCTTACCTTATCAGGATCAGCTACAACCAATGGTAGTAAATCCGAGCTTTCCTCATATTCCAAAGCCAGCTCTTTATCGTAGGCTAAAGATGCCAGACTCTTCAACGTGTCTCGAATTATCTCTCCTAACTGTATTTTTTCTTTATTAAATTTAATACAGCCTTCTTCAATCTTGGAAAAGCTCAGCATATCTTCCACCAGACGAATTAGCCTCTCATTTCCTTCGTACACATCTTTTAGAATTCCTCGAACTTCGTTATTTGTCTCACCGATATCCCCCCTTAAGAGCAAAGAGATATTGCCTTTTATGGCAGTCATAGGTGTACGCAGTTCATGGGATGCGATAGAGACAAATTCCGCTTTCATTCTATCTAGTTCCTTTTCTTCTGTAACATCATGCAGAAGCCCAACTACGCCCAGGAAATCCCCGCCTTCTCTAAAAATCGAGGAAAAATTCGCGCTAATTACTTTACCCTGCCACATATACTCGAAGTGCGGAAAAGCGGCTCCTTTCTTAAACTCATCAATAATTTCAGAACCCAAGAGTTGATCAGCAAATCCAGGAACTAAATCCGTAAGATTTTTACAAATAAGCTCCTCCCAACAAAGCCCTAACAGATCTTCACAAACATGATTAGTAAGCACAACATCCAACATATCATCAGTAACCAAAACACCTTCGGCCATACTATGAATTATCATGTCAGCTTTGGATTTTATTACCTCATGCTCTCCAAGCAATGCATCTGCAAACTGTTGAACTTCCTGATAAAGCCTTGCTCTTTGTATGGCTAAAGCAGCTTGATTACCAAAGGCGCAGAGCAGCCTTAATTCCTTGCTGGTAAACTCTT
Organism: uncultured Actinomycetota bacterium; assembly: GCA_964348135.1. Classification (GTDB taxonomy): domain Bacteria; phylum Actinomycetota; class Aquicultoria; order JACQXZ01; family CAYGBL01; genus CAYGBL01. The sequence continues at coordinate 48,104 of CAYGBL010000002.1, forward strand.
TAGGTTCTTCAGTTGCACAGCTAAGAACACCTATGACCTCCTTACCTACTTTAAGGGGAACAGAGATCAATGAGGAGGCTTTCTCTCTACCACGTGGAAAGTAATCAAATAGGGGTTCTTTGCTAAGATCATTTATTATAAGAGGTGTTCCTTCTTTTGCTACTTTGCCCATAACTCCCTTACCAACCTTGAGAGGTATCATCTTCAAGGTTTCCGGACTTAGACCCCTGGCAATCTTAATCTCCAATTCTTGAGTCTCTTCATTAACAAGACGCACTGTATTATATTTTGTACTTAGCAACCTATTAGCCTCGTCAATAATCATTTCTAGTGTTTGATCCAGATTGAGGTTTGCTCCTACTTTTTCGCTTATATGAATTAACCCCATAGTTTCTCTTGCTCTCTGAACCACTTGTTCAAAAAGTTGGGCATTAACAATTGCCGCTGCTCCTTGTGCTGCCAAAATGGAAAGAAGATTCAAATCCTCCTCCGTAAAGCAATAATCAGATTCTAAATTGCATACATTGAGAACTCCTACGATTTTTTTCTTTACCTTTAGGGGCACAGATAATGCCAATTTTATATCCTTATGCAGATTTAAATGTTTAAACAACCAATCCTTTCTTTCTGTTAAAAGCAATGGCTTCCCGTTCTGAGCTAACCATCCTTCAATCTCCTCTCCTATCTTTATCTTGGTTCCCACAACGCTCCCATCTGTCAATCCCCTGGAAATCTCCACTGTTAGGTCCCCACTTTGAGGATGATAAAGCATGAGAGTTACATAATCTGGTTTTAGAATTCTATTAGCTGTTTCTACTATGATGTTAAAAATCTCTTCTAATTTCAGGGTAGAATTAAGTGTTGTTTGAATGCGGGAAATAATAGAAAGCGTAGTTACCCTTTTCTCTAAATCCAGGGAGAGCCGCTTAAGTTTCAGTCCAATTCTATTCCGATGCTTTTCTCCATATCCTATATAGGCTCCCAGCAGACAAAATGCTACAAGAAAAGCCAGAGAAAGCAAAAAATTATCCAGGCTTTCCTTATAAGGTAAATCTTTCAGATTATAGAAAAAGAAGAGAATATACGTTGCTATCATAACAGAAATAATCCAGATACTCTGAAGGGGGCCAAATACAATACCTGCCATTATAGCTAGACAATAGAATAAAGGAACAGCCTTGCTTTCTATGCCTCCAGTATAGAAAATAATGGCTGCAGATACAGAAAAATCAAGAAAAATAAAAATATGTGCCAGCCAGAAGGAGCTATAAAGTTTAAAGACCAGCAGTAAAGTCGCAGCTAAATTATAGACACACGCAACTAGCAAAAGTCCATCAATTATTGATATAGGAACATTTCCGGGTTTTAGAATATGGAGCAAAGCAAAAACAGAAAAGATTAAGAACCATCGTAACTTGACTACTGTTTTTTCATAATGCCGAAGCCTATCTAATTCCTGCATCGCCGATTAACCCCGTACTCTTTTATAAGACTTCTAAAGAATTCTTCTTCCTTCTTCAAAATCCTAGTGTATACGCTCTCCTGAGATATTGTGATAAAGTAGGTATTGTCTTTTCTCTAAAGAATATTTATAAATAGGATTTATATGCAAAATTATGGATAAGACAACTCTTATACGAACCAAAAAGAATAAAGCTACTGAATCCCGTGAAAAAACCAAGCAATTGCTGATGCACTGGCTTGAACTAGGATCACTTAGCAATGAAAATAAAAAGCTTAAGGAACTACTCTATGATGAGGTAACCCAACTCCCGACCCTTCCTTTATTTCTTACTGAAATCGAAAGAATGCTAAAGGAAAATAAACACGTTGGTCTTCTCTATATCGATATAGTTAAAGAGACGGATATCGAAAGGATTTACGGGTGGAAGGTTTTTGATCAGATCATGAAATATGTAGGTGAAATTCTGGAGCAGCTTAAAGGAAAATACTTTCGAAAAGAAGATCGAATTATACCATTACTAAAAAATGGCAATTCTTTTATACTTCTCCTTTCCCCTGCCAGAGAAAAAGAGACAATATTGATTGAAGACCTGGCCAAACTACGAAGGCGTATTGAAGTTGAATTGAGATCAGCTCTAAAAAAGGCCATGCCTTCAATTTATAATAGATTTAATTGTCAGATTGGCTGCACTATTATTGAGAGCGAACCAAATATGAGAACTGAGAGAGTAATATTCAATGCATTGGAGAAAGCAGAAGAGAATGCCAGCTTAAGAGAGTTTGCCGAAAAGACTCGCCAGATTGAAGAACTAAGAACTATCATCCACCAGGAAAAAATAACTACACTTTTTCAACCCATCCTCGAAATTGAGTCCAAGCGCATAATTGGCTATGAGGTCTTTTGCCGGGGGCCCGAGGGGAGGTTAAAGGATCCGCAGACTCTATATAATCTCGCTATAGAGGGAGATTTAGTATGGCAGCTGGACCGTCTTTGTCGGAAAAAAGCCCTTCTTAATGCGAAGAATCTTAAAGCCAATCAGCTTTTGTTTATTAATATAAGTCCACGTGCTGTGGGTGACCCGGAATTGAGAAAAACAGCTGAATCTCTTCTACTTTTACCCCACAAACTTACTCCTGATCGTATTGTCTTTGAAATTTCCGAGAGGTCTATGGTTGTGGATACGGATTTATTTCGTTTAGTACTTAACTACTTTAAAGCGCTTTCCTTTCTTATTTCTGTTGATGACGCAGGATCAGGTTACTATACTGGATTGGAGATCATTGCCAAGCTCAAGCCCGATTTTGTAAAAATCGATATTCCCCTATTGCGAGATATTGACAAAGACCCTGTTCGGCAAGAGATAGTAAATACTATAATTAGATTCGCATCCAAAGTGGGTGCAAGAACTGTAGCTGAGGGCATTGAAACCGCTGAGGAACTTAAGCTTTTAAAAGAGTTAGGTGTAGATTATGTGCAGGGTTTCTTCTTTTCTCCCCTTCTTGACAGTATACCTTCCTAGTTCAAACCCTAAATTCAAAGCACTAAATCCTAAATGGTTCGACAAATCTCACCATCCTGAGCCTGTCGAAGGACAATGTCAAACGACCAAAATAAAAATGTCCAAAACAAATCAGTTCTGAATTTTGAAATTTGAATTTAGAATTTGTTTATGATTTGGAGCTTAGGATTTAGAATTTAATCCTACAGAATATTTCCTACGTTCAGATAACATTAGCCTACTTCATTTCAGGTGCTTTCTCTCCAATGCGGTGCCTATGTAGAAAGGCAACAAGATCACTCTCAAGTACCCTATACTCTTTTCCAAGATAAATAGCAGGCAGACGCCCAGCCTTAATGTACCGATAGATGGTCATCTTGTTTACTTTAAGCAGTTCTGCAATTTCCTTAATAGTATAAATCTTTTCCATTAAAACTGTTAGCCCCAAATCCGTTTAATGCTGAGAATTCTTTATCCATACGTATTTATTGTTAATTCCTACAGCCTCTCTTGAACAACTGGAGCAACCTCTCCTTAAAGCGAGGTATTGCAGGCAATCGCTTTTTACTTAATCCAGTAATGTAAGGAAAAACTCTATTGTTAGGTGCCAATTGAAGGACACCTCTCTTGAGCATGTATATGATTACGAAAGTAAGTAAGCCAGTAAACAGATATGAATCAAGGGTGGGAATCTTATAAGGAAATGGTGAATCCACTCGGGAGTTGTATGTACTGGTACCAAAGGTCACATAAATTGTGCACTCTGTACCGGACGCATCATTATATCCGGTTATCTTCACGTATAACCTTGCTCCCACCGGAAGAGTGCGTGCACTTGCATCAGTATAATTTACTGTTAAAATAGTGGGATTATTTAAAGCAATGCTTGTCTGTTTTGGAGTTGTGAAATAGTCGCCGTTTGTAGTATCCCCAACTGTTATATCTATCCCTGGTGAAGGATTCTTCGCCGGTTTGGTATAGTGCACATAAAGATTGAAGGTCCACGCTGAACCTGCACTGTAACTGTTGCCCGAAGCCTCAGCTGTATCCCCATACCAGGTATCAATAACCGCTGATGTTCCACCTGATAAAGCCCCACTATTTCTACTGGATTGTACCTCCGAAAGTGTATAAGAAAGTTCATCATCATAAGGAGCAGATTTTCCAGAATCATAATCCAGATAGGTAAGCTGACTGGAGAGCGCGGTATTAGGCAGGCTCAGAAAAAGAACAATGAGTAAAATAATAGCATATATCTCACTGATAATATTGCGGTTGTTATTTTTGAAGTACATCGTTTTCAGGTTTACTTTTATTTACTATTATATCGATTATATTATATTATTTATTATTATACAATAATGATATAATATAGTATATTTTAATATACATCAAAACTACCGGAAAACCTCCATAAATTTGAAATAAATTTTAATTTTTAGGATTGGCCATCATAAAATAAGTCTTTGTCAGCAAAAGGCAAGTGTAGGCACCTAATATATGCATTTTTAAATTTCCGGACTGATTAAAGGTAGGCTTTACTTAGCGATTTCCAACTATATATTGTGCTATTTTATATGTTTAGCACAACATTTTGATATAAATTGCAGGTCTGATCATATTGCTAGCGAAATATCTCTTGACAAATAGATGATGCAACACCCGCACTAATTGAAGTAGCTCCTAGACATAGAACTTTAAATGTCACCAGTTTTCGCCCATAGGCAAAAACTATCCAAAATAACATGAAGCTTTATCTGTTTATAGCTATAACTATTCTTTACTTTGTCGTTGTCTTTTACTTCCGAAAGCATAAGGCCTGGCTTTCCTATTATCTCCTGGGTTCCTTTGGTTTCACTTTGATAGCTGTCTTAGCTATAAGACAGTTCGGGCTGGAAACCTATTGGGAGAAGATGCATCTTATACAGACCCATTTTGTTTCTACCCTCTTAGGCATTAAGGCACAAGTCTCCGGTTTTGACACCATTGTTGTACCTGACCCGATCGGCTTGGTCTCCCTTAAAATAGGTATTGAATGCTCCGGTATTCTTGAGAGTGTCATTCTGATCGGTCTTATCCTTTTCTACCCTACGTATAAATCTGGAAGAAAGGTCTCACTAATAATTTTTGGTCTTATTATTACACTGGTAACCAATATAGTTCGTATACTGATTATTATTTTTATGACTCATTTCTTAGGACGGAGTGCTGTATTTTTCGCACATGCTATAGTTGGCCGCCTATTCTTCTTTGCCTGCGTCATTGCACTCTTCTGGTACATCATCACACGGCCAACTATAGAGGAGGTTGGCAGGAAGTTGAGTATAACTTAGAGTAATTTTTCTCTATCTATTCAAAAGAGTCTATGTATAATTTATGGCTTTTCCTATTAATCTGGGGAGTATGGATATTGATGCCAATCATTATTGATGGCATAGATACTCTTCTCAGACTTTTTGTAGTCCTAATTTGGGGTAGAAACTTTGAAGAACACAAAGTGGATGATGAGAAGCTTCCCCATATTACTATCCTCATTCCAGCCTACAATGAAGAGAAGATCATCAGTCGGTGCATAAACTCAATAAAGGTGCAGGATTACCCCCAGGAAAAAATGGAAGTCATCGTCATCGATGATGGTAGTCTTGACGCAACCTCACTGGAAGTTGCTGCGCACATAAGTGCAAATGGCAAGAATGGCAATAATATCGTAAATGGATATAAGAACCGCCAAACTAAAACTGAATTCAATGGTGCACATAAAAATGGAGAAAACCATACTAACGGTAAAGATCGACCACCCGAAATGAGGATAAACGGCAACCGTATTCCACTTCCAGAAGAATTCAATGGCTCTATTAAACTACTTTCTTCTGACCATGCCGGGAAACCTAATGCTCTTAATGCCGGTCTTGAACATATGAATCACAGTGAACTAGTAATAACTATAGATAGTGACGTAGTGCTGGCTCCTCATGCTATCCGGAACGCTGCTTGTGCTTTTCTGAAAAATCCTGAAATGGGAGCTGCGACCGGCAATATTGAAATAAGCTGGGACATCCTTGAAGAACGTGATTCTAAGGGTAATCTCGTTCTTGACAAGGAAGGCTCTATTGTAACTAAAAAACTTAATTTCTCCCAGAATCTTCTTGCCAGATGTCAGTTTCTTGAGTATCTTGATGCCTTTCGGCTAGGGAGACAATTTCAGAGCATTATTCACTCTACCTATATCCTTGCCGGTGCTTTCTCTATCTTCCGCAGGGATGTATTAGCAAAATCACCTCTTTACCGAAGCCATACTGTATCAGAGGATTTCGATTTGACCGTTGATATCCATAAGAAACAGGTCCATGTGGGATACATTGCAGACGCTAAAGCCTACTTAGAGCCTATCATAGAATGGGATACTCTTTATGCTCAGAGAGTTAGATGGTGCCGTGGTCAACTTGAAGTCTGCGGCCTACACCGGGAAATCATTGGAAATAAATCTTTCGGACCAATTGGATGGTTTGGTTTTCCTCAAATGCTAATCCTTGACCATACCCTTTCCTTTCCACGTCTTATTTGGACTTTCCTTATCCTCTTCTTCCCTCTCTTTGGCTATTCTCCTAAAATCATTGCCACAGCCGTATTTTTTATGTATCTATTCTATGTGGGTCTTGCTTTCTTACAGACTGTGAGTGCTTACTTTATCGTAGATGAAGATACTAAGAAACAGATAGAAAAGACCCTTGCTTTTTGTTTGGTTCTCCCTATTTACCGCCTGATGACTTTCTACTTTCGTATGTCAGGTTATCTCTTAACCCTAAAAGAACCGCCAAGATGGAAAGTAGAAAGTCCATTAGATGCTTTAAGAAAAAGAGTAGACAATATAAGGAACGGAAATGGAGTAATAGCTAATGGCAGGGGAAATACGACCACTTTTTTTAAGCGTCTATCGCGGATTAGAGAAAGACTATATGGGAACATACTTACATTGAGAGATAGAAGGTGCTTCGTAAAAACGGAAAGAAATAGTAAACCAAGACTATCGCCATCCCTTGGTACTGGTTTAGATAGACTCTTTAAAAAGTGCCGCGCACTCCAGGAAGACGGAAAATACAAAAAAGCTACTTTTCTTCTTAAAAATGCTTTAAAAGCTACAGAAAACTCAAAAGACCTGCTCCTTCTCTACATTGAGCTAGGAAGGTTATCATATATAGCTAAATGGGATAAGTCTAGCTCACCATAAATAATTTTTTCTTCTATTGAAGCTGAAAGAAGGCAAATTTTAACGATCAAACTTGATATCTCTCATGTGCAATACCAACAAACTGCTAAAATGGATAAAATTTTTGTTGCTCATGCAAAAAAGTGAAGGAAAATTTAAAAGGTGGTTGAATGTTATTATTATTAGTTTTATTATGAGCTATTAAACCTTAAGTATATGAGGAAGGAGCAATAGAATGAAAAAGAGCAAAGAACTCTCCGGCTTACCTATCATAGCCCTCCATGAAGGCAAAGAGATAGGTAAAATAAGAGAACTAATAATTGATCCACAAAAAAGACAAGTTGTTGGATTCCTCATCGAAGACAGCGAGTGGTTTAGAAATCCCAAAACTTTACTTTATTCTTCTATCAAAGCATTGGGAGATGACGCAGTGATAGTAGAAACTGGAAATGCTGTTTCCAGCCTTTCTCAAACAAATGAGCTTGAATCCCTCCTGGACCAAAAAGTAAATATTATCGATACTAGATGTATAAGTTCTGAGGGTCGTTATATGGGACGAATAACAGAGTTCCTGGTTGATACAAAAACCGGAAGAATATCAACCTTTGAGATAACCAGCCCCTCCAGCAGTCAGAAGCCGATTATGATGCCAGTAGAAGGAATATTGACTGTGGCCTCTGATTTTATAATCACTGAAGAACCAGAAAAAGCCAGCCGGCTTCACGCACAGACCATTAAGCCGTTAGATACTACTTTGAGCCGTCGCGAAATATCAGCTACACCTCCTGCTGCATCACAGGAAATGCGTAAGAAAGGTTCTGAGCCTAAACCCGATACTGAAAGTAGTGTAAGAAAAATTTTAGAAGAGCGCCAGGACGCCTATCTCGTGGGAAAAGAGGTACGTAAAGATGTAGCAGCTGACGATGGCACATTAATTATTAAGGCTGGTGATATCATAAACCCAGAAATCATTGAGAAAGCGAAACAAGCTGATAAATATCTCGCTCTTTCCTTTAGCATCAGGAGAACTTAGAATTCAACCCTAAATTTACTGCTTTATAATCACAACTTGCTGCGAACCTGATGAGCCTTTTGCCAAAAATAGGAGAGACTGTATTTCAATTAATACTGCAACCACGAACGTAAACCATCAAGGTCAGACAAAGGCTTTAACCCTAAGCCGAGTTGAATCCGCGTATCCTGTATTCCTATTTATTCTTAGTTCACTTACAATCTATTTACGTTGGAGACAGCAAGTTATTTCCGGTCCTGGTTGGGATCCTTTTGCTTTTCTAGCTAATGCCCTTAAATTTGCTGGAAAAGGTATTGGTTACAGTGAACTTCACCGGCCACCTATAATTTCTCTTTTAACTTCGCTTATATTTCGCACCGGATTTATCTCCGAATCCGCTCTTTTTCTGGTAGATGGAATGCTCCTCCTTCTGGGAATAATGGGCTTTTACTATCTGCTAAAGCTCCGGTTTCCCAGCTGGTTAAGTTTAATAGGTGCTCTTCTTTTTCTTTCTTTCCCAATTGTTTTAAATATGGCAACCACTGGTTATACTGATCTTCCCAGTACGGCAATATCTATATGGGTTGTATATTTTCTAGTTCTTGCTCTAGAAAAAGATAGACGCTTTCATTGGTTTGCCTGGCCATTACTCATTCTTGCTGCGCTCACCCGTTTTACCGGGTTTCTTCTTCTAATTCCTATCCTCCCTCTTATGATAGGTAGAGCAAGCATAGTGAGAAATCTTAAAGATATCGCTCTCGGTTCCATTTTCTCCTTGATTATTCTCGTGCCTCTTATGATATTTTATGGCAGAGAGTTTACTGATCCCATATTTCCCTTTGCGCATGCCTTCTTTGCAGTTAGTGAGCCTGCACCTTATCTCGAAAGTTTCGCCCTCAAGCCTGATCTCTTCTGGTTCTTTAGGAACCTGAAAGACTTTACCCTACAACCGCCATTGACTGTGCTCTTTCCATTGCTTGCCTTTCTTGTAGGGCTGGGATTATCCCTATACATTTTTAATCTTATAAAAACCACAAAAATAGATATTTTACGTTATTCTTTCATAATTGCTGCTTTACTTTTCTACATCTTTGTATTTTTTAAATTCGGTTTTATTATCCGACAAACGGTACTAGTAATAATAGGCATACTTTTATATCTTCACTTCCAAAAGGCAAATACTAGAGAGATAGGTCTGGATATCATATTTCTTTTATGGTTTTTGACTTATTTTGACTTTCACAGCCACGATCCAATCAAAGTTGAACGCTACTTTGTAGTTATGGCACCGGGAGTTGTCTATGCCATTCTATTGAGCCTCAACAGCCTACTCAATTTCATTAGGATAAAGGTATTCAAAATTTCTTTCTCCATACTTATGTCTCTGGTTCTATTACTGGCTATCTCATTTTCTTTGACAAGTGTATTTAATAGTAAAGGGGGGAAGGACATACTGGTTGATGATGCTATTAAAACCAGTAAATGGCTCAAGAAAAATGATAGACAGCTATCCAAAGCCAAGATTTATTCTGATCTCTGGCCCATTTTCAGCTGGTATTTGAAGCAGAGGGTTGACCCTATGCCTTCCTTTAAAGACAAACGTGCATTCAATCACGAGTTGGAAAAATACGATATAGATTACTATCTCACGATTAGGGATCGGCAGTTACCCTCCTATGAAACTAAAGCTCAAATCGGTACTGTCACAGTATTAAAAAAGAATGCCAGCAAGGTTAGTAGAAAGACCCGTATTCTTTACCTGGGTATGAACTGGGAACATTACTTGGAGGAAATACTGGACTTTAAATACTTCATGTTCTATGAGCCAGGCAAATATTATCTAGGAAAATCACTATATATAGATGGATATACTCTAGAAGAATTAAGAAAATATCCTCTTATTATTCTCTATAACTTCAGATGGCATAATCGAAAAAAAGCAGAATTCTTGCTTAAAAGTTATGTTAAGTCAGGAGGCAGTATAATTATCGAAGCTTCTGGAAACAACGGGAGTATGCCTTATAACCTTGAAGGGGATACTTTCCTAGGTGTATCCGTCTTCCGCGAAGCTCTTCCTGCTAAACCTGTTATAAAATTTAACCCCAAGCTATCTGTCTCAGAACTGAATTTTTCACCCTTCTTATCCAACAGTCAACCCTGGTATGGAATGACATACGAAAATCTGGATAAAGAGACGCCCTTTACTGTACTGGCAACTGCTGACGAACATACCCTAATAGCTGAGCAAAGAATAGACCGGGGAAGAATAATCTGGATAGGATTTAATTTGGTATGGCATTCTTTTAACAAGAAAAACAAAGAAGAACAAGAGCTGCTTCAGAGACTATTAACTTATGCACTCCAAAGAGATTATTAATGTCCAGCTTTCAAACCTCGCTGCTCGTTTATTGGAGTCAATGAAAAGATTAGCCTTGAAGACATGCACATTCTTACTATCTCCCAATATGCGCTCCCTTGCTCTTTTAAGGAACACCTCATTGTATTACTGAAAGGGCTCAATGTTCTCCATATGATAAGCTTGGCTGCAAGCCCCACAATAGTAACTAACCTTAGGAGTTGAAATGTCCAAAAGCCGTAGTGCTTCCTGAAGAATCTCAGCATACTTCTTCTGCATTCTACTACACTCCACTTAACGTCACCATTATCCATTTGACATACGCTTCGCGCGGCATAATGAAAAATCTCAGCTTTCGATAAATAATGAATACGCCATCCAGCTAGTTTTATGCGATAACACCAATCGAGGTCCTGAGAGTAGAGGGGAAATCCCTCATCAAGTAGACCAACTTCCTCTACCGCTTCTCTTCTCACCATCATACAGGCAGCATCTAGAAGATCAACATCTTGGGAATCATCATGATTCCACCAGCTCATCAAATATTTTCCGAAAACCCTATTTTTGGGAAAAAGTGTATCAAGAGAAGTACCCTTTACTATTTCACTAAAGAGTGTGGGGAAGGTGCGTGCACAGGTAAGCTGAATGCTGCCACCAGGATTCACAATTTTGCCACCGACTGCGCCCACTTCGCTCTGGTCATTTAGGTATTCTAGCATTAGATCCAGGGCACTAGGCATAACTATAACATCAGATCCGAGAAGCATAATATATTTTCCTGTACTTTCACTCAGCGCTTGATTCAATGCAGCAGAGAGATATCGGTTTTCATTGTTTACGATCAGTCTCACTTGAGGAAAGTATTCCTGAACCATAGCTTCACTACCATCACAGGAGGCATTGTCTACCACAACAACTTCAACTCTTGCTTTGGTGTTTCGGTAGATACTTCGTAATACGTTCCCTAGATAGTCTCTGGTATTCCAACTCACTAAGCAGATTGATACATCCGTCATCTTCAGTAACGTCATCTATTCTTATTTCCTAAGTGCTTCTGAATATATTTCAACCATACGCCGGGCGTTACTCTCCATATCACACTCCTTGGGAAGCTTACAATTCTCAGCCACATTTTTATACAAATGGTCATCGGTAATTAATGAAGTAATTTTTTTTGCCAAATCATCTACATTTCGAGGTTCGACTAAGAAGCCGTTTCTACTATCCTTAATAACCTCTGGAGTACCACCAACACACGTTGCTACTACAGGTACACCGGAAGCTAGTGCTTCCATAATTAGCATTGGAAGACCTTCATCAAAACTGGGAAGAACAACTACATCTGCAGAATTAATCCAAAGAGGAACTTCTGCGTGCGGCCTTTCTCCCACAAATCGTACCTGCGCAGAAATCCCTAGTTTCAAAACCGTATCTTTGAGTTGTTCTTCTAAAGAACCTGTCCCTACAAGGATAAACAGAGTATCATGCTTTGCTTTAATTATCTGGACTGCTGAATGCATTAAATACGCTAAACCCTTAACACGTATCAATCCGCCTGCAAATAGAACTATTTTTGATGTTTTAGGCAATCCCAATTTCTGCCGCACAGCTTTCTTCTCCCTCTGTTTGAATAAGTGCTTATTTACACCCATATTAATTACTGTCATTTTTTCTTCGCCAATACCATATTCTCTTCTTATCTTTTCTTTCAAAACTTCGCTTACTGCAACTATATAGTCTGCTTTTCTTAAAACAAATTTTGCTGCCAGTCTGGCTAATTTACTCTTCTGTGGAAAAACCGTTATATCGGCTCGATGAGCAGTTATTACAACTGGTTTCCTGCTCAGATATTTACCGACCACCACTCCTATCAGTCCAGTTGGTATTACCCAATGAGCATGTATCAACTCAACGCGTTCACTACGAACTACTCGCCAAGTCTTAATTATTCCGGATATCAGATAGCTTGCTACTCGCACAATAGGAATCCTTTCATACTCTGCCAGAAATTTTTCTTCTGATAGAAAGGAGAAACGATAGACTCTTATAGAGTCTTGAGAAAGCAAAACCTCATCGGCAATGAAAATTCGAGGAACAACAATGACAATATCGCAATTCATCTTTTTTATTTGAATTGCTTGATCTCTTATAAAGCTTCCACTATCAGCCTTTCTACTTGTGGGATAGGCGGCAGTGAGAAGGCAGATTTTCATTTCTCCTTCTCCTCTTCTGCTCCAACCAACATAAAAAAATAGCTATTACCAATCCAAGGAATGACCCTTTCATAATCATATCTCGAAAATAAATACTGAATACATTTGGGAACAAGGGGACCAAGAGGAGGGATATAGAGGGAGGGAAGAACGTGACGCATAATTCCTTTTGAAACCACTCTCATATCACTCCCCTCCGCTATATTCTCAATCCATTTTGGACTAAATCTAGTAGTTTCGACTGGGCTAATATATTTGTCGGAGATCTTGATTTTTAGCTTTCTGGACAGAAACCTCCCTATTCTTGCCTCGTAGCCGCGTAGACTCTTTACAACTGGTATATCACCTAAAAATATTCTCACTGCTGGTTTTCCCACTCTCTTTAACTCATCCATAAATCTCGGTATCTCCTCTAGGCTCAAATAGTGAATCATCCCGTTGCATATAATTACATCAAAGGTTCGGTCCTTAAAAGGAAGAGTACAGCTGTCAGCCTGGGCAAAAAACAGGTTTTGGTATCTCTGAGAAGAGGAAATTCTTAAAAGCATTCCCAGAGAAAGATCGATACCTACGGCAGCCTTTACTAGTGGCGCAAAGGCCTTAAGAAACAGACCATTCCCACACCCAATATCCAGGAAACAGTCCGTCTTCCTCAAACTGAGACAATATTGAATTTTCTCAATATCTTTTTCAAGGAATTCTCTATTCCAAGTGTCAGGAGAGCCTCTCAGTATGTATTCATCTTCGATTGTCCTGGCACGTTTGTCAAACCAGGAAGCGACATTCTTCGACCTTCTTCCACCAGAATAACTGTAGTATCGCTGCTCTTTCATCTCGTCCTGGTTAACAACCTAACCTCAGTTCTTTCGCCTGCTCTAATTGTAGGCAGAGGTACTAAGACATGCTCGTTTCGATCTATCAAATCTTCCTTGTTCCCGTCAATAGAAACCCCTTTAACAGGCAACTTCAATGGAATTGCTATGGACGAATTTGAAACCGTTTGTTCGCCCCGATTTTCCACTTCAAATAAAAGATTTTCAGCACCAACTTGATTGTCACTTTTAATTCTCAAATTTTCCCTCTTGCGCCACCAATCTACCAGCTCACTAAGCTTGGCAATCCACACATCTTTACCTTTAACCAAGGTATAGAGATACCGCAGCAAATCCATACGCATCTCTGAATCTCTATCACCATACACACCAGCGTGAGCCAAAAAGACATAAAGCCCACCAATGCTCTCAATCCAACCAAGCTTTCTCTTAAACACTTTTTTGCAGTCTTCCACATTCAAACCACTAAAGTAAGGCTCCATATCCTGGGGGCCAGTCAAAGGAAGCTCTAAAACTTCATACTCCTTAATTTCACTCCCGCCGCTAAATAGTCTAAAAGGAAAATTAAAAGATATACCTTTACCATTAAAAGTCCGCTTTAAGGAAGTATCAGTATCGACAAAAGAGGAATCAAAAGAGACATCCTGCTTCTCCAGCAGTTCGCCCAGGTCGGATGTTCTTTGCAGCCAGGGAGCTCGAAATCCTCGGATGCTTTTTCCTGTTACCTTCTCCAGTTTTAAAAACGAATCTCTAATTTCCAATTCCCTTCTACTGCTACTTATGTTATGGAAGGTCCCATTATGGTAGAGACCATGAGAAATAACCTCATGTCCTTCCTCTTCTAATTTTTTTACGCTATCTTCAGGCAGGCAAAAGGGTGGTTCACTAACCAGAGAAATTGTCGATCTTATTGTAAGTTCCTTTAGTGTTTTAAGTAGTTTAGGTAATCCTTTATAATAGGCATATCTTCTCGGTTCTACATCATGAGTAAAACAAAAGGCATAAGCAAAGGCGCAAGGCCACTTCCATATTCTGGGAACAAAGTGGGACGACCAATCTAAGGCATTAATAAAGGTTTGGTATAGAACCCACCCCGAAGGGTCGATAGGTGCTTGTGTGGTAAAGTGATCCACTTTGCTCTGTCTCCTCCGAGCCTGTTTTAAAAGAATACGATATGTAGCTAGACGCAAATTATAGGGAGCTATTTGATAAGCAAAATTACTAATCAATGAAAGTGGCTTCTGCTTCTTATTGTTATCAGCATAACTTTCAGCAAGCAGGCTGGAAAAACTTCTACCAATATCAAAAGTAAATAAAAAATGACCATCTACTGAAACTATCGCAGGATATGACTTTCTACTGACTTCCATCTCTGCCAGGACTTCCACACCAGAACGAATCTCACACTCTATCAATCCATCAACTGGAATAAAAACCTCTGATAAATCGAAGGAATTAAGAAGAAAAGTTACCTTTTTAAACACCGGCCCTTTTTTAAATCTTAAAATACCTTTTTTAGTTCTCACTGTACTTCTACAAGAAATCCCAAAAATATTCTCTACCAGCTCTTTACTCTGTTTCCCATCTTCCAAAGTCGAAAGTACAAAAAATATTTTAGTATCTATGGCTGGTTTAAATTCTTGTCTCAGTTCTTTTACGTCTAGCAAAGTAACTCCAGGGTATTCTGGACAATTTGCACTGCTAAAAGATATACCCTCGGTTCTTAGCACAACTGATAATCCATAAAGTGACTGACTAGAAGCAATAATTAGAGACTGCATACTCATGTCACTTCCTCAATCAATCCATATGTTTGGTAAGAAACGGCCCAAATGTGCGAGTAAAAGCTAAAGGCATCTTGCTCCATAATTTTCTAAGCATTTGGAAGTTGGGAGCATTAGAGTCTAAAAAAGGGATTGTTTCCAAGCTATTTAAAAAGAAATAGAAGGGTACTTCCTGTTCATAGCCGCCCCATTTAGATTTAAAATTTCGCAAGCCCCTTTGATAAGGAGAACTCGCTCCAAAGTCAAAATAGCGATATCTATTTGTAGCTGCCCAAACTATTGCCTTCCACAGCAACAAATCATTCGGGCAGAGATCAAGATATTTCTCGTCTGAAGCTGCATAGGCTTCAATCACCCGATCTTTAAAATGAAAAAGTAATAAACCGCCAATTACTCGATCATGATACATTACTAAGAGTAAACTTGCCTTGTTTTTTTCCCCCATTTTCTTCCAAATCTCCTTAAACAATTCTACAGAATACGGAGGAATCCCCAACCTCTTCCTGGTTTGTAAAAAAATCTGATAAAAAGAATCGACGTCAGAGAAATTCTCACCCCACCGAACCTTTACGTTGCTTTTTTCGGCCTTTCTTATTGCCCACCTCACTTTACCGTAATCTAAAGCTTTCCATATCTTCCCTACGTCAGGATCTAATGGGATAACTGTAGTAAGATAATAACTGTATTTCACAAAATTCAGTTGCTCTACAATCTCAGGTAATAAGTTTAAGCTCTTAATCTCAACATATTTGCAATTCTCTTCTGCCGCTAAGTCTTTAGTAGCCTGCAAAAGTTCTTTCATCACCTGCTCATCTTTATATAAAGGTCCTCCTCTATCTCTCAAAGGAACTGAAACTAAACGTCTCCCTCGCCATCCTGAAAGATAAAAGAGGGGTAAAACTCCTTCAATAGCTCCTTTATTGTCTTTGGCTACAAGATAAAGATGTTGATGATGGAAAACTCTAGTCGCGTCCCGCCATTCAAGGGTGTGGTAGATTGTAGCAGAGGGATGAGAAAGGACAAAATCATTCCAGTTTTCTTCGTCCTGCGGTGATAACAGAGAAATTGAGGTCATGATCCCTTAATCTAGTATCATTAGAATTTTTTGCCTTTAAATTATTCTTCTGTATCCTGTAAAGTTCCCTCTTTAGACTTACTATCTGTGTTGCCACAAATCCAAAGAAAAAGACTTGAATTCCGGCAACTATGAGAGTAACGGTAACTGCCATAAGAGGTCTATCAGGATTCAGTCGGCCTTGTAACCAGGTTGTAAAAAGAAAGCTGGCACAGATAAAGCCAGAAATAACCATTATAGCTCCCATAGCTCCGAAGAGCATAGCGGGTTTCTCATAGAAAGAGAACATCAAATGAGAAAGAATAGTTGCGCGCAAATGTAATTTTGACTTACCATTTTCCCTGGCTCTCAACATTGCTGGTATTTCTCTAATATGATGGCCTAAAGCAAGGGATTTGGCCAATATTTCCAGATGAATCTCCTTATCTTCTGATTCCAATTCCAGCTCATCAAAGACTCTCTTGCGGTAGGCCCTTAAAATACCAGTTATAGTTCGTAGTCTTCCTGGTAGTGCAAAACCTAGAAGTCTATTACCGATTTTGCTTAAAATCAATCTGTTATACGGAACTCCTACTACTTTTCCTCCCTTAGAATAAGGAGATCCGACCACAATATCCAAAGATTGATCACTCTCTAACTCTCTAACCAACTTGGAAATATGATCCGCACTATAGGAAAGATCCGCATCCAGCGTCACCCAGATGTCTCCTTGAGCAAAACTAAACCCTGTTCTCAAAGCACGCCCCCGACCATAGTTGGCAGAATGAGATAGAACCAGAATATGATCATTTGCAGAGGCTATACTTTTAGCCAGCTCATAAGTACCATCAGTGCTCCCATCATCAACAATGATAAGCTCCCAGCTGGGAAAGTCTTTAAGCTCATCTACCACTTTTCCCATAGTATTTACTACATTTTCTTCCTCATTATACATAGGGATGATAACCGAAATGTCCAAACTGACTCCCATCCAGACTAGATTACTAAGCGAATTCAGATGAGCTATCACATTCATTCGCAACCGAATGCTGAATTCCTTCTTCTTCTATCTTTTAATCCGCCTGAAGACTCAACTTCTCACTATTTAGCGATATGGGAGCTAAGAGATTTATTTCAGTCTCCAACTTTTGGCACCAATATAGCTGTTAGCTGTTTATAATTATCGAAGGTAGGACCTTTTTATATGGCAGAGAACAAAGTAATGGCCTATGTTCTTTGAAAATAATTCAGCTAATAATTTCTTTTATAAAATTTATTTTCTATTCAAAGGTCTAAAGATGCTAAGGAAGAATACTTATTTATTAGCCTTCATGAGAGAACTTAATATGAAGATACTTTCCATTGTAGGTGCAAGACCTCAATTTATAAAAGCTGCTATGGTTTCAGGTGAGATCCGCAAGAACCATCAAGAGATTCTCCTTCACACAGGCCAGCATTACGATACCAATCTTTCTCAACTCTTTTTCGATGAGCTATCCCTTCCTCAAGTAGATTACCATCTCGGCATAGGCTCTGATACGCATGGCAGGCAGACCGGAAAGATGCTCGCTGCGGTCGAAGAAGTGCTATTTCGAGAGAGTCCTGACTTGGTTATCGTTTACGGAGATACTAACTCTACTCTGGCAGGTGCGCTGGCTGCGGCAAAACTTAATATACCGGTTGCTCATGTCGAGGCGGGGCTGAGAACCTACAATAAAACAATACCGGAAGAAATCAATAGAACAGTTACGGATTGTGTATCGAATCTTCTATTTGCTCCTACCCAATCAGCAGTCAAGAATCTCAGAAAGGAGGGTATAAACAAAGGAGTTCATAACACCGGGGACGTGATGTACGATGCAGTTCTTAAATACAAAAAGATTGCAGAGGAAAGGTCAGAAATCCTAAAGATACTGGACTTGGAATCAAAGAAATTTCTCGTGGCTACCATTCATCGAGCTGGAACCACTGATAATCCGGCCAGGCTAAGATCCGTAATAGAGGCACTTTCACAGATCGATGAGTTAATCATCTTTCCCGTTCATCCCCGCACGCGCAAAGCACTTGAAGTATTGGAACTATTGCCATTAAAGCAAGACCTTATTCGATTAATTCATCCTGTAGGATATCTGGATATGCTTATGCTGGTTAAGTCTGCACGGTTAGTAATAACTGATTCAGGAGGACTACAGAAAGAAGCCTACTTCCTAAAAACTCCGTGTGTTACCTGTATGGATGAAGATGAGTGGCCAGAAACAACTACAGCTGCAGCAAACAGGCTGGTGAGTACCGATACAGGAAAGATTATTGAAGCGGTAAGGCGACCCTACTTCCCTATAAAAGATGCCGATGAGTTTGGAGATGGCCATGCTGCCGAGAAAATGGTCAATATTATAGAGAGAATCTCAGATACTAGCGATTCAAAGGATATATATTCTTTTTCTTCTGTGCAACTAAGTTTATAGTGCGGGCACTTTCTAAGCTAAGTACCATGAAAATTTTGAACAGAGCTTGTATAATTCACTACTTGATCACTCCCAAGTTTTTTTGAAAAAAAAATAGATAAAAGAGAATAGAATAAATTGCAAGTATTACTCCTTAATCCTCCTCTTCAACATAAAACCGTTGCTCGAGACATGGCAGGCGGCCTTGGCTTTGAGGTTGGAAATCATACAATTCTTCCTCCTCTTAATCTGGCATTAATGGCCTCTATTCTGCGCATAAACGGACATAAGGTAAAAATCCTTGATCCTCAGGTGGAAGATCTTAGCAAAAGAGATTTTCTTTCGCTAATTATTTCTTTAGAACCAGAGGTTATCATTGGAAATATCTCTCTACCTTCCTTGAAAGAGGATGCATCTTTCCTAAAGGAGTTAAAAAATATTACCGGAGCAAGAATCATCCCCAGTACTGATATTAATTTTACTCCCATCCTGCAAGAAATACTTCTTTTAACCGGTGCCCGCGTCTGTATGCTTGGGGAGTGCGAACTTGAGATTGAAGAAATTATTAAAGGAAAGATAGCGTCCGGTGTGGCCTTCCGTGAAAAGGAAAGGATCCAGCTCTTACCCTGTGAGCCCGTTAAAAACCTTGAACTACTCCCCATTCCCGCCCGTGATCTTCTCCGTAATGACAGATACTTATTTCCTTTCCTGGGAGCTAAAACTACCACTATGCAAACCAGCCGCGGCTGCCCCTTCTCCTGTTCTTATTACTGTCCCTATCCGTTGATTCAAGGTGAAAAATGGCGGGCCATGAGTGCAGAACGGGTATATGCAGAATTAGAAGACATTGCAAACAACCTCACCATCTCTAACATATTCTTCCGTGATGCTTGCTTCACTCTCAATAAAGAAAGAACTGCTCAAATATGCGATCTCTTGATTAAAAATAAGCTTAATCTCACCTGGTGGTGTGAAACCCGCATAAATTGCTTGGACCGCGAAATTCTTTTCCAAATGAAAAACGCGGGGTGTAAAGGTATTAATATTGGTGTCGAAACAGGAAACCCACAAATTCTGAGTTCACAGGCAAAAGAAGGGGTTACAATAAGCAGTCTTAAGAGTTTATGCGAATTCGCTACTCGTGCAGGATTGCATCTGCATTTTCTCTTGCTGGTAGGTCTCCCTCAGGAGAACCGGAATTCTCTCTATGATACCTTCAAACTGGTAAGAGAACTCAAACCTGCTTCTCTGGGAATATCAGTAGTAACTCCCTATCCAGGAACACCTCTTTACTTCGATGCCAAGGAAAGAGGATGGATTGAGACAAGCGACTGGGAAAAGTACTCAGGAGATCATGCTGTCATGCATACCGACAAGTTGAGCAGCTTTGATATAACGTTTGCCCAAAAGATGCTCCAAGGTAGCTCTTTTCTCTCGAAACGTTCTGGTTTTGCAGCTTCCATTAGTCTGGGCATGCTTGATCAATTTTTTAGAGTATGGTCTTCCTTTGGGAACCCGAAATGAAAACAAAAACAGCTTTCTTAACAGGTAGCACAGGATTCATAGGGAAGCAATTGCTATTCAAACTTCTTAATCATAATTACAGGGTTTACAGTTTGGTACGAGATAATAATCAATTCTCCTCTTCTCTTTACAGCCATCCCCAGTTAATTACCCTCAAAGGCAAACTCAGCGATCTTACTGTTTTGCGAAAAGGCACTGCAGATGCCATTGTCGTTTTTCATCTTGCTTCGTCCCTCAGGCTGTTCGAGAAGAGAACTGAACTTTACCATACAAACATCAAGGGAACCGAGAATCTGCTCAAAGCCTGTGGCCAAGCTAATCGTAAAATAAGGTTTATCTTCACCAGTAGTATTGAAGCTATAGGACCCAGTTCACAAGAATCTGCAAAACCTCCAGACACTCCTTCTCCCATTACAGATTACGGGAAATCCAAGCTCCAGGCAGAGAAAATCATAAGAGCCTTTTGCCAAACACATCCTAACGTTACCTACACTATAGTCCGTGCAGGAAATGTTTATGACCTACAAAATGGTATAGTAAAGGCTATAGCGGAAATTCTTAAAAGCGGCGGTTGGAAAGCGGCCCTCCTTTATCATATGTTTAAAGACCATTCTTTCTCTTTAATACACCTGAGGGATCTTTTGGATATACTAACGCTTGTTGCCGTCAGTGAACAAGCTGAAAATAAAACTTACTTTGCGGTAGGAGAATCACTATCTATTAAGAAAATTATCTCAATAATCGAGCAAGGATCCAGAGTAAAAAAGGAATTGCCAACAACAGCATTCAGTAAAACAATGCTCGCTTTCTGGAATTTGGGGATAAAAGCAACAAAACAGAGTGACCTAATATCTTATCTCAGTTTATGTGGAAAAAGGAAATTTCAAAATTATTATGATGACCATATTGTTGCTGACTTGCACTATATTCCTAAAACCAGATTCGACCTTTGCTTTAAACAAAGTATTCAATGAGAATCTCTGTCATTATACCCACCTGTAACCGAAAAGAGATCCTTGGACGAACACTAAACGCTCTAAACAAACAGCACTATCCTCAAGATGAATACGAGGTAATAATTGTTGATGATGGCAGTACTGATGGAACTTTAACCCACGTCTTGCAGCTGGCTCCAAAGTTGCATACTAAAATCATCCTTCTGCAACAAAAACAGCAGGGACCAGCAGCAGCAAGGAACTTGGCTATTAAAGAAGCTAATGGAGAAATTTTACTATTCCTAAATGATGACACGGTTGCCGCTCCTGACCTCCTTCAGCAACATATGAAATTGCATGAAAAAGAACCGGATCTCAGAAATGGCGTCTTGGGCCGCGTAGTCTGGTCACCGGACATCAAGATTACCCCTTTTATGTATTGGCTGGAACACGGAGGTCCTCAATTTAAATACGATGAGATTAGGCAAGGAGAGATTAGCTGGCGCTACTTCTGGACTTGTAATCTTTCCCTTAAGCGGTACTTTCTTATTCAAAACGGCGTATTCGATGAAGACTTTCCTTATGCTGCCTGGGAAGATATAGAGTTAGGTTATAGATTGAGCAAATGCGGCCTGAAACTCCTCTATAACGAAGCTGCAGTCGGCTACCACTACCACAATATCACTCTGGAATCAGCAAAGGAAAAGATGCTGCTACACGGCTGGAGTGCGACTATAATGGACAGAAAGGTTCCTCACGAAGCAAAACCATCCTCCCTCAAATATCCCTATAAACAGATTATTAGAACGTTAGATAATATTCTGCTTTGCAAACCTACAATGTTCCTATTCTGGAGATTATCCAGGATAGCAGAAGATCGTGTCGCTCTAGGTTTTTTATTCAACCTAGTCACTTTACATTACCGTATAGAAGGTCAAAGAAAAGCAGAGCTTGCCTTTAAAAAGAGAGAGCGAGGAGATAATGAAAGTCGTTGTAGCTAACTCAGTAGGTAAAGATGCTAAAGGTAACCACTTCATCCATTTTCCCAGTCGCTGGACTGCCTGTGTAGGTAGGATTAAAGATTTTACCTATTATCCCTACGAGTTGGCTTACCTTTCTTCCCTTCTGAAGAAACGAACCAACCTGAAAGTGAAAATGGTAGATGGGAATCTTCTTCAGCTTAATGCTGAAGAATATTTTGATCTTCTGCTCAAAGAAGAACCGGATTGGCTGATTATGGAAACTTCAACGGCTGTCTACTCCGAGGATTTAAAACTTGCTTCCGCCATAAAAAGGCATTTGGGAACAAAGATCATCTTTACCGGTCAGCATCCCACTGCCTTCCCCCAAGAAGTCTTAGCCGACGGTGTGGATTTCGTATGCAGAGGAGAGTATGAGTTAACCGTACTTGCTCTTCTACAAGGGAAAGATCCCAGAATTATAAAGGGTCTATATCCCAACCCGTCTGGAAATCTAGTAGATCTCAATCAATTACCTCTACCAGAGGACAAGGATATTTCACGCTTAAATTATGCTGGTATCAGTGGATGCGATTATAAAGAAATTGAGCTTTTTGCTTCTCGGGGCTGCCCTCTCTCCTGTATATTTTGCGTCTGCGGAAATCTATATTACAATCGGCCAAACTGGCGTCCCAGAAACATCAATGAAATTATCTCCGAAATCAATTATTTAAAAGAGCGATACCCGGAAATGGAAGGAATATTTTTTGATGAGGAACAACACAATGGAAACAAACAGTTTGTTCATGTTCTCTCTGAAGAAATAGTCAAACACAAGCTAAATAGACTGAAATTCAGCGCAATGTGTAACTATTGGAACCTTGATGCTGAAATACTAAGATCGATGAAACAAGCAGGCTATTATAAACTTCGAATTGGAATCGAAACAGCAAGCATAAAAGTAGCTGACACAATACGTAAACCAATTAACATCCAAAAACTAAAAGAAGTGCTAAGAGAAGCCAAGAAAGCTGGAATTCGTATGTATGGAACTTTCATTTTTGGAGCTCCAGGATCTAGCAGAGAAGAAGATACCAAAACTATTCGTCTCCTATACCAATTGATTACGGAGAATCTACTTTCAGATTTTCAGTCATCCATCTGCGTACCTCAACCAGGTACACCCTTCTACCAATGGGCAGAGGAAAACGGTTATCTGACTACTAAAGATTGGCGGAAGTACGATGGTTATAGGGCAGTCGTCAGCTATCCTCACTACCCAAAAGAAGCAATCGAGGAAATCTTCCAACTAAGCTGGCGTGTATGCGCAGCTAAGAGGATCAAACGCCTACCAGAGATTCCATATCTTGTGGCCAATCGATTGAAGAGATATGGTTTCTCACAGACAGCACGGGATATATTTAGAACGCTGCGAACTCACTTTTAATTATTTTTATGCCTCTCTATAATTCAAACTGATTTAATATCAAGCAGAATGGTTTCTCAAGTAGACAGATAACTTTGAATAGTACGCGCGGCTTTTCTTCCAGCACCCATGGCGAGGATCACCGTAGCTGCTCCTGTAACAATATCTCCACCAGCAAAAACACCAGGCTTGCTGGTAGCTCCCGTCTCAGAATCAGCCTCAATATAACCACGGGTAGTTAGGTTTAAATCAGGTATGGTAGTTAAGAGTAAGGGATTGGCACTAGTTCCAATAGCAACAATGACTACATCAACATCTAAAACAAATTGAGAACCTTCTATGGGTAGAGGACGAGGCCTACCTGACTTATCTGGTTCACCAAGTTTCATTTTTAAACACTCCATTCCTGCTACCCAGCCATCACTTCCCAAAACTCTAGTTGGGAGAGTAAGAGTCCTAAAATCAATTCCCTCTTCCCTGGCATGATGGGTCTCCTCAATCCTTGCCGGCATTTCATTTTCAGTTCGTCTGTACACCAGATAGACCTTTTCTGCTCCTAAACGCAGTGCAGTTCTGGCAGAATCCATAGCGACATTTCCACCGCCAATCACTGCAACTTTTTTACCTCTTTTTATAGGAGTGTCGTACTCGGGAAAGAGATAAGCCTTCATTAAATTCGCTCTAGTTAAAAACTCGTTAGCAGAATAAACACCATTAAGATTTTCACCGGAAATATTCATAAAGAGTGGAAGTCCTGCTCCTGTGCCTATAAACACCGCATTGTACCCATCTTTAAGTAGCTCATCTACAGTAAAAAGTTTTCCCACCACTGCGCTTGTATGTATTTCGACACCCAACTTTCTCACAAAATCAATATCTGATCCTACAATGGATTTAGGGAGACGAAATTCTGGTATTCCGTATACTAAGACCCCTCCAGCTTTGTGAAGTGCCTCAAAGATGGTCACTTCATGTCCCATCCGGGCTAAATCACCCGCAGCAGTTAACCCTGCTGGCCCAGCACCAATTATTGCAACCCGCTTTCCTGTTTTTCTTTTTTTACGAGGTATCTTTATTTTTCCTTCCATTCTCTCCAAATCAGCAACAAACCGCTCCAACCGCCCGATGGCAACTGGCTCATCTTTCTTTGATAAAATACACATTTTTTCGCATTGATCCTCCTGCGGACATACCCTTCCGCAAATTGCGGGAAGACTGTTCTTCTCCTTGATTTTCCACGCTGCCTCTAGAAATTTTTCCTCTCGTATAAGTTTTATGAAAGCAGGAATATCAATCTCCACAGGGCAACCTCCTATGCAGGGAGATTTCTTACATTGAAGGCAGCGAAGTGATTCCTCAAGTGCCTGCTCTGGTAAATATCCTAGAGCAACCTCCTCAAAGTTTTTAATACGTTCTTCAGGTATCTGTTCAGGCATTCTTACTTTTGGCACTCTTCGCACCCCACATGTGCTTTTGCTTTCTTTCTGGAAAGCTTCCATTTTTCCAGAGCCTGTTTCTCTTCATCTAAATAGAGACGCTGACGTGCCATCAGCTGCTCGAAATCTACATCATGGCCGTTAAAATCAGGACCGTCAACACAAACAAATCTTGTCGAACCACCTACTGACACTCGACAGGAACCGCACATTCCCGTGCCATCTACCATTATAGGGTTTAGGCTCACTATCGTTGGTACATTAAAGGGCTTAGTAGTCATAGAAACAAATTTCATCATAATTGCTGGACCAATGGCCATAACCAAGTCAATCTTCTGCTTACTAATAATATCTTTTAGAGGATCGGTGACTACCCCTTTATGTCCTTTAGATCCATCATCTGTGGTAATACGAACCTCATCGGAAACACTCCTGAGTTCAGATTCGTAGATAAGCAAGCTTTCATTTCTTGCACCAATAATGGAAATAATATAATTACCCCGTTCTTTCAAGGAGCGTACAATAGGATACATTGTTGCTGCTCCAAATCCTCCACCAACGCAAACAACTTTACCGTATTTTCTCAGTTCAGTCGGACGGCCAAGTGGCCCAATAACATCAGCTAGCTTGCTACCCTTTCGCATACGTGCCAGTTGTCTGGTGGTTTTACCAATCTCCTGAAATATTATAGTTATTGTTCCTTCTTCATATTCAAAGTCAGCTATTGTAAGGGGGACTCTCTCTCCATTCTCATTAATTCTTACCACTACAAATTGACCAGGTTGCGCTTTATTAGCGATATCAGGCGCCACAACCGTAATTAAATTTGCTGCAGGTGCCAGTTTTTTCTTCTCCACAATTTTGAAACTTGTTTTTCTCCTCATATCATCAACCCTTTTCACATTTCAGCCATCTCACAAAATAATAACATCACTATATAGAAACTGACAATACTAGCAGACATTCAGCTATCAGATCCAGGACACTACTATTATGTTTATCTTAAGAGATAAATAGAAAAGAAACGTGTGGGACTTATTAGAAAACTAAAGAATGAGCTTCTGCCTGTTCAACTTCCCATTTTCCGCATCTCCCACCCCAGCGTGCTAATGTCGTTCCGTCTATTTCAATTTTTACTACTTCACATGTGTTGGAACAGCCCTTACACATAAAACTGGAGGTGGAGTAGTTCATCTTCGAGATGGCAAATCCTTTGAAATTAGACTGATCCCTATTTCCTGCTGTTTCTTTAGCTAGAATTGCTGCGCCAATCGCTCCCATTACATCATAATAAGAAGGAATATATATCTCTGTTTTAAGAGCTTCTTCAAAAGCCCGCTTCATACCTAAATTGGCAGCTACTCCTCCTTGAAAAACAATAGGAGAAAGAAGCTCTTTTCCTTTGGCCAGATTGTTGAGGTAGTTTCTCACCAGAGCTTCACAAAGACCGTAGATTATCTCTTCAAGTGCATACCCTATCTGTTGTTTGTGAATCATATCAGACTCGGCAAATACTGAGCATCTTCCAGCAATCTGGGCACCGTTTTTCGCCTTCATAGCAAATTCTCCAAATTCTTCAATGGGAATTCCTAGCCTGGATGCCTGGTGATCCAAAAATGAACCTGTACCAGCAGCACATACTGTATTCATAGCAAAATCAACTACAACCTGATCCCTGAGCAAAATTATTTTTGAATCCTGCCCTCCAATTTCAAGTATGGTTCTCACGTCAGGAACAACTCTAAGAGCGGCAATAGCATGCGCTGTAATCTCATTCTTAATAACATCCGCACCCACAATTACTCCGCTGAGATAACGAGCGGAACCGGTAGTTCCTGCTCCTCTAATGTCTACTGAAGCAGAAAGACCGCGGGCTAGTTCCTGTAAACCACTTTTTACTGCTTCTATAGGTTGTCCCTTGGTGCGAAGATAGACTGATGAGATAATATCTTCTTTCTCATTTATAATCACTAAATTTGTACTAACTGAACCAACATCCACACCAAGATATCCAATCATTTTTCCTCCCATCTAAAACAAGAGTTTCAGCCTGATGCTGATTCTTCTCTCGACGAAAAATCTACCATTTCCTTTGTTTCTCTCTTTGCCCGCAACAAATCCAAAAAAGCTTCCAACCTGGTTATAACACCGGCCTTTCCTGTTTGTTCGTCCACTACAAAGGTTATAAATGGAAGATCGTAGTCTATGCTTAGCCTAGGCAGAATACTCTTGGCAATAGTATCCGGCATACAAGTGAAGGGAAAGATCTGAATTACTCCATCAAAGCCTTCTTGAGCAAACCGGACTGAGTTTCCAATTGTTGGTAAACCTTCCCCTCCCACAAAGTGACCTAGATATGGCCTTGCTGCTTCTTCAATTTGGTGATGGCTAAAACCTGAAACAGGATTTTCCTTTGAAAAGCTGATCCAGTCAGAAAGATATACAGCCCGTTCAAGATACACTCCTGCTCTTCCCAACCAGTCTTCCATATCAAAGTTGAAAAAGGGTTCAAGTAGCATATAAAACTCCCCTACTATACCTACCTTAAGAGGATGTCGCTTCTTGTCCTTCTCTACCGAATCAATAATTGCCATTGCTGCATCCTTAGCCTCCTCGATCTCCTCTCGTGTGTATGCCTTGTCCATAAGATTTAGGGCTTTTCTGTAGGCCTTGGTGGTACTTCCTGGTACCAGCTCATAGGCCCGCATTTGAAGCACACTTTTCTCTACATAATCCAAGGCTCGAGCCTTGGAAAAAGATACCTTAATGATATCTATAATTTCGCGAATGGACTTTCCAGGAGCTAATCTCCGACAAGTT
The DNA here is from genome assembly GCA_964348135.1 of uncultured Actinomycetota bacterium. GTDB lineage: Bacteria > Actinomycetota > Aquicultoria > JACQXZ01 > CAYGBL01 > CAYGBL01. The sequence goes on from CAYGBL010000002.1 coordinate 76,070, forward strand.
TTGATAAAATTAATCCAACCTGCTCTGGGTGGTTCTAGAGTAATCATTTCAAATTGGTATCCCAAGTCCCTAAGGATTCTTTTCTGAATCTCGCCATAATAACCAAAGCGACAAGGACCAACTCCGCCAGCCATAACCAGAGTATCTGCTCCTGCCTCAAGTGCTTCAATGAAATTACCAATAGTTACTTTTAAGGGAAGGCAAGCAAACTCTGGCGCGTATTTTACCCCTAATCTTAGAGTCTTTTCAGAGGTAATTGGGGGAACTACCACTTCAACTCCTGCTCTCTTAAAGAGATCTCTCAGGAGTATATGAAGATTCCCCATATGTGGAAAACTAATCTTCATTACATCTTCCCTTGGCACGCATTAACATATCAACGAAAGCCTCTAGACGGGTTATCATTCCTGCTTCTCCACTATGTTCATCAATTACTAAAGACATTAAAGGAATTTTTCCAATTCTCTTTGATTCATATTCCAGCAGACTTTGAATTAGGGAATCAGGACCGCATGCAAAGGCAAGAACATAAACAATTCCATCTACCTGTTCTTCCTTTAACCAATGAAAAGCAGCACCAATTATATCTTTCTCATAAGTCCAAAACAGATGTTTTGGAAGCGTTGATGCCTCTCTTAAAATAGTTTTGTGAGGAATAGAGTCAGAAGTAACAACTTTTGCACCTAGTTTCTCCAAGCGGTTCATCAAATTCATAGTAATGTATGAATCAAAGATGTTATATTCGTGACCCACTATTCCTATAGTAACCGGTTTACTCCCATTTCCTTTTTCAGAACTATAAGCTGCATCTTCTAAGGCATTAACCCTTGGCACACCGTGCTTGAGTCTATATTGAAATCTCCAGTATTCCTTAACAGCTCCTATATAGGCGATAAAAATCTGAAGCGAGCTTCTGCTGAGTGCTTTACCCAAATTAAAAATGGAGGAATAAAAATGACGTCTTCCCTTCGTAAGGTCTATTTCTGGAGCCCAAATTGGAGGTAAAGCCTTGTCCACAGCTCCAATCATATCTGGTAATCCCAATAGTTTCGGGCAGGTATACGCTTTTTCCTCAACGCTTATAACGCGTGGTATAAAAAGAACGTCTACCAGATCTTTTAAAAATAATGCATGGCCATAATATAGCTTTACTGGAAGACAGAACTCGCTTTCTGCCTTTTCTACTCCCCTGTTCAGAATATCCCTATTGGTAGGAGGAGAAACCACAACCTCTGCTCCTAATGCTTGGAAAAAAGCTCTCCACAAAGGATGATAGTTATAGTAAATGAGGCCACGAGGGATCCCAATTTTCACAGTTGACATCTACGCCTCCTATAGGCATTCGAATAGGATAAAAGATTCGCTTCTAGAAGAGAAATTCCTGTTTCCCAACCTTAACTACCACTCTGACAGGTTTTTTAAACTCCATATATTAATAATAACTTATGGAAAAGCTGTAATTCATATATCAGGTCGTTATGGTATCATATCCTTGATTCTGGAGTGATTAAAATGAGAAAAAATCTCAAGACAATAATCGGTATCAGTGTCCTGGGTCTCGTTCTCGTTCTTTTAACCTTAAAATTCCTCGATTCCTCATTAAAACCAATAACAAAAGAAAAAATTCTTCTTGACACCCTGGTAACAATCAAAGTATATGAGAAAAACCAAAAAAGGGCCAGCCAGGCTATCAATAAGGCCTTTAAAGAAATAGAGATAATCGAAAGGACTGCCAATAATTTTGATTCAAAAAGCGATCTTTCAAAGTTAAACAGAGAAGCTGGAAATGAACCAGTTAAAGTATCACCTGATCTTTTTAAAATGATAGAGGTGAGTTTAAATTATAACAGAGTTCTCGATGGTGCTTTTGACATATCTATTTTGCCACTTGTTGATCTATGGAGTTTTGGGAAAAGAAAAGATCCTCCGCGCAAATCCGATATTCTGAGCAAGCTATCTCTCGTCGGCATTGAAAAAGTCAAGATCAATAGTCAGGATCATACTGTGTCACTTGCTCCCAATACAGGCTTAGACTTAGGAGGTATCTCCAAGGGTTACGCAGTGGATAGGGCAATAGAAATACTTAAGGGAGAGGGAATTAATTCTGCACTTGTAACCACCGGCAGCACAACTCGCACTTTGGGACAAAAACCCGGTGGACAACTATGGCAGGTAGGAATTCAACATCCACGCACACCTGATAAATTAATAGGTATAGTTAATGTAGGACAAAAGAGCATAAGCACATCGGGTGACTATCAGCGCTTTTTTATTAAAGACGGCCGCCGCTATCACCATATTTTGCATCCTAAAACCGGGTACCCGGTGGAAGGAATAATAAGCGTAACTGTAATTACTGACCGAAGCTGCGCTGAAGCTGATGTTCTTTCAACTGGAATTTTTGTATTAGGTTACCCGCAAGGAATGGAATTTATTGAAAAGGCGCTAGACATTGAAGGGATAATAATCACTTCTGACGGCAGAGTTCATCTCTCACGTGGGATGCAGGGAAAGATCAAGGATATGCCAAACAAAATCTTTTAATATCTAATCTTAAGGACATCCGAATTACTAATGCCCATAAGTATGATATCGAGTTCTTGCTACACTTACCCTTAGCTTACGTGCGCTTCTCGAAGGAATTTGGGTCTTGGCTAACATCAAGGACCCCTCTATACTCTCAGTCATTATGACCATCGGTGGACTGGCTTTTGCTCCAGGATTTACTGTAATATACTCTTGCACCTGGCTTTTAAATCCGGCTGCATCATAATAGATTGTGTAAATTCCAGGTTGAACCAGAGTAAACATAAACTCTCCAGAAGCATTAGTCGGGATTACTGTCTTGTCAATTCTCACCACCGCTCCTGCAATAGGCCTGCCGTGATAGTCCTCAATGCGGCCATATATACTCCCTGTATCAACTGAAGCGTATCCTGATTTGTAGGTTATAAATTCCTGAGTAAACATCTTGCCATAGGGTCCTCCATCTATAACGCCCACACCAATATTAGTGTATTCTGGTCGTAGTATGTTTTCTCGATGCTTCTCGCTTTTCATTAACGCACTATGAGCTATTTGAACAGAGGGTGCTCCAGCAAGGTTCTCTCCCGCAATAAGCCAATTACTCACATTAAACCCAAGGATCCGATTAAGCAACCCACCTGAGACAGGAGATTCATGAGCAAAATAGTTAAGGTCTATCATCTCTCTACTGTGCCTTCTTGCCATCTTTGTCATTGTGGAATCTGGTTTTAATATTGAAAGCCCTCTTACTACCCTTTCTCTGTTTACTAAATCAACCATTCTTTGTTCATCAGGGAATAATTCGAAGGCCCACATCTCTGAACAGGTTGTAAAAACCAAAAGAAATGCACAAACTATTACTGCGACAGTTCTTAGGATTAGAGATTTTTTCATTTGCTTTACCCCCTGCTGCAGTTTCTACAAAATAACTATCGGCAGTGGGTTGGCAAACTTTACTGAGAGTGTAGAATGGTTAACAATATATACAAAATATGGAAGTTTTTGGTGGTTCGCGGTTACAGCAGTTTACTAAAAAGGCCGACTAAAAAGAGTCCGAGGCTCACATAGTCTCAAGAGCCTCGGACCCTATTATATTCTAATATGTCTGCTATTTATAGTTCTACAACTTAGTACGCATATCTTCCTTTATCATATCCTCTACCTTACTTAATCTTGACAGTCCTATACCAGTTCCTATAAGGAATACAGCACCTAATATGTAGACCAACATATTTGCTCCTGTAAAAGGCAGCTCTTCAGGCAAAGCCTCTGGAGCGGGAGGAGCAGCAATTAGAACAGGTGCGGTTGGTGGACCAAAAATAACCGGGGCTACAACGGTAACGGTAGTTCTTACAGTACTGCTTTCTGGATCTGTCTGATCGCTATCTATAGTTACGGTATTCTCTACCACTCCTCTGGTATCATCATTTATTCTTACATTGAAGGTATAGATACCACTTGTATTAGGATCAATCTTGTCGAATCTCCAGACAAGGACTCCTCCCTCCAAATTTACTTCAGCATTATGATCTGTCGTAGCGCTACCTTCAATGTATGTGGTTCCCGCAGGAATAGTGTCATACATAATTACATTGGTAAGAGTTGCATTACCATTATTCTTCCAGTGAAGAGCATATACAAGTATGTCACCCGGCTTCGCCTCTTCATGACTCACCACTTTAAGAATGAATGTATTAAAGTGTGGTCCTGGTGGAGGTGGTGGAGGTGGAGGAGGAGGTGGTGGTGGTGGAGGTGGTGGTGGTGGAGGAGGTGTTACTTCTTTTATTATCCTAACTGAGGTTTCAGCTGCACTGCCATATCCTGTTTTCGCTTCATTAGTACGCACTTGAGGTGCCTTTTCTAATATACGTAGTCTTACATTAATCACTTCCTGTGATCCCATTGCTTCAGGAAGATTGATTATCCAGTTTAATTTCTTTCCAGGCCCCGTTGAACTGAGAGCAGTACTCCACGATGCAACGGACACATATTCTGTATTAGGCGGTGGATTGTCCCAAACGGGAACATCGAGTAAAGCCTTTCCAGAGTTGTTGGTCACGGTTATACGATAATCTACATATCCTCCTATTGGTACTGCCGGCCAGCGTTGATCGTTACGCCCACCTACCCTCCTTGGAGGATATACAACATTTAAGTCTTTATCATAAGTTGTTACTACCAGCTTCTCGATAGGAACATCAGCCGCAGTAACTTTATTCGACTGCTCAGGGTCTTGCCCAATACCTTCATTATGTTCGGCGTTTCCCTGTCCTTGCGATGATCCAGTATTGTCGGATGGCGAAGAAGTTTGATCCCCGGAACCTTGATCGCCTGGTGCGGGAGAATTAGGTTGACTGTCATTTTCTCCTTGATGCCCTTTGCCCGGATTGTCTCCCTCATGGCCCTTACCAGGATTATCTCCCTCATGGCCCTTACCAGGATTATCTCCAGGCCCTTTGGTCTCTTGCCCAGGAGAATTAGAAGATGGTGCAGATGCTTCTATATTCCAAAAACCTCCACTATTGTTCCCAGTATCACTTTTTCCCTGAGCAAAAGTTGGTGTTACAAAAGTGAAGAGAAAGGAAATCAAGACTATGCATACAATGAAATAATGCCTTCTTCTCGCAAATCTCATAATCATACTCGCACACCTCTCTTATTGTTGGATTACTATATAAAAATACCGGCCAATTAGGCCGGTATCACTTCTGACTCCTTATAATCCAAAGTGACCTAGTCAGGATTATAATTCTTCGTCTCCACCAAGGTTTTCTTTGAAAAGTGGTGTTTAATAAAGAGGAGTTTTTGCTATAAGGCTTATTTATGGAATTGTAGGAAATTCTTGGGCTTAAGACTCTTTATATATTTACCCAAAAGCAATTATAAGCAATCAAAGATACTAAAGCAAGTTAAAATTTACCTGCCATTTAAAAATAAAACGGCTCTAGAGCCGTATGGAATAATTTGGTAATATGTTATTCAGTTTGTTATTTACCGCTTCTTCACCCTGATACTTCTCTTTCCCCCTATGATGTAAATAAAACCCAGTCCTGTCCTTGTCTTCATTTTTTCTCTTCTAGACTCCAACCGGACAAATACAAGAATAACGAGTAGTATGAAAATAGCTGTTGCGAACCAATAGACAAAGGATAATTCTACTCCCGTGGCTACCATACTATTCCAAAAGGAAAGTGTGACATTCCAGAAATTCGTCATCATTATTCTCCCAGGATTCCGTCTCTGAAAATTATCGGAACAAAGATGTTGCACTTAAGGTAAAATCTGCAAGATGTACAGTGAAAAAGTGGTTATGTGGAAAGCAAGTTTAAGTTTGACGTAGACTACTTTTGGAGATTGTTGTAAGTATTTAGGAAGTCTAAGTAATCCGTAATCCGTAATCCCGGGTATTCATTAAGTAAATTTTAACAAATGTGCTTTAGTATATATGACCATTAATATGCGGACCATATTGTAACATTAATTATCTTCAATATTTTAATTAACTTGTTCTTTAGAAGATCGGCCACTCTTCTTTTCTTACATTGCCAGGTACATCATCTTTAAATGGACTAATAAGTAGCAAATTTGCACACAATAGCAATAAAAATGTAAACTATTTTTCTGTCCGCAGCTGCAACTGTAAATCTTTTATACTGATCTAAGGTAAGTGTTAATGATCCGATATCAAGCTTTAAACCAAGAACAATCAAAATCATTATATTTTGCACAGCCCAATGGCAACATGGCTGAGTTTAAAAATATGCAAACATATACAAGACATGTGCTTGTTCAATTAAGTTATTTTAAATGAACATCACGTCTATCTTCTTTAAATTGATAATTTGAGGATTTAACTCGACATTTGATAATTTATGAAACGGAAGCGTCTTGTTAAATGCGGAAATAACTACTAGAAGTAATCTTGCTGATATTTTTGAACAATTGATAAGTTGAGTATGTGTAATGTATTCTAGACAATATATTTTAAAATCTTGTATAATCCCATCCATATAATATCTAAACAGCTAGCCAGATGCTGCTGAAGATACCTTTGCTTCTTTTCTGCTAAAGATGAACTTCCCATCTTCTACATTTACTTCTATAAAATCTCCCTCTTTAAATTCTCCCTTCAGTAATTTCAAGGCTAGTGAGTCTTGAATATTTTTCTGTATTACTCTTTTAAGAGGCCTAGCTCCGAATACAGGATCATAACCTTTCTCTGCTAGTAGCTTCCCAGCTGCTCTTGTTAAGGTTAAGGTAAGTCTCCGCTTAGCTAAGGAAGTTTTTAGATAGTCAACCTGTATATCTACAATCCTCTCAATTACCTCTTTAGTTAACACACGGAAAATTATAATTTCATCAATCCTATTGAGAAACTCTGGCCGAAAAGACTTTCTTAGCTCCTCCATAACCTTTTCTTTCATCTGCTCATAACTTATTTTTTCTTCACGCAAAGCAGGACCAAACCCCAGTAGAAGAGTCCTGTTTATATACTGGGTTCCAATATTTGAGGTCATGATAATTAAAGTATTTCTAAAGTCGACTGTTCGACCGTGTCCATCAGTTAATCTACCATCATCAAGAACCTGTAATAAAATATTGAATACATCAGGAGCAGCTTTCTCAATCTCGTCCAAAAGAATTACCGAATAGGGTCTTCTTCTTACAGCCTCTGTCAACTGGCCTCCTTCTTCATATCCTACATATCCCGGAGGAGCCCCAATCAAACGCGCTACTGTATGTTTCTCCATATACTCGCTCATATCCAACCTAATCATTGCCTTCTCATCATCAAAGAGGAATTCTGCCAATGATCTAGCTAGTTCTGTTTTCCCTACGCCTGTTGGTCCTAAAAAGATAAATGAACCAATAGGTCGATTCGGATCTTGTAGGCCAGCCCGAGCTCTTCTGACAGCATTAGACACGAGTGTAATAGCTTCGTCTTGACCCACTACTCTCTCCTTAAGCCGTTCTTCCATATGTACAAGCTTCTCCAGTTCGCCTTCCATCAATCTCGTCACTGGAATCCCTGTCCATTTTGAGACTACTTCGGCAATATCTTCTTCATCCACCTCTTCTTTAAGCATTTTTTCATCCTTCTGAATTTTACTAAGCTGTCGATTTTGCTGATCCAATTTTTTTTCCAAATCTATGAGTTCGCCATAGCGAATTCGAGCAACTTTGTCCAAATCACCTTCACGCTCTGCTTTTTGTTCTTCGGCCTTCGCTTTTTCTATCTTTTCCTTGAACTCTCTTATCGTCTTTATAGTTTCTTTTTCTTTAATCCAGTGGGCTTTCATCTTTTCGCTTTGTTTTCCTAAGCTTTCTAAAGTTTTTTCTAATTTCTGCAGTTGCTCCTGAGAGGTTTTATCTTTTTCCTTTTTGAGAGCCTGTCTCTCAACCTCTAGCTGCTTAATCCTTCTTTCAATCTCATCAATTTCTGTAGGCATACTGTCTATCTCTATGCGCAATCTGGAAGCTGCTTCATCAATTAGATCGATAGCCTTATCTGGAAGAAAGCGATCAGATATATATCGAGTGGAAAGTGTTGAAGCAGCAACCAGAGCCGTATCTTGAATACGAACTCCATGATGAATTTCGTAGCGCTCTTTTATCCCCCTGAGAATAGCAATTGTATCTTCAATAGATGGTTCTCTAACAATTATGGGCTGGAATCGTCTTTCTAAAGCAGCATCCTTCTCAACATATTTGCGATATTCATTCAAAGTAGTTGCTCCTACTGCTCTTAATTCGCCTCGAGCAAGCATCGGTTTTAACATGCTTGCCGCATCAACAGCACCTTCAGCAGCACCCGCACCTACTATCGTATGAAGTTCATCTATGAAAATAATTATCTCTCCTTCAGCCTTTTTAATTTCACGAAGAACTGCTTTTAGTCTCTCTTCAAATTCACCGCGGAACTTTGTTCCAGCAATTAAGGAACCAATATCAAGTGCTATTACTTTTTTATTCTTCAAACTCTCTGGCACATCTCCGCTCACTATCCGCTGTGCCAGTCCTTCAACTATAGCTGTTTTACCTACTCCTGGATCACCAATTAATACAGGATTGTTTTTTGTTCTTCTAGACAAAACTTGAATTACACGTCTAATTTCACTATCTCGACCCACTACTGGGTCTAACTGGTTTCGACGTGCCAAATCAGTAAGATCTCTTCCATATCGCTCTAGAGCTTGGTATTTTTCTTCCGGATTAGGATCTGTCACTCGCTGTCCTCCTCTTACCTCTAGAAGAACTTTGTAGATACTATCTTTGTTTACTCCTTTTCTTTTTAGCAGTTCTGAGGCAGGTCCTCCCTCTTCGCAAATTGCAATTAGCAAATGTTCAACACTTACGTATTCGTCTTTGAAATTTTCTGCTTCTGTACTGGCAAGCTCAAATACTCGTCTTACCCTAGAACTGGCATACGTTTCTCCGACTGCACCATAGACCTTGGGCAGCTTTTTAATCTCTTCTTTTAGTTCCCTAGACAGTTCCTCCTTGTTTACATTCAACCTCTCTAAGATGGAAGCAGCGATTCCTTCTGTGTGTTGTAAAAGTCCAGCTAGCAGATGTTCTACTTCTATCTGTTGCTGATTATAATTTGCAGTCAATCTCTGAGCTTGAGCTATAGCCTCTCTCGCTCGCTCTGTAAATTTATCCCATAGCATTTCCTTCAACTCCCTATCACTCAATAGGAACCTTTATAATCCCACTGGAGCGCACTTTTTCAATTTTTGGAGAAAGACGTCTATGAAGAGAAGAAATTTGAGCTTCTAATTCTCCGCGTATATCCTCAAATTCGTGCTCCATATTGTTTATCAGATTTCGCATATCCTTAATCTTCTCTCGTAGTTCAATAATCATCTTAACCCCAGCTAAGTTTATTCCCTCTTCATGGGTCAGCTCCTGAATGGCTTTCAATCTCTCTATATCTTCGTCCGAGTAGAGGCGTCTCTTATTCGCAGACCTTTTAGGATGAAGCAATCCTCTCCTCTCATAGATTCGCAGCGTTTGAGGATGGCAGTCAGCTAACTGAGCCGCGACACTAATTATATAAACGGGCCGCTTATTATCCCTTGCCATTTTTATCCCTTCTTCCTCTGTGCAATATAATTGGAGATCTCCGTTCGAGGATCCCTCTGGTTAAGTTGGGCAAATTCACTTAATACCTCTCTCTCTTTTCTTCCCAGTTTTGTAGGTACTACAATCTGAGCGGTAACATACATATTACCCTTTCTATTGGTCCTAGGCTCTGGTACTCCTCTACCACTCAAACGAAATACCTGTCCACTTTGCGTTCCAGACGGAACCTTCAGTGAGAGTGCTCCATCTAATGTAGGTATCTCAACTTTTGTCCCTAAGGCAGCTTCACTGAATGTAAGGGGAAGATCAAGATATAAATCACTACCTAGTCGCTTAAACAGAGGATGCTCGCTTATTTTGGTGACAATGTAAAGATCTCCTGAGGGTCCTCCTCGGAAACCAGCTTCACCTTCACCCTTAATCTTTATCTTTGACCCATTATCAACACCTGCCGGAATCCTGACATTTATCTTCTTAGTCTCCGGAGCCCTTCCAGTACCCCGACAGTTAGCACACGGATTATCAATTATAGTACCTCGCCCAAGGCAACGATTGCAGGTCGTGCTCAAGCTGAAAAAGCCCTGATTCTGAGCAACAAATCCTGTGCCATTGCAGTGTGGGCATACCCGTGAAGAAGTGCCTGGTTTGGCTCCCGTACCATTACATTTAGGACAGGTTGTTTCTTTGGTAATGTTAAGTTTAGTAGTGGCTCCACGAGCAGCATCTTCAAAAGAAAGGTTAAGTTGATAATAAATATCCTTGCCTCTCTCTGCAGCACTAGTGCCAGAACGGGATCTACCCATAAAAATGTCAAATATATCTCCAAACCCACCAAGATCCGTGAATACATCTTCAAAGCCAGTGGACTTAAAGCCTCGGAATCCCTGAGTTCCATATGCTCCAGCTCCAAACATAGAAGTCATTTGGTCATACTCTGCTCTCTTTTTTTGATCTCCTAAAACTTCATAAGCCTGCGATATCTCTTTGAACTTCTCTTCTGTCTCTTTACCACTGGGATTAGCATCTGGATGATATTTCCGAGCCAACTTCCGATAAGCATCTTTTATTTCCTTTTGACTGGCTTTTTTAGAAACACCAAGTATCTCGTACAAATCTTTTCCGTTCATTTAAGTCACCCAATAAGAGTCAATTAAAGTCATGCTGAATTTAACTAACTATTAATTTAAGATAAAAGCCATAAGCTAAGCCTAAATCTGAATCTTGCATTCCAATTGCCTTGAGAACTCAATTCTCTACCAGAAACATTCTATCAGCTCAGTTCACTCATTCTACAAATATTCTATTTCTTAGCGACCTTTACCATTGCAGGTCTTATAACTCTGCCCTTGAAAGTATAACCCTGCCTTAAAACGTCAACTACTGTGTTGTCAGCATATTCATCACTATGAACCTTCATAACTGCCTCATGCACCTGGGGATCAAACTCCTTACCAATGGCTTCAATCACTTTCAATCCCTCATGGTGAAGCATATCCTTCAGTTCACCATAAACCATCTCAATTCCCTTTACCAGTTTATCAAAGTCTTTGCTGTTTTCAGCTGCTATGAGAGCCAACTCAAAATTGTCTACAATGGGTAAAAGTTTACTTATTAAATCTTGAGCTGCTAATTCCAAAAATTGCGTTTGCTCCCTTAAGAGTCTTTTTTTGTAATTCTCAAACTCTGCTTTCAATCTCTTTAAATGGTCTAAATATTCTGCAGCTTCAGCTTTCTTTACTTCTAAATCCTTTCTTAACTTTTCCAGTTCATTTTTTGATATCCCTATTTTCTCCTCAGCCTCTTCTTCTACTTTAGCTTCTTCTTTCCGTTCCTGCTTGTCTTCATCTTCTGGCTTCTTACCAACCACTATTTAACACCCCCTATTCATTTCAAAAAAATATTTCCTCGGGAAGGGATACTCCTCTAACACCCTTTAAATGTTAACTTTTTAACTTTCGCCTGATTCAACAGCTACCTTTACTCGCTTGGTCTCAACTTCCTTAGCTGTAGGCATTCTAATTTCTAGAACTCCCTCTTTAAAAGTAGCTTTTGCTTTATTTTTTTGGATAGATGCTGGTAGTGGTACTGCTCTTTCAAAAGTACCGTAACGTCTCTCTAACCTGTAGTAATTTTCCTCTTTTGCTTCTTTAAAAAACTTTCTCTCTCCTTTGATAGTTAGCATATCCTCATCTACAGTAATATCTATATCTTTAGCTGTAAGACCTGGTAATTCTGCTTTAACTACTATCTCCTTGTCAGATTCATACATGTCTACAGCTGGTGACCATACTCCCCGAGCAAAGCGCTCCCATTCACCTGAAGTACGGCCAAAAAATCTGCCAAGTTCATCAGGGAGACTAAGCAAATCTCTCCATGGATCCCACTTAATTATTGCCATCTTTAACACCTCCTTACGGTAATTCTCACAAGATATTCCCTTCCCGCATTACTTCAATTTCCGTCTTTATTTCTGCTGCTCATCTTGATCCTCATCAACAACCTCAGCGTCAACTACTCCTTCCTCATCACCTTTTTCTTGAGTCTCACTTTTTTCTCCAGAACCTTCAGCTTTCTTCTGCGCATAGAGAACTTCAGCTAGACGGTGAGATAACTGCACTAGTTTCTCACTTGCTTGCTTTATTCGTTCAACATCAATCCCTTTCAAAGCTTCCTTTACTTCACTTACTGCTTTTTCAATTTCATCCTTTTCGGAGGCGCTTATTTTATCTCCTACCTCTTTAATTGACCTTTCAGTAGAATAAACCAGATTGTCTGCATTGTTACGAATTTCAGCGTCTTCTCTTCTCTTATGGTCTTCTTCTGCATGTGTTTCTGCTTCCTTTATCATCCGGTTAATCTCATCCTCACCTAAAGCCGTAGATCCTGTAATAGTCATACTCTGTTCTTTTCTAGTACCCAAATCCTTTGCAGAGACGTGAACAATACCATTAGCATCTATGTCAAAGGCAACCTCAATCTGAGGAATACCTCTGGGTGCTGATGGAATACCTACCAGTTGAAAACGGCCTAGGGTCTTATTATAGGCAGCCATCTCTCTCTCACCCTGTAACACATGAATCTCTACACTAGTCTGATTATCTTCAGCGGTAGAAAAGATTTCACTCTTCTTAGTAGGTATAGTGGTATTTCTATCAATTAGTTTAGTAAAGATGCCACCTTTAGTCTCGATACCTAAGGTAAGAGGAGTAACATCCAAAAGTAAAACCTCTTTAACCTCGCCTTTGAGTACACCCGCTTGAATGGCCGCTCCTACAGCTACAACTTCATCAGGATTCACACCCCTATGGGGCTCCTTTCCACCAGTAAGTTTCCGTACCAAATCCTGCACTGCTGGCATTCTGGTAGCACCACCAACCAGTATTACATGCTCAATATCTTTAGGTTCAAGACCCGCATCTTTCATAGCTTGATTAAATGGTTCAATACATTTTTCTAAAAGATCTGCAGTCATTTTGTTCAGTTCTGATCTGGAAAGAGCCATATCAAGATGAAGAGGCCCTTCTGCGGTCGCAGTTATAAAGGGTAAATTAATATTAGTCGTAGTAACAGTAGAAAGCTCACATTTAGCTTTCTCTGCAGCCTCTTGCAACCTTTGATGAGCCATGCGGTCTTTCCGTAAGTCTACTCCATATTTTGCTTTGAAATCATCCGCCATCCAGTCAACAATTTTCTGGTCCCAATCATCTCCACCAAGATGGGTATTTCCGCTTGTTGCTTTTACATCAAAAACGCTAGGTTCATCTCCTTTGCCTGGTTCGATCTCAAGAATTGAAACATCAAAAGTGCCTCCGCCTAAGTCGAAAACGAGAACTGTCTGTTCATTCTCCTCCTCCAAACCATAAGCAAGAGTAGCTGCCGTCGGCTCATTAATAATACGGAGAACATTCAAGCCTGCAATCTGTCCGGCTTCCTTAGTCGCAGTTCTCTGAGCATCATCAAAATAGGCTGGTACAGTTACAACTGCATCAGTAATTTTTTCACCTAAATAGTCTTCTGCACTCTGCCTCATCTTTTGTAAAACCATGGCTGAAATTTCTTGCGGCATATATTCCTTGTCATCTATCTTTATCTTATCCTTTGTGCCCATTTTCCTTTTTATTGAGCGAATGGTCCGCTCAGGATTGGTTATGGCCTGCCTTTTAGCCACTTCCCCTACTAACCGCTCTCCAGTTTTACTAAAAGCAACAACAGACGGAGTTATCCTCCCTCCTTCCGCACTGGGAATTACAACAGGTTCTCCACCCTCCAGGACAGCAACACAAGAGTTTGTAGTCCCTAAATCAATACCTACTGCTCTTGCCATTTTCTTCACTCCTTCAGATTTAATAACATGCTTATACTGTATATAATATATAAGTTGATAATATTATTGTCAAGTTATTTATATTTAATATTCGTAAGATACCCAAAATATTAAAATTTAAACATGGGAATGCTTAAAAAGTGGGTTGTTATTAAAAGAAGAGTTCAATCTTTGATGGAACTTGTTACAAAGCTTGAATAGAGGCTAGAAGTCTATAAAATCCTGGCTCACGTTGGATTATCTATATTAGCATGAATCCCTCACCCATAAGCACTTTTTGCCTCTCCTTATAGTCTATTCCTTTTCAAATAAACACCTATTATACCTTAATGCATACACTCAAAGGGACTGCAAGTAGCATTACGATAGAGTTTTGCCTCATACAAAGATTCATCAGCCTGTTTAACTAATTGCTCCTTATTGGTTGCGGTAAGAGGATATGTGGCAATGCCCAAACTTATTGTAAGCTGAATGGGTTTACTATCCCTTCTCCGTCCCCTGAATACCGTTTCTTCTACTATAAGACGCAGTTTGCAGGCAACAGTGAAAGCATCTTCGTACTTAACTTGGGGCAGAAGAACCACAAATTCCTCGCCACCATATCTGGCAACCAAATCCTCTTCCCTTGTCCGATTTTGCAGCAATCTCGCAAGATGTCTTAATACCTCATCTCCTCTTATATGACCATAGCGATCATTTATCTCTTTGAAAAAGTCGATATCTATAATTATCAAACTGACGGGGATTTTATTTTTCTCACCATTAGCTATTACTTTAACCAATTCCTGTGAAAAATAACGGTAATTGTACAGACCGGTTAAACCATCCCGAATTGCTGACTGTTCAGTCTCTTTATAACGGTTGGCATTCTCAAGCGCATTATTAGCTTGGGAAGTTACCCCTTCTAAAAACCTCAAATCTTCGTACGTAAAACCATAAGGTTTCTGCTTTGTAGCAATAATTACTCCTCTTACCTTCCCATTATTAAAAAGAGGAGCAGCAATTATTGACCTTGCGTTACCCGTAAGACACACCATGGCAGGATCTTCCTTTGCATCAGAGATGTAGATTGATTGATTATGTTTTACCACCCAACCTATCGCTGTATAATTATTCTCAATTTTAATCTCCCTTAACTCATTCTCATTCACCCCAGAAGATGCTTTTATAGCAAGGCTGTTGCCATTACCTAACATTAAGGCACAGGAGTCTGGAGAAATCCTCCGCTTTATAATCTCTAATACTTTGTTTGCAACTTCATCAAGCTGAAGACTACCAGTTATCACCTTTCCGCTTTCATAAAGACGATCAAGGTGTATATTTATGGTATACATCCGATTTATTAAAATGCCTATTAAAATGCCAACCAGAACCATAAAAACAACCTGGACAGTATTCTGCCGCATCAGATCACTAGAGAGGCCAATGCTTTTAAATATAAAAGTATACATGACTGCTGCCGCAATTGCTGTGGACGTGCTTAATTTAACGCCTCCTCTTACTGCAGCCAGAATTATAGGGAAATATACAATGGAAAGGTAAGAGGGAATATACAAGCGTGATGTTAGTATGAATACTGCCGTAAGAGCAAGGGCTATGCTGACTGTTATCAGGTTACGTATAAATACCGAGTTGGTATAGTAATAAATTACTCGTGAGATCAAACCGCCATCAGTTAAATCCCAGTGTATGACCCCTAAAAAAATCGCCAAACCATAAAGCATAAGAAGATTTTTAACGGGAAGTTTTAGCGAGGAAATTCCAACTAAGAGTAGAACTACTAAAATGATAACGACTAGTTTACTTTGATTCTGTTTCATGATTAAATCCACAATTGTAAAATCTAACAAAATTTAAGTCTAGCTATATACATTTTACTCAATATCTATTATACTATAGGACAAAATATACAGTCACAGTTTTCATTGCAGAAACAAAGGAGGTGTGTGTTGCAGACAGCGAAGCCAGTATTATATGGCACCACAAGTTCCAGCAATCGTCCAAACTACCAAAAGATGTCAGATGATTTACTGGTGAGGCTAGCACAGAGAGGTGATGAAAACGCTCAAAACTTCTTGATCAATAAGTACGAATATCTAGTTCACTTCAAAGCCAGATCGTACTTTCTCCACGGAGCCGATCACGATGATACCATCCAGGAAGGAATGATCGGACTCTACAAGGCCATCAGAGATTACCGCAACACTAAGTTATGCTCCTTCCGTTCTTTTGCTCTCTTATGCATTACCCGCCAAATAATTACTGCAGTTAAAACTGCTACTCGGAAAAAACATTCCCCTCTTAACAGTTATGCATCCCTAAATGCTAATGTCTTTGACGAGGATGCGGGAAGCACTTTGCTTGATGTTATGACAAGTTCAAGGGCAGAGGATCCACTTGATCTCTTTATCGTGGAAGAAGAGATCGATAATATCAGAAGAGTAATGAAGGATGTTTTGAGCGAGCTGGAATGGAATGTCCTGGTTGCTTATATAGATGGAAAAAGCTATCAGGAAATAGCCAACCAGCTAAACAAGCATACCAAAGTGATTGACAATGCGCTATATCGAGTTAAGTTGAAACTCAAGGAATTGAGGTAGTCCTACAGCTCTCTCAAGCTGGAGAAAAGAGGTACTCCTTATGAGTGCCTTTTTTCATTCTCTATCTTCATTTTTTCACTTCTCATAAACACAGCCCAGAAAGCTCCGAGTACTACCGCAGTTGTTCCTGCTAACTGATAATCAATGCTTCCAAAAAGATGCTGCACTAAAGCGTTTACGCTAAAGGCAGGAACAGCCATAAAGAAAAAGTTAGCAATGCTATGGTTCAACATTTTTTGCCACATCTTATCCTCCCTACATCTACTGTCTTACCAAAGAGACTATCGTCAAAAACACCTTGGACTTTAGGACTTCTGCCCTTACTCTAAGACACGAAGATATAGGGAATATTTTTCAACAGGACTCTATAAAGTAAGTGTAAATATACTCCATAGAGATATCTCCACTAATTGGTGGTATTAAAGACAGCTTTTCAAGTGATACAATTTCTTTTATGAAGGAAAACAAAAAAAATGAATCTCCACTAGATGCCTATTCGAAGGCTGTAGTAGATGTTGCCGAAAGAGTAAGTCCTTCCGTAGTCAATATAAGTGTTACTGTTAAAATGCAGACTCCTATTTACTCTCCTGGGATAAGGCAGGAGACAACAGGAAGCGGATCAGGAACTATTGTTGCGCCTGATGGCTTTATTCTCACTAATAGCCATGTTGTCCATAATGGTACTAGGATAAGAGTTACTTTAAACGATGGTAGTACTTTCAGTGCTCAATTAATGGGTGAAGACCCTGCAACAGACTTAGCAGTACTAAGAATAAACGCTTCAGGACTTCCCACAGTGGAGATGGGTAACTCTGACACTTTAAAGGTGGGACAGCTTGTTATTGCTATTGGAAATCATCTAGGATTTCAAACCACGTTACCACTGGTGTTATAAGCGCGCTTGGTCGATCCTTAAGAACGGAAAGCGGTCGTTTAATTGAAAATATAATTCAAACTGATGCAGCTCTGAATCCGGGTAGCTCTGGTGGCCCGCTTGTAGATAGCAAAGGTATAGTAATTGGTATAAATACTGCAATTATTCGTCCAGCACAAGGTATTTGCTTTGCTATCCCTATAAATACAGCTCGCTTGGTCACGGGTCTCCTTATTACCAAAGGTAAAGTTGAAAGAGGATTCCTAGGAATCTCTGGACAGCGTCGTCCTATTCACAGAAAGCTAGTTATTGCCCACAAGCTTCTATCGGACCAAGGTGTTTTTGTAATTCAAGTAACGCCAAACAGCCCAGCTGAGAAAGCAGGGCTTAGAGTACGGGATATGATTATTGCTTCAAACGATACTTCTATAGGAAGCATCGACGACCTTCACAGGCTTTTGACAGAAAAACCTAATAACCAGCCCATGTCCCTTACGATCCTGAGAAGATCACAGAAAATAATACTCGAAGTACTACCCTCTCCAGCTGAAATTGGGTAATGTCCCCAGGAACAGCGGTTTAATGGAGTCTCGCTATCCCCCACGGAAAAAGACGTTAACGAAAATACATATATTTTTAAAACCTTAAAGGTTTTCAGATATAAATATCGAAATCCTTCTTGGTCTGGGTGCTAGCAGTATTGTAAATCGTTATCATTATAGTAAGGTTCGAAACAGCTTTTGCACCAGCGCTAAGGAGTTATCCTGGCCTAAGGGTTTGACCTAAGGCATGGCCTTTACTTTAATAAGACTCTAAAGTGATTTCAGTAATTGGCACCCGGACTCAAAGTCAAGAGCCATCTTTAAACCCTTCGCTAGGAATCCGATAGCTTCCTGTTTCAACCTCGTTTTTCCAGTCACAGTAATTGCTAAAATATAGGAGAAGGCTTGTTAAGGAATTTCCTGAAAAAAAGATCAATTAATAGCAAATCGCCAAAGAGATTAGGTTCTGAAATACTAAAAGTTAGAGGTAATCTCTTTACCATCGAATATTTCCAAGGCCCAAGATCTTACCAGGGAAACTACTCAATTATTGCCCAAACTGAATATAGGGGACGGCCTATCTCAATCAACGACTGTGGTTACGGACTTGACCATGCTCGTATCTTGATAAAGCGGCTGATCTTCCTTACATTGGATAGTGAGGGGCTGGATTACGGCTCACATTAAAATGCAACAACCCAAGTAACCTTCCTTATCACTTCTAGCGGCCGCGCCTTTGCGCTTTTTTACCGCTCTCCACTTGGCTACTTGGGTTGCTCTTCTATTATCGGCCTTGTGCAGCAAAACCTTAATGCTAAATGGTAAAACCCAAGGTTCCAGACACCTACCCGGAATGCGCCCTCTGCGCTCTCCCACCAAAATCCCTGTCCAGCCACTTGGGTTTCGCATATAGGTATCGTCTACGAAGAAATATTCTTAAGAATATTGTTACTAGAAAATTGCTTCAATATGACTTATAGCTACTCTAACTGTCCTATATAGGGGATCCCCTTCAAGGTGAAGCGTGCCGTTACTCACCGCTTCCGCTATACCCGAATATTTCCTATTTGTTGTTGACACATTTACTTTCTTTCCTATTAATTTCAGTTCTTTTAATAAGAATTCTAACTCCTGTTGATTCATAAGAATTTCCCTCCCTATATTACTTTTGTTCATTATTTCTACATATAAACTCATTGTCCTTTTCAGACTTTATATTGTTCTTAAGCACATATGGATATATGTCTTTTATCTATCTTCCGTATTCCAGTTATTATGCTTTATAATAATCCAACTTTTTCAAATACTTTTTTCAGTTTATTAATATTTCACCGTACTTTCTTCTTTCGCTTTCTTCTTAACAGTTGGCTCCTTGATTATTACTGAACAATATTCAATCTAATTAGCTGCTGGAGTACTGAAATTGAGTTACTCCAATACATTTATGAACTCAAATATTTTATTTTTTTACCAGGATTCCCATCATTGTTGTGGAAAATATAATTGTCTGGGTGCTACCTTTTAGCTACCGAAGCAAATGTTGAGCAATAAAGACAAAGCAAAAAACATATTTTATGCTGAAAGGAGCTGAGAATTATGGCCAAGAGCAGATCAAGAAAGAAAACTACTACGCGTTCTAAGCTGGTTACCGTGCGTAGCTACCGTAGAAAAGATGGAACCCGTGTGCACGGATATAAGCGGCATACGGCCCGTTAACTCGAATTTTTATAGTCCCAGATAGACACCCAGACAGGCAATCAAAAGGACAGCCTTATGGCTGTCCTTTTCATTTTGTTCAAAGTTTTAGGTTAAGATTTCAGATTTAAGATCCTTTAGCCTAAAGTCTGTAGCATTCAACGATTTCTGGAGCGGGCAACGGGACTTGAACCCGCGACCTTCAGCTTGGGAAGCTGACGTTCTACCAACTAAACTATGCCCGCTCAAAAATCATCCACATTTATATTACAATAATTTTACTTAGCGCCCAATGTTTACTGCTTGACACCTTTATTGTTAAAGTTCAGTTTCAAGTCTCTTCTTTCTAACTCTCTCTAAAATAAACATTATTCCGCTTATAACGCTTAGAACCGCTCCTGCTATTACCTGTTTCCATGAAATAGTATGGGCTACCTCATAACCGTAAGTTATAATTTCTAATTCCTCAACATGGATATCCAGATCTCCGCCATGTTGAGTACAAGCTCTATTGAATACTCCTTTAACCCTTAGTTTATCACCTCTAAATTTATAATTTCCCTTATAAATAATTTTTCGAGCTTCTGACATTTTCATCCAAAGACCTATTGCACTTTTTCCGTCGTGCACATTAACCCATGCAAAATTACTCCTTCTCATCACATCACCAATAACTTCTCCTTCATAAGTTACCATCTTTCCATCATATTCTTTAGCCTTTTCAATAAGATCAATCGAAGATACAGCTTCAGCCCAACTGATCCATGTTAAAACAAAAAAAATAACCAGAATAAGCATACATGTAGCTCTCAACGACCTCTCACCCCGGCAATAATGATTCCGAGCAGCGCAGATACAGAGAGAAACTCTAACCTTCCCGCCCACATTTGTAAGATGAAAACTATTTTAAGGAGAGCAGGCATCTGCGGTGATGTTATCCCTGCTGTCAACCCGACGTTAGCTGTTGCTGAGACAGATTCGAATATAGCCTCTCCAAAGCTGTAGCCATAGTACATAGAAAAGAAAGCTCCTAGTGTATAGGAAGTAAAATAGGCGATAGATATAAACATGACATTACGCACATGTTTATCCTCAAGGACCACATTACGCAAATGATGATATGTTTCTACAACTACTGCCGATGGAGGAGAAATTAGTCTCTTTACTTGCCGTAGAAAACTTTTAAATATTATTCCAATTCTCAAAGCCTTTACCCCTCCAGCGGTTGATCCTGCGCCTCCTCCTAAAGCCATAGCAATAGTAATAGCACCCATAGCAAGGGATTTCCATTCCAGAGGAAACTGCCTGGCATTGATTGTCATAAATCCGGTACCACTATGCGCGGATAAAAGCTGAAAAAAACCTTTTCTGAAAAGACTAGCTATGCTGGTATAGGCTTCTAACTTAGTCAGGGCCAATGTAGCAACAACAAAAGTAAGGAAAATGGTTGAAGTTAGCGAGAGTACCTCGATATTTCTAAATAATTCTCGCCGGTTATTGTTCCAGAGAGCATAGTGTAATCCAAAGTTGAGAGTCCCGGCAATCATAAGAGGGAAAACAACTATTTCGTAGGGCAAACTGTGAAAATATAGAATGCTTTGCGATTGAGGTGCGAATCCTCCTGTGTCGAAAGCGGCCATAAATATATACAATCCCTGCATCAATGCTCTAACTGGCGGAACTCCTTCCAGAATTCCTACCAGCCAAAGCGCAGAGCTTCCTACGATCATATAGGTAAAGCTTACCGTCCAAATAAAACGAGCAGTCTGGATTACATTGGGGAGAATCCTTTCTTCCCTTGCTTCGCTTTCATACATTGTATAAGCACCAGGAAGCATTCCACGCGTGAAAAGGGTCAGAGCTGCAACTACAATTCCCTGACCTCCAATAAAGTGGGTTAAATGTCGCCAAAAATTTATTCCTTGTGGAAGATGATCTATATCTTGAACAAGTACTAACCCCGTAGTAGCAAAGCCACTCATAGCATCGAAACTCGCGTCCAGAAAGCTTCCAAAGTGACCACTCAAGTAGAGAGGGATGGCTCCCAAAGGCATCGCAACTAGCCAGGTAACAGGTACTATAATTAATCCATGCAGCCATTTAATATCCTTGACAACCGGACACAATAAGAGAAAAAAATATCCCACGATAAAACTTATGGAAGCACCTATTACAAACCATATGGCAACTGCCCACTCGGCAAAAAAGAGCGACACTATTAGAGGAAAGATCATGGCAATGCCAATACCAACTATGAGTCTTCCCAAATAATGACCTACTGTCTTAAGATCTTCGATCCTTGGGCGCCTAAGCATGAAACCAACCTATAAGCAGCACAACTACAAAAGCTAGTATTAAGAGAAAAATTGCGAAGGTAATAGTAGTCAAAATTCCGAGAATATACATGACTATCATAGGTAGCTTTTTCTGAGAAAAGACAAACAAGTTTAATCCCCGCATTTTAATAAATTTATCAGGTTTTTCTATGACCTGCGTAACAAAGATTTTCTACTTAGTTTTTCGAGGTTCAGCAGTCTAAGCCCTTCTAAGGCAAAGTCTTCTGTCAAAGATAAAGAGAATTCCAGAAACAACAATTAGTACTACTGCAAGCACGACTCTTCCCGTCTTTATTGTATGCTTAATTGTATATTCGCTTTTTATTTTCTTGAGAGATGTGACATGGATATCCATATCTTGCCCATGCTGGGCGCAGGCTCTATTAAACACCCCTCTATTTTAACTGTGTCGCCATGGTGCTCATAGTCCCCTTTTAGACCGATAATTTGAACCCTCTCCTTGGGTATCCATATGCCTGTAGCATTGACTCCATCGCTCACATTTATCCACGCATATCTTCCGCGTACCATTATATCTCCTACCACTTCACCTTGATACAAAACTCTTTTACCGTTAAACATCCTGGGATTCTCAATCAATTGAGTGCTGGAAACAGTCTCTGCTGAAGCGGTATTGGAAAAGGATGAGGCAAGAATTAATACCTGAAGGGATACCATGAAAAGACAAAGTATAACCACTCACAAGATCGAAAATTACATCCAGGTATGATAAAAAATGACCGCTAAGATAGTGGGGAACTGCACCAAGAAACGTTGCTGCGACCCATGATGTTGACACAACCACTAGTCCCTGGGTCCAGGTTAAATCCCTGGCTGGCTGAATTGCAATGGTAAGTATGAAACCGACAATAAAACATAATGTTGCTCCAATTGTAAAGTCTATAGCAGCAGACCACTCCTGGAAGAATAGACAAGTAATAAGGGGAACAAGCATCAGCAGACCAGCGCCGATAATTATCTTCCCAATGAAAAACCCAATAACTTGAAAGTCTGCTACTCTTGGCCTAAGGAGCACTCAGTCTACCTTTCTCACTGTATACTGCATAACATCAGGATTCACTGCTGCGCGCGGGCATTCTTCCCAGCATGATATCTCTTAACCGCTGCTCCTTATCTATCCCTGTAAGAGCAATCACTCCGTCGCCAGGATGCAGATCTGTGTTTCCTCTTGGTATGATAACCTCATCATCCCTAACAAGAGCCACCAGAACACAATCACGCGGGAGTCCCAAGTCCTTGATCTTTTTGTTGCAGACTATACATCTATCAGTAGGTAATTCTACTTCTACAAGGGCTAATTTCCCCTTCCGTAGAGCCTGAAGAGTGATGATATCACCAATGCTTGACTCTTCTTCTATCAATTTAGCAATAATGGTAGTGCTGCTTATTCCGTCAACACCAAGCTCATGAAAGATGCGCTCATTTCTAGGGTTATTAATCCGCGCAACCGATCTTGGTACGCTATAATTGACTACCGCCAGCTGACACGCAACCAGGTTGTCATCATCGTCTCCGGTAACGGCAGCGAAAACATTGGCGCGGTCAATCCCAGCATCTTCCAGGTATTTAGCGTCACAGGCATCTCCGTTTATGACCAAAATCTTTTTATTTTCCGCAAGTTTTTCACATTTCTCCAAATTTCTCTCAATAACCGCAACATCATGCCCTCTGGAAGAAAAAGTAGTAGCTAGAAACTGACCAACTTTGCCACCACCTGCGATAATTATATACATACAAACTCCTCCTTCTATTATCCTCTAAAGCAGGTTTCAGCCGCTAGACCCAGGTGTTCCCCAGCTTTCTCCAAGCTGGTAACCTTTACGGCTGCAATTAGGAGATCGTCAGCTTCAATTTCAGTCTCTTCTCTAGGAACAAGGACAATGCTATCTCGAATCAGAGAGGATATTCTCATCTCTCCTGGTATTTCTATCTCTGAAATACTTTTACCAACAATCTTTTCCCCTGCACGGAACTCAACAACCTCAACGTCGTTTTTCCCCAAAGTAAGGTGGCTGGTAAAATGGCTCTGCAGAATTTTATTTCTAATTTTGTTCGCAACTATGGTTGTACCGCAAATTACCTCCAGCCCTAATTTTTCGTAGGTCGGTGCTCTTTCGGGATTATAGAGTCTCGCAATTACTCTGGGGACCTTAAATATTCGCTTAGCCACTTGAGCTGCCATAATATTTGTGTTATCAAGATCAGTAAGTGCAGCAAAGGCATCTGCATTTTCAATTCCAGCTTCCCGAAGCACTGTTTCATCAAAACCATTACCGACAATTGTTAACCCATTAAACGCAGTACCAAGACGCCTGAATGCCCTTGGTTCAACATCGATAATAACTACGTTGTGGCCCTCACCGGAAAGAAGGGTAGCAAGCTGTGATCCTACCCTGCCACATCCCACTATCACAATAAACATATCTATCCGCCTCCCTGGAATGCAAAAGACCTTTATCCCAATTGAGCAAATATTTAGGCTTTCAGTGGATAAAGGCCGTTTACCTTTTCATATAAACAATCTTCCTGGATCAGTTGGAAAAATTCTTTGCTAATCTAGGGTATCATAGTACTCTGTATTTACGCTGTCAATAACCTAAAGTCACTAAATACGCTTATGAAATTTTAAACAATGACTGGTGACTCATTTCAAGGTTTATCATATTCTTGCTATCTCCTCGTAAAAATGGTTTTGCTTCTCTTGAGAAGGCTCTTTCATCTGGTAATGTTTAACAAATATGAATGGCATAAACCCACTGTTATGTTAGATTCTTAATATTTTTTGATACTTTGTGATATTTTTTTCATTGACTATAGATGCCAAAAGTCCTAAAATTATGCAGACAAACCAATATCCGTTAGGTGAGGCAACTGCTTGAACATAGGCCACTGCCCGGAAATGTCTAAAGACGCCAATGGGTAGAACAGGTATTACCGGCTTAAGGTTTTACCTAAAGTGGCTCCCCACCAGAGTTGGGGTTACGTCATGTAGTGTCAAAGCTAAACGAGGGAGGAAGATAAAACAAAATATTACTTATCCTTAACCTTTCCTCGGAAAGGTTTTCTTTTTGTAAGGAGGTGAAAATAATGCGTGTTTACTTGACCCAATTGCTAAATAAGCCCGTTTTTGATTGCGAAGCCAGGTTTCTTGGAAAGATAAGCGATATAGCCGTAACCACTGGCGAGATCTTTCCCCGAGCATCCAGTATAGCTCTTGCTAAGGATAAAGAACCTTTTATGCTTTCCTGGACCTTTGTTAAAGCATTCGATGCCGAACATATTGAGCTAAGTGCGAAGCAAAACGAGCTCAAACTCACTTTTTTACAGCCTAATGAAATTCTTCTTAGCCGTGACCTTCTAGATAAACAAATAGTAGATACACAAGGATTAAAGGTCGTAAGAGTTAATGATCTTAAGCTTACTCAAAGCGATAGTGAGCTTCGTCTTTTAGGTGCTGATGTTGGAGCTAGGGGAGTCCTGAGACGTTTGGGGCTAGAGAGGGCAGTTGATTTTCTGTCAAGACCGTTCAGATTTAGGCTTCCTGAAAATTTGATAGCCTGGAATTATATAGACCTTCTGGAAAAGGATTTATCAGCGGTTAAGCTCTCCGTCAGCCATAAAAGATTAAATGAACTCCATCCTGCTGACATTGCTGACATTCTAATTCAGCTTGATCAGGTACAAAGAACCAAAGTTTTCCAATATCTTGACAATATCAGGGCCGCTGATGCCATTACAGAGAGTGAACCCGATCTCCAGAGTAGCTTGTTTGAAAGTTTAGACAATGAACGCGCTTCTGACATCTTGGAGGTTATGCCTCCTGATGACGCTGCTGATATTATCGCCGGGCTTCCCTATGAAAAGGCTCAGATTCTGTTAAATCTGATGGGAGTAAAAGAGGCTTCAGACATTCGCAAACTGCTTGGATATAAAGAAAATACAGCAGGTGGAATCATGACTACCGACTATATTACAACCAAAAATAGTCAAACTGTTGAGGACACAATAAAAAGATTAAGAAGCTTAGCTCCTGACCCTGAAACAGTATCATATGTATATGTGGTAGATGACAACAATGTACTAACTGGAGTTCTTCCTTTAAGAGACCTTGTAATGGCTTCAGCTGAGACTCGGGTAAGTGCAATTATGATTCCAGAAATTATTAAAGTAAGTGTAGACGATGATCAGGAAGAGGTAGCTAACAAGATTAGCAAATATGACCTATTGGCAGTCCCAGTGGTCGACGAACAAGAACACCTTATGGGAATAGTAACTGTTGACGACGTACTGGAAGTTATGGAAAAAGAGAGTGTAGAAGACATCTCGATTCTAGCTGGAACACCCTCTCTTGCTCTCAAAACAAAACCAGCGGTTTCCCTAATCCAGCGCTCCGGGTGGTTAGTTATTCTTCTATTGGCTGGCGCCATCACCGGCACTATTCTCAAAGCATATTCACAGCTTCTTCAGTCTATGATAGCCCTTGCTTTCTTCATTCCTTTAATTATCCGTCTTGGCGACGATATAAGCATCCAATCCATTGCGCTTATGCTTCAGGCGATAAAGACGGGAGAGGTTAACCGGTACCAGATTTTAAAGAAAACACTCGGTGATATAGAAGTTGGAGTCTTTATCGGCGTTATTTCAGGAATAGTAGTTTGGGTGCTCACTCTTCTGTGGAAACTCCGCCCTGATTTAGGTGCAATAATCGGTGTATCTTTAGCAGTAACCGCAGCCTGTGCTTCAATTATTGGCACACTGATTCCAATTATCCTGAACAGATTTAACATTGACCCATCCTCCAACTGGGGCCCGGCAATCACTACTTTTGTAGGAGCACTAGGTCTCTTAATTTATTTAGGAATTGCAGCACTCTTTCAATATAGTTTCTAGGAGTGAACGATGATTGCTGCCTTGAAGAAAAGAAAACCATTTCTCTACTTAGGAATCCTGGGGCCCGGGATTATCACTGCCTTCGCGGACAATGATGCAGGGGGTATTACTACTTACTCAATTGCTGGAGCGCACTATGGTTATCAATTGCTGTGGCTTCTCTTTCTGATTACTTTTAGTCTTGTAATTATTCAAGAAATGGCAGCAAGAATGGGTACGGTAACTAACAAAGGATTGGCTGCTCTCATTCGAGAACAGTTCGGACTTAAGCTCACGATGTTCTGTATGATCGCTTTGCTCATTGCGAATGTAGCAACTACGGCATCCAATTTTGCAGGAATTACTGCGAGTTTGGAGATTTTGGGTATTGCAAGATATATCGGACTTCCTATCATGGTACTAATCGTATGGTTGTTAGTGGTTCGTGGTTCATATAAAAGTGTGGAGAAGGTTTTTCTTGTCCTCTGTCTTGCCTATTTTAGCTATGTTGCTACCGGTTTTATCGTCAATGTGGATTGGCCCCAAGCTCTACGGTATACACTTATCCCTAGCTTCAAATGGGATCTTGATTTTATTCTTATCTCTATTGCTCTCGTCGGCACGACTGTTACGCCGTGGATGCAATTTTTTATTCAGGCAAGTGTAGTAGATAAAGGTGTAAAAATTGACAAGTATCCATACCAACGAGCTGACGTTGTGGTTGGATCTTTCTTTACTGATTTTATTGCATACTTCATTATTATATGTACTGCAGCGACTCTTTTTCAGGCAGGCATTACTATCAACTCCGCTGAAGACGCTGCATTGGCCTTAAGACCCCTGGCAGGTCGTTATGCTGAACTTCTCTTTGTAGCAGGATTTTTTAACGCTTCGACTTTGGCTGCTTTTATTCTTCCTCTTTCAACTTCTTATGCTATCTGTGAGGCCTTCGGTTGGGAGGCTGGAATTGATAGATCTTTTAATGAAGCCCCAATGTTTATTATTATTTACACATTTTCCATAATTGTTGGTGCCTTTATTGTGCTAATCCCAAAGATATCACTCATCTCAGTGATGCTTCTTGCTCAGGATGTTAATGGAATCCTTCTCCCTATCATTCTTATATTTATGTTGCTCATAATTAACGATAAATCAGTAATGGGTAACTATACTAACAGTTTTCTATTTAATATAGTTGCCTGGGCAACAGCGATATTTGTAATAATCCTGACTTTGCTACTTCTTATATTTTCTATAATTCCTTTATTTGGCTAGGTGATAGTATATGCGTTTTACTGAAAAACTTATTAGGCTTCCTATCTTCGACAATCAGAACGACCGTATAGGCCATGTACACGACCTAGGAATTCAAAGGTCCCCAGGCTACCCCAAAATAAACTGCTTGGCTATAATGCTTTATGAAGTAGAAAATATTGCCGGCTACACGCTTTTAGAAGCTGCTCAAAATATTGTAGTAGCAGTAAGCTGGGAAGAAGTGGCCAAACTTACCTCAGAAGACCTACTGCTTAAGAAACCTTGGAATAAAACCAAGCTTTATACGTGGAGCAAGGAAGAAGTCTTTTTGGGTAGAGACCTTCTTAACGTCCAGGTCGTAGATAATAAGGGATACCGGATACAACGTGTCGATGATCTTATCTTAGAGCTAAGGGACACTAACCTCTTCCTCGCAGGTATCTACACAGGAGTGGGAAGCAGACTCTCCCGCTTTAATCTGGCAAAAGCCAGTGAACATCTATTAAAGACCTTTGACATTAAGATTCATGAACATTTAATACCGTGGACCTCAGTTAAAACTTACGGCCCTGAATATGACGAGATAACGCTAAATGTGGGAGTCAAAGAAAGGAAATGAAAGAAAAAATAGAATTGCGAAGTAGAATCCTTGCTGCACGTGATCTCCTATCATCGGAAGAACGAGCTAAAAAAAGCCTTCAAATCAAATCACAACTAACGCCGCTTTCAGAATATCAGAAAGCCAAAACCATCATGTTTTACTTTTCCTTCGGTAGCGAAGTAGAAACCATTACGTTAATCAAGGAAGCAATGTCTCAAGGAAAAGTCGTAGCGTTACCCCTAACTGTACCCAAAAACAAAGAAATGCTTGCAATGAAAGTGGAAAACCTCAATAAGGACCTCACCAAGAGCCCGTTTGGATTTAAAGAACCTATTAAAGAGAGAACCGTGGAGATAAGACCAGTTGATATCGATTTGGTAATCATTCCTGGTGTTGCTTTCGACCTAAATGGCTGTCGTCTTGGCCGCGGTGCAGGCTACTATGATCGCTTTCTTAAAAGAGTAAATGCAAAGACACCACGTATTGCCTTGGCATTTGAAATGCAAATTATGCAGAAAATACCTGTGGATATACATGATATAAAGGTAAACAAAGTCATAACCGAAAACAGGACTATAACCTGCCCGTCTGTAGAACAATAGTGATTGTTCCCCAATATATTGTGTGCTAGAATCATTTTTAACGATATGTAGTGAAGTCTAAAGGTGCATAAAAATGCGATGTCCTTTTTGCCAAAATGCTGAAACCAAAGTGGTAGACTCTCGAACCACAGAGTCTAGTGATGCCATTCGCAGAAGACGTGAATGCCTCTCATGCAAGCGCCGTTTTACTACTTACGAACGTCTTGAAGAAATCCCTCTCGTAGTCGTAAAAAGAAATGGTGAGCGTGAACTATTCGAACCTACAAAACTTTTAAACGGTCTCCTAAGGGCTTGTGTAAAAAGGCAGGTTCCTCTTGAGACTCTTCAAAAAGTAGTTGCTGATATCGAGAGTGAACTTCGAAACCAGTTTAAATACGAAGTAACCTCTAAGAAGATAGGTGAAATGGCGTTACGGATGCTAAGAGATATTGATAAGGTAGCTTACGTCCGTTTTGCTTCGGTCTATCGTCATTTTGAAGATGTGAACGAGTTCAACAGAGAGCTTAAGAAACTGCAAGAAAGTTTCCAAGAAAAAGATACAGATCTCAGCAATTGATAATACGAAAAAACCTACTGGTGTTTACTTCTTAATTCTGCGTATGCAAAATTAAGTTCTGCTCCCAATAGAAGAATCAATGCTGAAATATATATCAAAACAAGCAGAGCAATTACTACACTTAAGGTACCGTATAGAAGCTCATAACGTGCAAGGCTTCTTAAATACCAGCTAAAGATGTATTTGGAGATCTCCCATCCCACTCCTGCAACCAAGGCTCCCCGCCACACATCTCTTGCTCTAATTGGAACATTTGGAATTATCCTGTAGATAAGAAAAAAAGTTAAGGTTCCTATACATCCACTAGCAGCCCCTGTAATTGTTGACCAAAGAAGAGCAAAGGATTCCTGCTTGCCTGGGAATAAATATAAGGCAAAATACCTTAATGAGGAAGCAAAGGATGTCATAAATACTGAAGCCAGCACCAACAATGCTCCGCCAATAATTAACAAGAGAGCAAGGATTTTATGCTTGAGTATGTGTCGGGGAACAGGAGCTTCCCAAACTATGTTCAGAGCGTGCTCAATCGCTGCAAAGATAGCGGAGCCTGTCCAAAGCAAACCCAAAAGGCCAATTACTCCAATGCTTTCCCTTCCACTTACTACTGCTTGAACATTTCTCTTGACCAGCTCTCCAACTATTGGGAGGTTTTGAGAAACGAATTTGAAAATCTCGCTTTGGACGCGCGCTGACTGCAAAAAAAATCCTAAAATACTTACTATAAAAAGAATAAGAGGGAAGAGAGACAGAAAACCGTAGAAAGAAAGGGCAGCAGCTAAAAAAGTAGTACGGTGCTTGGTAAAATTCTTATATGTTTCCCTTAAAAGATAAGCAAAAATCACGTGCTACGCAAAGGTTCCAAGGTAATTATTGTGTAGGTGCCGGTACATGGACTGGAATCTTAAGGCCGTCGAGCACTACTTGTAAATTTACTCTCCAGGTAATAGCAGTCTTTAACTCAATTCTAACTAGAGGAAATTTTGTATCATCTTTTACAATGTAAAATCCATTTTTAAGATAGAAACTGAGGGGGGCTGCAGATTTATATGAATCTGACCGGGACGCGAAAGCTTCTACGTTCTTCAAGTCTCTTCGATAGAGATCTTTCAGTACAGATTGAAGAACTACTCGGCCTATGCCCCTCCCTCTCATCGGTTGAATCACATATATACAAGATAAAAACACAGCATCAGTGTTTATTGGCCTAGCTCTAAAGTGTCTGTTCTGAGGGAAACAAGAAAGAGGTGCATACTGGGCGTAAGCTAACGTTTCTTTATTTAAATAGAGAAGTTTACCGCACTCTCCCCATTCCTCAAGAGCTCTAACGAACCATTCCTTTTTGCGTAAGAAGTTTTCGGTTTTTTCCTGGGGCACTTCCGCTTTTTCATCACGTTCCCAAAAGTAGCAATTTCGGCACGGTAAAGGAATGTCTTCTATATTGTCCAAATTTATAGGAACAATTCTTCTAGCCATATCCCCATCCAAACAAAATTGTCCTATTTTTCATCCATTTTTTTACTTTTAGAAAAAACGATATCTTCTATATGTATTTCCACACCTTTAACTTTGATATCAGTTATAGCCTCTACTTCTCTCTTCACTCTATCACTAACCTGTTTGCTAAGTTTAGGTAGAGAAACTTTATATTCAGCTATTAGATGGAGTTCCAGGATTAATCCTTGCTCACCCTCTTCTTTTATCTTTACACCAGAAATCTGACCTTCCCTGCTAACCAATCTGGCAAATTCCTCTCCAATGCGGCCTCTAAGTTCAATAACCCCGGCTACATTTGAGGCTGCACGAGCAGCTATTGTTGCAATAATGGGTGAGGCTATCTCTATGTTTTCTTGTTTATCCTTTCTGTCCTCCCGCATTCTATACCCTCGAAAGACTTGGCGAAAGAGACTTCCTTTTATCCGCAGGCAGAAATAGCAAAATCTCCTTGCCTGATTCCAACTTATCTCTACTTAACATTCTTCTTCTCTTCGCCCTTACCTGTTTCCTCAGCTTTTTTCTGCTCCTGAGACATAATTCCAATCTTGTGGCGTGCAAAATCTGTAGCAGAATCAATGCCTTGTCGTACTTTTTCCCTAGTCTCTTCGATTTTTTCTTTGATCTCATTGCTCTTCTGAGCTGCAGCCTGTTTGCTCGTCTCCAGCGCCTCTTGCACTTTTTTGCTCTGAGTTTGATAGCTTTCTTTGCCGCGCTCAATCATATCATCTGTTTTGCTTCTAATATCTTTGCGCAACTCTTTCCCTGCCTTGGGTGCAAATAACATGCCTAAAACAACTCCTGCAAGACTTCCGAAAATAAAGCTCTTTAAATTACTCCAAAGACTCCCTCTTTCCTCAGCCATATAGATCCTTCCTCCCTTCACATATTTACTTAACGAGCTTTATACCCGACTTAACAACACCTAAACGATATCACAAATTTTTCAACGGCATAAGCTTAGCATAGCGAGCCTGCAAAAATCTAGCGATAATCTCCGGACCTAATACGCGAGCTAGTAGACCCACATTTTGATTAGGCACCCTTACCAGCCATTCCTGCATGTCAACCAGAAAATTATAAATTGGTCGATACCGTTCAACGATATTTTCGTATTCAGCTAAACCAGTCTCTAACCTTATTTCTCTATCAACGATCCTCTGAATTATGGCTGCTGCCTTTAGCCCGAAAAAAAGCGCTTGTCTTATCCCCTCCCCTAGCACCGGTAATACTTGACCAGCTGAATCTCCCACTAGAAATAGGTTCTTTAAAGTCGCTGGTCGAAGACCATTGGGTAGATAGCCTCCGTGAATACTTTCCACCTTTAAATTATAGCGGGCCAAAAATTCTTCCAGTTTTGGGGCCAAGTCAGTCTTTCCTATATAACTACCCAGTCCAAATCTGCAAACCTTTCCTGCTGGAAAGATCCACGCTAATCCCTGGTTTATAATTGGCGGATCAATGAAAAACTGAAGGGCATTATCCCAATAACCCTCACATTCAGTTTCCAATGCAAAGCCGAGTTTTGTTCTATCCACAAAATCAGCTTCCAAGGAAGAGGCAAGTATAGCCCTCCATCCTGTACAATCAACCAGACATCGTGCAGAAAATTCTCCCACATCCGTAATTACTTTGTTATTGTCTACACACCTTACCTTACTCAGAAGAAAATCACCCTTGTACTTACTAAAAAGTGTAAGACAAAACTTACTATAGTCAAAAGTGCAAAATGGATAAACCGCTTTAAACTCGGTCTTGCTGTTCCCAGTAAGAAATTTAACCCGTGGAAGGACCTGGCAAAGAGAGTCCATAGTTCGCGTTTCATATATAACCTTCAAAGTGGTTGCGCAAGCCGAGGAAGGCGCACTTCCTACTTTCTTTCGGTCGATTAAAAGAACTTTTCCCTTAATGTTCGCGGCAACGGCAAGTCCGGCAAAACTTGCTCCAGCAACAATAACATCATAGTCCATTTACCCTCCAGTTTGACTTTTAAAGCTACATCACTTATGATACGTGTAAGTTAACAATTTGGCTAGTTTGGCCTCAAGACGTATGCTATGATGGGAAGAATATACTGAGTTAGTATTCAAGAGAGTCGGGCAGGTGAGAGCCGATATAACTATTCAGTATGGAGCCAACCCGGAGCATTCTGGCTGAACCACAGAGATAAGTCAGAACGGTAGGACCGTTAAAACTAGGAGCTATAAACTCCCTAAGGTTTGTACCGCAAGGTGCTAACAAAACAGGGTGGTACCACGAAGGCAGAGCCTCTCGTCCATTGTATTTCTGTAAGGATGAGAGGAATTTTTATTTTTGGGATATTTTAGAGAAGATCTGTAATGACCGAAATTGAACTTGATCGCTGGCAGGACTTATATGCTAAAAGGGTGATGTCTATCCGCCCATCTGCTGTAAGAATGCTTTTTGCTGCTACCTCCCGGCCTGACATAATATCTTTCGCCGGAGGTATGCCCCATCCCAAATCCTTCCCGCTTTCAGAAATTAATGAGCTAACAAAGAAAGTTATTGAATATGAAGGTTCATCTGCCTTTCAGTATGGCCCTTCCGAGGGATATTGGGAACTTCGCGAATTCATATCTCGATGGGTGGCATCTGATAATATTCAAATTCGACCAGAAGATATCCTTATCACAGATGGTGCTCAACAAGCCCTTGATCTCTTGGGGAAGATTTTTGTTGATCCGGGAGACTCGCTTATAACAGAAGCTCCGAGTTATGTAGGTGCACTTAATGCCTTCTTAAGCTATCAGGCAAACGTAATAGGTATCTCAATGGATGAAGACGGCCTTCAGGTAGATCTTCTTCCCGCAGCTTTAGACAAACTTGAGTCAGAAGGAAAAAGTCCCAAATTTCTCTACGTAATACCAAATTTTCAGAATCCTGCAGGGGTTACTCTTTCTCTCGAGCGACGTAAAAAATTGGTTGAATTTACAAAAGAACGAAATATTTTATTGGTTGAAGATGATGCTTATGGTCATCTCTGTTTTGAAGGAGAACGTCTCCCTTCAATGAAATCAATGAATAACGAAATAATTTATATCTCTACCTTCTCCAAAATTTTCTCTCCTGGCATTAGAGTAGGTTGGGTAACTGCCCCCAATCCCATTATTGAAAGAATGTGTCCAGGGAAAGAGGCGGTAAACCTTTGTCCCAGTCCTTTCACCCAACGCCTTCTCTTGGCCTACCTGAAGAAAAATAACATTTATCAGCATGTTGAAAGCGTCATTGGGCTTTATAAAGAGAGGCGTGATGCTATGCTTTCAGCTTTAGAAGAATTCTTCCCAGATGAAGTTACCTGGACTAAACCAAGAGGAGGTCTATTTATCTGGGCCACACTCCCTCCCTATATAAATACAGCTGAGATGCTCGCCGAAGCAATAAGCGAAGCTAAAGTTGCTTATGTTCCAGGAGAAGCATTTTTTGCCGATGAAAGAGGAAAAAACAGTATGAGACTTAACTTTTCCTATCCTGATACGGCCTCTATTTATGAAGGAATAAAAAAACTAGCTAAAGTAATCAAGAAACAGATGGAACTCTATCGCGCCCTACAAATCTAAGCTAACTATTTAAAGTACGGAATTCAAAATCGACATAATCGCAAGAATGAATTTTGGCTTTAGGTTTTAGGTAACAAACGCTCTGCGTCAAACATCGAAACTATATGTCTTGTATCCTTTATTAAGATACTTAAATCAAGGAGGCTGCAATGAAAAATAGAGTCGCTGTGCTTATGGGAGGTCATTCTCTGGAAAGAGAGATTTCTTTAAAGAGCGGACATCGTGTTGAAGAAGCCCTTAAGCAAAAAGGTCATACGGTTTTACCTATAGATGTAAATGAGCAGCTTGTAGAGATTCTTAAGAAAAGCAAAGTTGAAGTAGCTTTCTTAGCGCTTCACGGAAAATATGGAGAGGACGGAACAGTCCAAGAGCTTTTGGAGATTCTGGATATCCCTTATACAGGACCTGGCGTACTCTCCAGCATGCTAGGAATGAACAAAGAACTTTCAAAAGAAATATTCTTGCGAGAAGATATTCCTACACCAAAATTTTATGCTCTTAGCTCAGGCGCATTTAAGGAAATGGGTGCCTCGGCTGCTTTGAAAGATATCACTGATAAGTTAGGCTTGCCTTTAGTCGTAAAACCTTCCGGACAGGGTTCTGCCCTAGGAATAAAACTTGTTAAGAAAATAGATGAGCTCCCTCACGCATTAATTGCAGCACTTAGTTATGACGAGACTGTAATATTAGAGGAGTATATTAAAGGAACTGAGATAGCTATAAGCATTATTGGAAACAGCGAGCCACAGATTCTTCCCTTGGTAGAAATTGTCCCAAAAAAAGGGTTCTTTGATTTTGAGTCAATGTATACACCAGGAATGACCGAATACTTTGTTCCAGCACGACTTTCAAAAAAAGTGTATGCCAAAGCAGAAAAGATTGCTCTTAAAATTTATGAGCTGTTCAACTGTCACGGTGCTTGCCGGGTAGACGTATTTGTTAGAAAAGAAAAGGTCTATGTCCTTGAGTTTAATACGATCCCTGGAATGACAGAAACCAGTCTTCTTCCACTTTCTGCACAAGCTGCAGGGATTGAATTTCCAGACCTAGCCGAGATGATGGTTAAATGGGCGTTGGAAAAAAAGTCTACCTCTATAGATTAGGGCGTGTTCTTTCTTGACCCCCTCTTTTCACATTTTTATACTTATAATTGGTGACCATGTTTATGTTTGTCAAAATACATAAAGCCAAGACAGTGATGCCCTCGTAGCTCAGTGGATAGAGCAGTGGTTTCCTAAACCACGTGCGTAGGTTCGATTCCTACCGGGGGCACTACTTATAATACCCAGTGTCTAACGAATAATAAGGAATATCCAAAGAACGGGCAAATCAAGAATAGTACAATTCAAAAAAAGAGCGGTAATAGAGTAAAAGTGGAATAAAGCAACTGTAAACAATCAATTACGCGGTTACGTTATTACTTCAATAATTTCTATACTGAGGTCTGCAAGTGTCAAAGCCAAAAAAGAAAGCTCAGGCAATACTGAAAGAGATCGAAAGGGTTGCCGCTAAAGAAAATATTCCCATTGTCGGTCCCATAAAGGGCAGGTTTCTAGGTGAGCTGGTTCGAAAATACAAACCATGCAATGCTTTAGAAATAGGTACTGCTATAGGCTACTCAGCAATTGCCATCGCTATCAATTTACCAACAGGAGGACAATTAGAAACACTGGAAATAAACCCTCAAAGTGCAGTACGGGCGAAATGCTACATTCAAAGGGCAAATCTGGAAAACAAAGTATCTATAATAACTGGTGACGCCCTTAAAATAGTTCCTACGCTTTCTGGTCCCTATAGATTTGTTTTCATCGACGCCAAAAAGAGTGACTATCATAAGTATTTAAAGGCGCTTAATGAAAAGATCAGGCCGGGTTCAATTCTGGTTGCCGATAATGTAAAGGTCTTCGCCTCTGCCATGAGGGAGTATCTTAAAGAAGTAAGGAACTCACCACTCTATGAAAGTTCAACCGTGGACTTCCATTTTGATGCTTTGGAAGTATCCGTAAGAAAAATGTAAGAATCAAAACGGAAAAATCAAAATAACAATCTAAAAATCAAAAATTGTCCCTATCTTTGCCTCAGGACGCTTGCAGCTTCTTCGGGAGATACTACATTAATAAAAATACCAGTCCCCCATTCAAATCCAGCAGCGTTTGTAAGCCTTGGCGTAAGCTCAAGGTGCCAATGATAATGGAGATGATCGAATACTACGGAAGAACTGTGGATGAGATAATTGTAAGGGGGATTGTCCAATTTCGTCTCTAGTCTTTTTAAAATAGAAAGCATGACTCCTGCAAGTTCCTTTTGTGATTCATTATCAAGTTCAGAAAAGCAATTCTGGTGCTCCTTGGGAAGCAATATAATTTCATAGGGAAAGCGAGAAGCAAAGGGACAAAAAACAACAAATCTTTTCGTCTCTAGCACCAATCGTTTTTTTTCCTTTAGTTCTCTTTCAATCATTGCACAGAACAAGCATATCTCATTTCTATCATAGAAGAGCTGGCTTTCCCGCAATTCCTCTTCTACTCGAGGCGGAATCATTGACAAAGCCATTAATTGCGAATGCGGGTGTTGGAGAGAGGCACCAGCTCTCTTCCCTTGATTTCTAAAAATTAAAACGTATTTAATATTCTTTTCCGCACTCCAAAATTTAAAACGCTGCCGGAAAGCCTGGAGAATCTCTTCTACCCTTTCTGCTCCCATTTCAGAAAAGCTGATATTGTGTTCTGGAGCTTCAATTATTACTTCGTGACCACCGACAGCAGGAGCCCTTACATACAGGTCTTTTTCTGCAGCAAACTCTGCTTCTCCGACCAATGCAGGAAAGAGATTGGGAACTACTCTAATCCTCCAACCGGGAGAATCAGCAGTGGTATTATCTTCTCGATACGAGAAACTCTCAGGGGGAGTAAGTTTTTCATTGCCGGGACAAAATGGACAAGGTTTCTCCTCTTTTGGGTGTAAGAAATCAAAAGGCCTGTTCTTTCTTTTGGTGGCCACAATTGCCCATTTTTCTCCAGTTGGGTCTTTTCTAAATTCGGCCATATCTCCTCCACAGATTTTTATTTACATCCTACCCAAGATATAAACATGAGTCAAAGGCTTATTAGTATATGTTATACTTGAAATGCCAATTGCGGTCCAAAGTGAGCAAAGATGGATATTGCTGAGATCTACAATAAAAGAAGTCTGGAAGCAGGAGCAGACTGGCTAAAAGAAAATCTTAAAGAAATAAAGATAATCTACACAGACGTGGACGGTACTCTACTTGGTCCAGAAGGATGTATTTTCTACGATATTCAAAAAAACCTAACTCTACGCCCCATCCAGGCCATATTTTCAGCACTTAGAAAAGAGATTGACATTGTAATGGTTTCAGGCCGCCATGCAAAACAATTAAGAGAGAATGCACGAATGCTCGGCTTTAGGAATTATATCGCTGAGATGGGAGCTCAAATCATTTATGACCATGGTAAAAATGTGGTTCTGAACTTGGGAAATTATCAGGCTAAAGAGAGCACTGTTTTCGAAAGCATAAAAAGGTCTGGAGCAATTGATCTTCTTTTTGAAAACTACACAGGCAAGTTAGAATATCATGAACCATGGTCACATGAGCGTGAATGCACTCCCCTATTTCGTGGCCGGGTAGATGTTAATGATGCAAATAGGCTTTTAGTAGAGGCAGGTTATGAGGATCTGGAACTAGTTGACAATGGTCGCATTAGACGCACCAGCCCAACGCTTAAAGTCCGTGAACTTCATGCCTATCATCTTGTTCCTGGAGGCATAAGTAAAGCTCAGGCTGTAGCAAAAGATATTGTTTTAAGAAACATTGACAAAGCCACAACTATAGCTATTGGAGATGCTGTTGCAGATCTCGATTTTGCCCGCTTCGTGGGTGCCTTCTTTCTTTTGCGAAACGGTCTTGAAGATAATTCCGGTCTGGCACAGACAATTCTAGAGACTCCAAATATTTTTATTACCAAATGCCCTATGGGTTTAGGTTGGGCTGAGGTAATTGAATTCTTGCTTGCTGATGGATAAAACTAGTAGCTTTCTATATCAAACCAGTGCTATTAAAAGTCAGCAACAAAACTTTCAAAGCAAATACCGCTCTTACCCTGACACACCTTTTTGCTTATAGCTTCTTAATAAAGTCTCACTTATATTTTGCTCCCCTCCACTTCCAATACTCTATTCCAGATTTTAGTGCGGATAAAAGCTTCCACTACCTCCCGATCGAACTGTTTACCTGAACACCGTCTTAGTTCAGCTAATGCACTATCAACAGAAATAGAGTTGCGATTAGGTCTTGAAGAGAGCATAGCATCAAAGGAATCTGCAACTCTAATAATACGTGCACCTAGAGGAATTTCATCCCCCTTTAGACCATAAGGATATCCTGAACCATCGTAATTCTCGTGATGGCTTTGAATTAAAGGAACCATCTCGTTTAAAGGTTTCAGCGGTTCTATAATTATGGCACCTATCTCGGGGTGCTTTTTCATATATTCATATTCCTCGTCATTAAAACTCTCAAACTTTTGCAAAATTGGTTCCGGTATGCCAATCTTACCAATATCATGAAGCATGCTGGCATATCGAATAGCATCGGTTTCTTCATTAGATATGCCCATCTCCTCAGCTATTGCCACTGCATAGGCTGTAACATTTTCAGAATGATATCTCATATTAGGATCCCTGGCATCTATAGCCTTAGCTAATACCTGAATTGTATTAATATAAAGATCCTGCATATTTCGATAAAGTTGCACATTTTCTAAAGCAATAGCCACTTCATTGGCAATAGTCGAAAGCATCCTCACGTCTTCTTTGTCAAAACCGCTCTCTTGAATCTTATTAGCCACATTTACGACCCCAATTACTCTATCCTTTACCATCATAGGTACAGAGAGAAGAGATTTTATTTTTAATTCTTTATGTTTTGCCGGGCTAAACCTGCTGTCTTTTGAAACATCATCAACAAGAACTGGTTGTTTACAAGCAGCTGCTTGCCCTGCAATACCTTCCCCAATTTTAAAATGGTATCCAATGTCTCCGGAAAAGACCGGCCCTTTTGCAGCTTGAACAATAAGCTCACTAGTCTGAGGCTCCAGAAGCATTACTGTACAAGACTCAGCTCCAACCAAACTGGCGACAGAGAAGGCTACAAACTCTAATAGCTTCTCCATGTCCAGAATTGAGTTCAGGGTTTGACCCACTTCATAGAGCAAGGAGAGCTGATCAACCTTCTGTCTAGCCTCTTCATAAAGCTGTGCATTTTCGATGGCAATAGCTGCCAAATCTGCTAGCGCCACCAGAAATGCAAGATCTCCAGCATCGAACACTCTTTGATCCATCTTGTTGGCAACATCAATAGCCCCAATAACATTCCCTTTCTGCTTGATAGGGGCGCTCATAAGGGCTTTGAGCTTTACTCCTTTAACAACACTTGGCTTTCTATCAACATATCGCGGATCATTCTCCATATCCTCTGATATAAGTGGCTCACCCTTCTCTAAAACCCATCCCGGTCCCCCTTCGCCCTTTTTAAACCGGATTTGCTTCATCTGCTCTTCATCAACGTTTTCTAATCCGATGATTGCTTTTGTTTCCATGTCATTAGTTTGAGGATTATAAAGACTGATCATTGCATATTGAGCTTTCAAGGCTTTTCTTGCTTGTTCCCCGAGTGCCTCAAGAGTATTTTTCAGTTCTAATCTGGAAAGAATAGCTTTTGCGCTCCTGTATAAAGCGTCAATCTGCTCTATCCTTACCTTTTCCATCTGAAAAAGGTAGGTATTTTGAATCGCCATTGCCACTGCCCGGCCAATCACTATAAGCATGTCCTTTTCTTCTATAGTAAATGGACGGAGATTATGTCGATATACACCTAATACCCCTACAATATTTCCTCCACTGCTCAGGGGTATATCAGCTAAGGATTTTAAACCATCATGTGTTACTGCTGTAGCTCCTGTCAGGCGGTAGTCTGTGCTAATATCATCAACTATGATAGGTTCCCCTCTCTCAGCCACTCTTCCAGCAAAACCTTCTCCAATTTTCAAATTATCAGCATTCTCTATCAGGGTTGGAGATATACCTTCATAAGCAGCTATTTGAAGCGTTTTCTTGCTTGAATCTAGGATATATACTATTCCTGAATCTGCATCGATTAAACTAAGCGTTTTCTGCAAACTGCGATTCAGTACCTCTTGCAGTTCGAGCGACCCACTAATTACACGAGCTACTTCACCAAAAGCAGCTAATTGTTTATTTCGCCTGATAATTTCCTCTTCCATAAGTTTACGTTCTGTTATATCCTGCCCTATCATTAAAATGCCTACAATTTTTGCACTTTCATCACGTATAGTCGTACCATTCCACGATATAGTGCGCATATTGCCGTCCTTGCTGAGCAAGGGGTTTTCGAACCGGCTGGGAAAATTACCCTCTGAAAGAGCTTGGGCTACTTGAAGAGCATCCTGCGCAGAAGCGCCCGGAACAAAACATTCAAACCAATTCTTTCCTAATACTTCCTTTTTTGTATAACCAGTAATATCACTTGCTGCCTGGTTAAAAGTTGTTATGTTTCCTTGAATGTCCATTCCCACTGCGATGCTTCCAGCTGACTCTAGAAGGTTAACGGAAAATTGTTTCTCCTTTTGGAGGTTTTGATAAAGCGTGAAGTTCTGTACAAAGATAGCAATCTCATTGGATATAGCAATCAGCAACTGTAAATCT
Source organism: uncultured Actinomycetota bacterium (assembly GCA_964348135.1). Classification (GTDB taxonomy): domain Bacteria; phylum Actinomycetota; class Aquicultoria; order JACQXZ01; family CAYGBL01; genus CAYGBL01. The sequence goes on from CAYGBL010000002.1 coordinate 117,769, forward strand.
TCTACGGCAAACTGGCTAGGTTTATAAGAAACACCCACAATAAATCCAAAAATCTCAGACTCGCTGCTTATAGGTGAAGCTATAAGGGATTTTGCCTTACTGGTCTCTTCAATATTCCAATACAGTTCTTGGCCGAGATCATTTATAATAACTGGCTCGCCTATTCCTTTTATTTTTCCAATTAATGGCTGATAAAAAGGTGCTTTTTTATCCAATCTTCCTTTTGCTGTAAAGCAAGCAAAGGAATTATTCTTTTGTCTCGATTCTATGTTGATACAGACCAGGCTTTCATCCAACTTAAAAACAGAGTTAATTTGGGCTAGTGTGCTCTTTATCGAATTCTCAAGATTGAATGAAACCCTTATGCTTCTATTTATCTCGTAAAGCACTGAAAGCTGTCTCAATCTTCTTTCCAAATCTTGAGCAATTTCCTCGTTCTCTAAGCTTGACTTCTCTAGGAGCTTGACCATTTGGCCAGCGAACCCAATTACCACACTTAGAATGAGATATGGAAATACCCTTAAAGAACCTGCCAAAAACATCTGCCATAGGCTAAGGCCATTGTCGATAAAGATAGAAAGATGGGTTGCAGTAATTATCAACACCAGTGGAAGTGTTTCGGCAAAACCAAACAGGAAAGCTATATATATGACAACCAGATAGTAGGGATAGACAAAAGCCCAGTCTATGCTGTGTGTAACAAAAATCAAACCAGACACTACAACTACTTCCAGATATGCACCTGTCAATATAGATGTCTTAGGAAAATCCTTTTCTTTATAAACCTGCCACGTCCAGAAGAGATTAAAAATAAGAATGGGTAACAGCAGAGCATCAATACCCTTAAAAGCGCGAATTGTTTCTCTTTCCGTGACAACAAGGAGAAAAATGGAAAAGAAAACGGCCCATTTCATTGCCAATAATGCTTTTGGCTTTGAGTAAGATAAAGCATTACTGTGTAAGAAAGAATATAGCAATCTTCGATACATTTACTCTCTCCTTCTTGTTTCCAAAGATATGTTTTACACAATTGTTTAAAATCCTTGTTGCCAACAACAAAAGAAGCAGTCTTGATAAGACTGCCTCTTTTAAAAATAGTGTTTGTGTTTTTAACTTATTCTTATATATAAGCTTCACCTAACAAAGGGTTGCTTCCGCTACTTTAATCTCACTTTCTTCCTCCGAAAGCATATTAGACAGGGTAACAATTTCGTATCCCATTTCCCGTAGTCCATCAATAATAAGGGGTAGCGCCTCAACCGTATTTCTTCTGCTTGCCCCTTCCTTTCTCAGTAGTGCTCCACCATCATGCAATAGAATAATACCTCCAGGCCTTACATATTTTAAAACTCTGCGCGCTATTCTTTTTGCACTTACTCCTTGCCAGTCTACTCCACTTACAGTCCATAAGACTATCTGGTAACCCTCTTCTATAAGAAGCTGGCGGACGGTGTTGGTATAGACTCCCCTGGGAGGCCTTACAAACCTAGTTTTTTGACCAGTTGCCTCCCAAATAGCTTTTTGTGCCCGTCTTATCTGCCAAAGCACTGCTTTCCTAGTCGCCGGTACTAGTTCCCGGTGACTATACGTATGGTTTCCAATATCATGTCCCTCTGCTACTATACGATTAGCTATTTCCGGATATTTATGCACATGTCTTCCCGTAACAAAGAATGTAGCTCTTATACCTTTAGCTTTGAGAACATCAAGTATGTGCGGTGTATAAACCGGGCTGGGGCCGTCATCAAAAGTGATAGCTACTATTTTTCTGCTGCTATCGCTTCTACGCAATATTCCTTCTTGTGAACCTAACCCATGATACTCGTAATAGCTTATAAAACCTCCTGCAGCCAGCAATAGAACTGCCCCAGCTAGAAAAGACAGCCGCCAATTTAACTGCAGTTCGAAAGAGGCATATCCTGTAAGCAAACGGCCTGCAATAACCAGGAGAACGAATATCCCAAGAGCAAAAAACGCCTTTGGTGTTATTATTTTCACTCCATGTTTCAACTATTCTCCAATCCGGCTCTAGGTCTTACCCCCTCTCTTATTCGACCCTTACAAATCTTTCCCTCAGTTTTTCCATAACCTGGGGCATAGTTGTGTACTCCATCTCTTCCAAAGGCAGACGGTGTGGTTCAAAGGGACCATGCCTTCTGATATAGTCTGCAGCATCAAGGGCTATCTGGCGGGCTTTATCATAGCTAGGATCTTTAAACATATCCCTCGGTCCTACAAGATGGCCATCTTTCATCTGGAAGCCGTTGCATACTACTCTTGGAGGTCCATCAAACCTGCTCGGAGTGTCCTGCTCAAATCCAACGGGCATGAAAGGCCCGTGATGTGAACCTCTCATCCATCCTGCTACTAAATGTGGAAACGCAAAGGGTTCAATCACTTCTCCCACAGCCGGCAAACCACTCTGTGCTCTCACAATCATAACCGGATCGTCCTTCCCGATATAACGTCCTGCAATCAGGGCTAGACGCTGAGTGGAGGTTGCGGCAGCAACTTCATTATCACTTTTTCTGTACACATATTTAACTACATATCTGCTGGGAGCTCCAATAAAAACCAAAAGATCGTAGATTTCCTCTGGACAAGAGAACACAATCCTTTTCTTCTCTACAAGATCGATAACATCGAAGTTAAATCCGTCATGCATCTTGGAATCAATTACCAGGCCAATTGTGTTAAAAGGATCGGCAAACATCTTGAACAATGGAAGATTCCAGGCTCCCGGTTCAGTCTTGTCTGCCAGAAAGACAAGCACGGGTTCGCTTTCTCTCTCTACGAATTCGATTTCTGCCACCCCTGGACCCATTCCGGTAATATTTCCAGCAAATGCGTCTGCCAAAAGGTCCTGTCCAGCTCCGTATTGCCCATACTCCTTTGAAACTTTGGTGACTTCCTCAAAAGTCTCCCAGGCAAAGCGATGTATATCAACCGAATCAACTCCATGCTGATGGGTCATAATCAATGCAATATCATCACCAACTTTACTGCGGCAGTAGTCAATAAGCAGTTTATCCTTCTTTGCCTGAGCTAATCTCTCTTCAGCTTTCTTCAAAAGAGCTGGATGGATGCTGCTGTGTCCAACATATCCTCCTACGTCTGCTTTGATAACCGATAATGTAATTTTCTTTCCCATATCTCAAAATTACCTCCTCTAAGATAGATTATTAATTATTCCTATCTATACAAACCAAAGCCCCCTTTCTTTCCTTCGCTAAGCAATTACATTTGTTCAGATATATCTACTGGTTCCTTTTTGTTTTTGAAACCCAAACATAGATCCCTTGTTAGAACTTTAGGACTTCAAATATGCCATAACATGTTATAATCCAACAATGTCTAATTTCTTTATTTAATATAGGGGAAATAGACAGTCCTAGCAAATTTAATCATAGCTACTTCCATCAACCTAAAATAATTGTAAAATAATTGACGTAACAAGATATACTATTTAATAACTTTTCAAATATCAAATGATTGTTCGTTGATATGGAAAAACTTATAGTTTTTATACCCAATAAACCATTTCGCTTAATCCTCCTTTTTTTCCTGCTTGGAGATAAACTCTGGAGGTGCTAACAATTCCTGGTTCTAAGTGGCATACCATATCTTCTAGCGATGTTGCCTCCCGTCTCAACACAAATGTTGAAACTGGTCTAGGCAAAGATCTAGCAGCTTCCCGCCTTGAGAAGATTGGTCCCAACGAGCTTCCTGAAAAAAGGCCAACCATGCTCACCGAAATATTCATACGCCAGTTCAATGACTTTATGATCTGGATTCTTCTTTTAGCTGTCCTTATCTCAGGGCTTTGGTTAAGGGAATATATTGATGCGCTTGCTATATTAGCTATTGTATTTATAAACGCTGTCCTCGGTTTTGTTCAAGAATACCGCGCTGAAATGGCTATGGCTGCACTTAGAGAATTAGCTGCACCTGCTGCCCGTGTAGTTCGTTCTGGTGCTGAGAAACCCATCAAAGCAAGAGAGCTAGTCCCTGGGGACCTTATTGTTTTGGAAGCAGGCGATCGTGTTCCTGCAGACGCACGGTTAGTCGGAGTCTCAAACCTTATGACTAATGAAGCACCTCTTACTGGAGAATCTGAAGCCGTGATAAAGGCATCTGATGTTTTGAGTAGCGATTCTCTATCTTTGGGAGATATTACCAACATGGTATATCTCGGTACTACTATTGTTTCAGGACGGGCTAAGGCGTTAGTTGTAGCAACAGGACGTGAAACCGAAATGGGACAAATTGCTGAGCTCCTTGAGACTGTTCCTGACGAAAAAACCCCCTTGCAAATTCAACTTAAACTAGTAGGAAAGAGACTGGCTATTCTGTGTTTAGCTATCAGTTTTATTGTTGTTGTAGCAGGGATAGCTCGCGGAAAAGAAGTAACGCAGATGCTCCTGGCAGGAGTAAGTTTAGCCGTTGCTGCCATCCCAGAAGGACTCCCTGCTGTTGTAACCGTAGCCCTGGCGTTAGGCGTCCAAAGCATGGCGCAAAAAAATGCTATTCTTCGTCGTCTTCACGCTGTAGAAACTCTAGGTGCAACTACAGTTATATGTACAGACAAAACGGGAACGCTGACTCAGAACCAAATGACTGTGAAGTTAGCTTACTGGGATGGCCACCTCCAATCAGTTCCACCAGTTCCTCCATCTCAAGAAAAAATTTCCGTAATTCTCAACCAACTACTACTTATGTCTGTACTTTGCAACAACGCGCGATGGGGCGATAATGGAATATTGCTAGGTGATCCGACCGAAACAGCTCTATTATCTGCAGCAGACCGCTATGGTATGCGCAAGAAGGAACTTGAGGAAGAAAATCCTCGTTATGCAGAAATCCCATTTGATTCTCAACGAAAGCGAATGACTACTATCAATAAAGTAGGGTTCCCTTGGAAGCTTCAAGACGGTCTATCCCCAGTGGTTCCTCCCTATCTAGTAATTACTAAAGGGGCCCCAGAGATTGTTCTGGAGCGCTGCGATTATTATATTAACAAGGAAGGAAAAGCTATAAACCTTACACCTGAAGAACGGAAACATCTTCTTGTCATAAGCTCTGATATGGCTGGAAAAGCCTATAGAACCATAGCTATCGCTTATCGAAAACTTGAAAACATTCCCTCTGTGACTGATCCCAAAGACATCGAAAAAAACCTAGTCTTTGGTGGTTTGATTGGTATGACTGATCCTTTAAGAAACGAGGTATATGATGCTATTTCTATTTGTAAGAAAGCTAAAATAGATGTGGTAATGGTTACTGGTGATCATCGCCGAACCGCAGAGGCTGTTGCAAAAGAATTAGACCTTCTGGGCAAAGAGGATGAAATATTGACTGGCTCGGAACTAGAAGAGATTAATGAACAGGAACTGGCTAAAAAAGTGGATAAAATCAAAATTTATGCCCGTGTTGCTCCATTACATAAAGTGAAGATTGTGAATGCTTTTAAAGCCAGGAATCATGTTGTGGCTATGACGGGTGATGGAATCAATGATGCTCCAGCGCTTAAGCGTGCCGATATAGGAGTTGCTATGGGGGTGCTTGGCACTGATGTAACCAAAGAGGCCTCCGATATGGTTCTTGCCGATGACAACTTCGCTACAATAGTTTCAGCAATTAAAGAGGGCCGTCTAGTCTTCGATAACATAAAGAAGTTTATCCTGTTTCTACTTTCGTGCAACGTAAGCGAAGTGCTTACAATGTTCATAGCCATGGTGGTAGGGCTTCCTCTTCCCCTGCTTCCCATCCAAATTCTCTGGGTCAATCTTGTTACGGATGGTCTTCCTGCTTTAGCCTTAGGTACAGACCCACCTGAAGCTGACCTGATGACCAGACCTCCCCGTAATCCCAAAGAAGAGATTCTGGCACCCAGGAGGCAGACTCAGGTTTTCTGGCAAGGAGCTTTTATAACCGTAGGTGCTCTTTCATCATTTACCATTGCTCTTTTCCTGTTTAAGGTACCGGAATCACAAGCTAGAACCATAGTCTTCACTACTCTTGTGCTGAGCCAGCTTTTGCACGCGTTTAATTTTCGATCAAGTATGGATAGCATCTTCTCTCGCGTGTCATTCGAAAACCGTTTTCTTTTACTGGCATTTCTGGGTTCACTGTTCTTGCATTTCAACGTAATCTATTTCAAGCCCCTGCAACTAGTGTTCCATACGTCTATCCTAGAGCTAAAGGATTGGTTTTTAATTTTAGCTGCTTCTATAATTCCTATTATAATTATTAACTGGATAAAGCAAGTCCTAGCCAAATATGAATTGGTCAGTTAAACATTTAAAAAAGGTGGGCAACTTATATGTATTCCTTGAGGTCAAAATGAGAGTACTGGTCTAGCTACTCTTTTTCTCTAAGGCCAACTTCACAATTTTTGAAACTAGTTGAGGAAATTCAATTCCAGCTGCCCGCGCAGCATCAGGAAATAGGCTAAGGTTTGTCATCCCAGGAATAGTGTTTATCTCCAAAACCACAGCTCTCTTCTTGTCTACAATTAGATCGACCCGCGAGAACCCTCTGCACCCTAAAGCTTTATAAGCATCAAGCGCTAATTTCTGAGCCTTCCGTTCTTGAGCCTTCCCTATCCTTGCTGGTATAATGTGCGTGCTCATTCCCGGAGTGTATTTGCTGGTAAAATCGTAAACTTCACTATCGTAGGTTATCTCTACTGTAGGTAGAATTAAGAGATCTTCATTTCCCAGAATCCCAACGGTAACCTCTTTGCCTTTTACAAATTCTTCAACAAGGGCATCGTCGTATGCGAAAGCCTTCTCTAGCGCTTTGTCAACCTCATCCAGGTTGTTTATGATGCTAAGGCCAATGGTTGAGCCTTCACGACGTGGCTTAATAACTAACGGGAATCCCACATCGCTCACAAATCCATTTAGCGACACTTTCTCTCTCTTTGATTCTCTAGGCACCACTACGAAACGGGGTGTCTCTATCCCTGCAGCTTGAAAAATTAGCTTTGACATAGCTTTATCCATTCCCAGTGCGCTTGCCAGCACCCCTGAGCCGCTATAAGGTATATCTAAAATCTCCAGCATGCCCTGAACCGTTCCATCCTCCCCCCAGCGACCATGCAGGGCTATAAATACTACGTCGGGTTTTTCTTTCCTCAGGATCTCCCACATCTGCTCATTGGCCTCTACTTTGAAAGCATAAAAACCACAGCTATTCAAAGCATTAAGGACTTCGTTACCGCTGGCGAGAGATATTTCCCTCTCTGCTGATCTGCCTCCCATAAGAACTGCTACTCTCTTGGCCATATTTTCACTTCCCCGATATAGCCATGCATTGCACCCTAAGAGTAGGAGAGCCAAAACTTGCCCCCATGGGAATGAATTCAAGGTCATCAGCCACCAAATCTATTCTTTCGAGCATGTTTAGAATGTTTCCAGCAATTGTCACTTCTCCTACGGCTTGGGTTACTATGCCTTTTTCGATCCAATGGCCAACGGCTCCCACAGAAAATTCTCCAGTAATAGGATTAGCCCCTGAGTGCAGTCCCTGCAATTCCATAACATAGAAACCTCTTTTAGTTTGAGCTAGCAATTCGTCTCTCTTTATCTTTCCAGGCAGAAGAAAAAGATTGCTTGGCAAGACTTCTGGTGGGCTTTTGTACGATAAACGAGCAGCGTTACCGGTAGAATTGACCTTGTCCTTTTTGGCCGTATAAGTATTATGAAGAAACCCTTGCAAAATTCCTCCTGCTATTAGCGTAGTTCTTTGCGTGGGGACTCCTTCTCCGTCAAATGGAGAGCTTGCTATTCCCTCCTTGAGGGTTCCATCGTCAACCAAAGTAATTGTCTCTGAAGCCACCTTTTCACCAATCTTCCCTGCAAAAAGGGATCTGCCTTTTTGCACCGCTTCAGCGCTTAGAGCCATTCCAACTACACTTATAAGTTCAGCGGCTGCTAAAGAATCAAAGATAATCGCTGCTTCTGTGCTATCAATAGGGCTTGCACCGAGCAGAGATATTGCCTTTTCGGCGGCTTGTTTGCCCGTTTCCTTATGTTTTAACGCTTGCGTTGCTCGGCCTACTGCAAAAGCTTTTCCAGTTTGAGCTTTTCCCTTTTCCTCAGCAATGACAGAAAGATAAAGATAGCAATCAGTTGCCTTGTAACCGCTTGAAAACCCTTTAGAATTAGCTAGGTAGATAAATCTTTCACTATCCGCATACACAACATACTCTGAACCTTTAATACGTGGATCATACTCTAGCGCAGCCTTTTCCGAAGCCATAGCAATTCCTATTTTTTTGGGGGTCGGTGTCAAAGTTAATTTGGGATTATATAGGCTAAGAGAGGAATTCGAACTAGAAGGCTCTGGTAGGGCTACATAAGGATCAGAAGAACAATTCTTGGCATTTTCAACCGCTTCTACAACCAGTTGATCGAGGGCTTCTTGAGTAAGCTGCGAACTGTAAGCATAGCCTGACTTTCCTTTCATTATTACGCGAAGCCCAACGCCGGAAATTTTAGCCATTTTTATTGAATCCAGCTTTTGCTTGAAGACTTTTACTTCTATTGTTTTATTATCAATAAAATAAGCTTCTGCCTCATAAGCGCCAGAGCCTTTGGCTCTCTTTATAAGTTCTTTTGCTTGATCCTCGAACTCTATTTCCAAGCTATACCTCGGTTCCACCTATTGTTAATTCTCTGATACGTACAGCTGGCTGACCTGTTCCCACGGGAGATGCTTGTTCTTCCTTACCACAAGTTCCAGGTTCAAATTTTAACTCTGTTCCGACCATATCTATCTGTTGCAGGACCTTTGGTCCGTTTCCCACCAGGGTTGCTCCCCTGACTGGTCTAGTAATCTTGCCGTTTTCAATCAAATATCCTTCTGATACTCCAAAAACAAAATTGCCTGTGGTGGTATCTACCTGACCGCCTCCTAAAGCCTTAGCATATAGCCCTCTGTCTATTCCTTTTACCATGTCTTCTAAAGTAGCATTCCCAGAAACTATAAAAGTGTTAGTCATTCTGGGAATAGGTATAAATTGATAGGATTGCCTGCGGCCATTTGCCGTAGAAACAGTTTTGTCCTTCCAGGCTGTGAGTCGATTGTGAAGGAAGCTTGTAAGTCTTCCGTTTTCAATAACCACTGTTCTTTGCGCTGCTACTCCCTCATCATCAAAACGAAATGATCCCCAACCGTTCTGAATAGTGGAATCATCAACTGCCGTAATACAGCTACTCGCGACTTTTTCTCCCAGTCTTCCAGCATAAACAGAGGCTTTCTTGTGCACTAGATCAGCTTCCAGCCCATGGCCACACGCTTCGTGAAAAAGAACTCCCCCAAAACCTGCCTCCAAGACTACCGGCATGCGACCAGTGGGAGCAGGTTTTGCCTCTAACATAATTAAAGCTCGTCGAGCAGCTCGAATAGCTGATTCCTCTGGCGGATTTTGCCGAATAAACTCGAAACCTTTCTGGCTTCCTGGTCCTTCCACCCCAGTCTGTATAATTCCTTGCTTGGCGGCAACTACTTGAATCACCATTCGTGTATAAACCCTCTCGTCTTCAGCCATAACCCCTTCAGAATTGGCAACAAGCACCTTCTGATCAGTATCGAGATACACTATACCTACCTGTCTTATCTCAGAGCCTTGTTTTCTCGCTGCTCTGTCTGCTCTCTCTACAACCTCTGCTTTTTCTCTTTTTCTAATGTTTTGCGGACGCTCCTCAACGGGATGATCCACCTTAGGGTTTTGTGCCTTCAAACCAACAACCGAAAGGTTGCCAGTGCTTCTTGCTATTTCACCTGCAGTGTTGGCTGCTTCCAGCAACAGCTTTTCATCCCAGTTATCAATATGTGCATAACCGTTCTTACCCTCTGAGATTACTCTAACTCCTGCCCCATGGACACTGCCAGAGATCACTCTTTCTATCTTCCCGTCCTCAGCTTTCAAAGCGGTACTTGCTCTATTTTCCAGGAAGACCTCGGCAAAACCACCCCTCTTTGCCAAGGCCGCTCTCAATATTTTTTCTATCAGCTCTTGTTCCAAAAAATTCCCTTCCATTATTCTAAGCTTCTCCTAGCTTGTACTTTTCAAGCTCTTCTCGAAGCTCCTCTATTTTTTTACGAACACTCTTGTCCCTTCTCCCTATAACTCCCTCTATTTTGGCTCCTGTCTCCTCAATGCTCTTTTTTGCCTGTTCAATCAAATCTTCTGCTGAATCTTTTAGGTCGGTGGCCTTGTTAGCAATTTGTCTCCGAGTGTCCTCGCCAGATTGGGGTGCAAAAATTAAGGCGATTAGGGAACCAGTTACTAAACCCAATGCCAGGCCAAGCCCAAAATCTTCGTAGCTAAACTTTGTATCTTTCAACTTTACCTCCTCTGACAACTAATCGTGTTCGGCTGCTAAGTACAGTAAGGGAACGACGCCAAAAATGATCATGGTGGCCGCAGCTACAATTCCTGAATCGTTAAAAAGCAAAGCAATTATGCTTCCTGCTATGATTCCAAAGATGCCTGCAGCAGAACGGGGATGATCCTGTATTATTCTTTTAAGTAAACCCATTGGCCTACTGAAAAGCAAAGCAAAGATAGCCAAAGATGCGATAAAAACTTTACTCCAGATTGTCCACCTAATCAATTTTAAATTGGTGGCAACTTTTCTCTTAACAATCATCAGCATTCCTTTATAGCCTTCTTCCCCTATAAAAAACATTGCTCTTCCAGCATGGCTTTGGTTTGATGAATTTGTTAGATAATCTATAGCAATAATTATAAAGACAACAAATACTATAACTAGGGCAGTAAGCAAAATATTTTTCAAATCAACCTTCTTTTCTTTTATTTTCAGGTAGGCCAAAAAGAAAGCTCCTGCCGCAGATATTGCTCCTCCAATATTTGCTCCTAGCTGCGGGTAACCTATCAGTCCGGCTAGAAGCACGAAGGATGCTAACATAGCCTGCCTGGCTTTCTTGCTATCTCTAAAGTAGATATCTTGCAGAATTGTCGCTCCAGCCAGAGTAGATCCTAATAACACACCCATATATTCATTCCCAATTCCATAGAATCTTGCGCCTATTAATGGATCATATCCAAGCAGAGAATTCTTCATCAAAGGAGCACCTAAAAGGAGGTCTAATATAATTGCCACAGAAGTAGACACAGCAATTAGCCCTGTGGTCAACAAAAATCTCCTGCTGGCAACCCATGCTAATATGGTAATTAGTACCGAGATACAAATAGCCATAATTATCGTTGTGCTTAAATACGTTGTTGGTAGACGGGACAATAAAAGCAAAGATAAAGGCACAGAAAGTTGCCAGGCGAGAAGAAAATAAATAGCTTTTAACAATTTTGGCTCTACTGGATACATCAATGAGAGTGCGGCCAAAACCAGAAGAACAAAAACTGCTGCAACATATGAAGTCAATATGGGCCTTCGGAAGGTTGCAGTTTCTGTTATCTTTCGATCTCTTTTAAGCAAGTATTCTAACGAGCTCCCTGCTTCTTCAGCATAAACAGGTCTTCCTGTCATACTTTCCGGAACCTCCACATTAAAGTATTTAAGGATTGTTGGCGCTATGTCAGTATTGGTAACCAGGCCTGGCTGTCTCGTAGTAGGTGAGGTCAAGAGCCCTTTCCCAATTTCGGGGCTTATGGCTATTACCGGTGTCAAGTTCCCTACGCTTCTATCAAAAACCGGTGGAGAGTTAGGAGAGACGACGATTATCAGGCTCTCTTTTGGGATTTCCTTAACCAGCCTTTTCAAAAACCGGTCAGCTTTAATCAATGCTTCTTGCCTCGCTCTCTCCAAAGCTCCCTTCTCTAAATAACTTGTATACCTATTTATTCTGGAAACATCGCCTGTTTCTACTACTACAAAATCATTTGTTTTGAGTAGCTTTGTTGTTTCTTGAAAGACCTTTTCGTAATCTGTTTCTAAACCGAATGGGGCTTCGGGCACTTCCCTGAGGATGCCTTTACTTACTTCTCCTTCCTCTACTAGTCCGCTTCCATCCATAGCAATTAGGCTTGCTTCTCGGTGAAATTGACCAAACGTGTCCGCGTTACCTACCAACGCAACTTTCTTCCCTGCCGCCCCTAATGCCTCTGCAAGTGCACCCGGCTCGGCTCCATAATCTCCTTCAATATTCTCACGTACAATCATAGGTGTATTCACAACTATTATGCTTGATTGACGTGGATATTTTTCTGTCTGCTGCAGATAAATATCCGCTACTTTTCTTCCCTCAAAAAAACTATCTGCTCTAAGGCCCAGTCCCCCCTGCATTCTCCCTGGTCTAGCAATAGCCCATGCTCCCGTACCTATAGTCAAATAACCACTAGCATCATCACCTGTTCGCCCGCTCCTTACATTCATTAAACCCAGTCCGCCTTTATCCATCATGCTAAGCAGATTTGGAGGTTGGCTTTTCTTTATATCGTCCAGGTTAATTCCATCAAGAATAACCAGCACTGCCTTTTTTTCTGGTTGTGCATAGCATATTGTGCTGAGGAGGGTAACTATTAGGGAGATTCCTAAAACAATTAGGATTCTGTTTCTTGTCATCTGGCACTTGCACCCTTTGTCTGCTCGGCTGCTATAGTATTAATCGCATTTAATACTGCTTCTATATCTTTTTTGCTGTTAAAATAACCAACGCTAAAGCGCACAGCGCCTTTGCTAAAAGTTCCTATTGTGCTGTGCGCATCAGGTGCACAATGGAGCCCTGATCTCACAGCTATGTCATAACCTTTGTCAAGAATGAAGGCCACCTCTTCCGGGCCAATTCCTTCTAAATTCATCAATACGACCGGAACCCTCTCTTTACTGATATGTGGGCCATAGACCTTAACACCCGGAATATTGAGCAATCCCTCAATTAGCTTTTTAACCAGCTCATTCTCTTTGTTTCTTATTTCCGCAAGCGTTACTTCTTCGATTAACTCTATTGCTGCCCCGAGGCCTGCTATTCCCGGGGTGTTGGGAGTTCCACTTTCAAAACGGTCAGGTCTTACTGTTGGCTGTTCACTTGACTCAGAACTGCTACCAGTCCCCCCCTGTTTCAATTCTTCCAATTCCACCTGCGGGTTAATATAAAGCCCTCCTACTCCCTGGGGGCCCAGCAAGCTCTTGTGCCCAGAAAACGCAAGTAAGTCGGCATGTTGATTTCCTAAATCGATAGGTAAGACTCCTGCCCCTTGTGCTGCATCTACTAGAAAAAGAACTCCCTTCTCTTTAGCTAGTGCCCCTATTTCCTCCCAGGGCATAATAGTCCCGGTTACATTTGAAGCTATTGTAGAAACAATCATTTTTGTCTCTTTGGTTATTGCTCTTGCTACATCCTCAACTCTTAGTTCTCCTTCTTTCGAGCAAGGCACTTTCCTAACCTTAATTTCTTGCTTCTCTAAAGCATTCAAGGGCCTGACAACCGCATTGTGCTCCATGCTGGTTGTTATTACCTCGTCGCCTGGTTTAAGTATACCTTTAAGTGCCAGGTTTATTGATTCAGTTGCATTCAAAGTAAATATAAGATTAGAAACATCTTCCACCCCGAAAAACCTTGCTAGCTTTTCTCTTACATTGAAAATTATGCGGCTCCCCTCTAAAGCCATTCTATGCCCTCCGCGGCCCGGGTTTGCTGCTCTTTCTAAACAATCAGCCATTGCCTTTATAACTCCCGGCGGCTTCGGGTAACTAGTTGCTGCATTATCCAAATAAATCATAGACTCTCCCGGTTTTTGATAAAACAATACCCCATTAATTTATGGGGCGCAAGGCAATCGCAATATTCCGCTTGAGTTATGTTTGCTTCTAGCTACATTTCTGTCTGCGGAGCATCTTGAAGATAGCTTAGAGTTGATTTAACAGCTGTTTCTTCTGGCTCAACTCCCTTATTTATTAAATTAGCCAGTCTGTGTAAATCTTCAACAGAAAAAAAATCTATTTCAATTTTTCCCCTCTTTTCGCCAAGTTTGATCCGTACTTTTGTAGATAGCGCTCTTCCCAGCTGTTTGGCTATTGGTGCAAGAGATTTAGCGTCTACTGTCTTTCGTTTCTCAGCTCTCGGGCTTATCCATAACCTGCTAATGTTTTCTGTCTCCCTTACCGAAAGCCCATCGGCTACAATTCTTGCTGCTAATTTACGCTGGCCCTCTTCGTCTCCAAGTTGGAGCAATGCTCTCGCGTGACCTGAAGTGATATTCCCTTCAGAAACCAGTCCCTGTATATCGGTTGGAAGTTGCAACAATCTAAGAGTGTTAGTTATTGCCGCCCTACTCTTTCCTACCCTCTTTGCCAATTCTTCCTGCGTAATATCAAACTGCTCAAGGAGCAACCGATAAGCATTAGCTTCCTCCAAAGCATTGAGATCTTCGCGCTGCAAGTTCTCAACCAGCGCCATTTC
>CAYGBL010000002.1:132169-172756 GCA_964348135.1 uncultured Actinomycetota bacterium
TCAATGATCCCGGCTGATGGTTATAGAATAGCCGCCACCCCTTCTATATTCGGCTCCAGCCCTTTAACCTCCCGCCTTGACAGTAGTTCAAGGCCTCGGGCGCCATTTCTATGGCCTCTATCTCATCTGACTTCCTTACTATTGCTGGAATTGTTCGTAGCCCGGCTTGCTTTGCTGCTCTCCATCTCCTTTCACCGGCTACCAAAATATAGCTGTCTCCCTGCGGTCTAACAACAACAGGTTGTACTAATCCAAATTCTCTTACCGAGCTTACCAATTCTTCAAAAGACTCAGAATTGAAATGTTTACGCGGTTGATGTGGGTTTGGTCGAATACTTACCACAGCTATCTCTTCAAATTGTGTTTCTTCTGCTGAGCTTAGACTAGGAATAAGCGCGCCCAATCCTCGCCCAAGACCTCTTTTATTAGCCACGTTCAATCACTTCCTTAGCTAGTTCTTGATATGCTTCTGCTCCCTTGCTTTGTGAATCATATATGTTGATGGGCTGACCAAAACTTGGTGCTTCACTAAGTCTAACCGATCTGGGAATAATGGTGCGATAGACCTTGTCCTGAAAATACTTAACCACCTCCTCTACTACTTGCTGAGAGAGTTTTGTTCTTGGGTCATGCATGGTCATAAGTACCCCGGCAATAGTCAAAGCGGGATTTAATTGTTTCTGCACCAAATGAATACTGTCCAGTAATTTACTTAATCCCTCTAAGGCATAATACTCACACTGAATTGGAATAATCACCTCGTCCGCTGCCACCAAAGCATTTACTGTAAGCAGCCCGAGCGATGGCGGGCAATCTATTATTATGTAATCATACTCCTCTTTAATGTCATGAAGTGCACCCTTTAACTTATTTTCTCTGGCCAAAACTGATACCAGCTCTATTTCTGCTCCTGCAAGGTTAATTGTGCTTGGAATAGCAAACAAATGTTCGATTTTAGTTTTTGTTATAATCTCTTTTGGTGACTTCTCCTCTATTAAGGTGTTATAAATACAAAATTCGAACCGCCTATTATTGAGACCTAACCCGCTCGTTGCATTGCCCTGAGGATCAACATCTACAAGCAAAACCTCAAATCCAGCCTGCGCCAGATATGCGCTGAGATTTACAGCCGTGGTGCTTTTTCCTACTCCGCCTTTCTGGTTTACAATGGCAAAGATCTTTTTTTTAAGCGATTTCTTCTGAGCAAGAGGAGGAGTTTCTCTTTCGTATACGCCTTGAACATGCTTTCGTCTGCCAATATTAAACATAACTTGTAGAATATTCTTTATGGTTGTAAAAATTCCTTTAAGTTCGAGTTTAATTTTCATTTATTTATTCCGAGAGGTCTTTTCTTCGGGAGCCCCGTTCTTCGGGGGTATTTCCTAGATGTGGCGTTTTTCTTTTCAAACACCACCAGATACCTTTTGGCAGAGGTAAACGGCAGCTCAAAATGCACTATCTCTGGCCCGCCCCCGCCTAAAATAACTGCTGCTTTTTTCGCTGGTTCTAATTCTTTGTTCACGCCTTCTGACTTCTGCGCAATGAAAGACCCTCCCTTCTTTACAAAAGGGATTGCGTATTCACAAAGGATCGGAAGGCTTGATACCGCTCTAGCAACCGCAACTTCGTAGGCTTCTCTATCGGGACCATGTGCGAGCTCCTCGGCTCTGCCTTTTAGCACCTCTCCATAAACACCCAATAAAGCTAAAATGCGAGCCAGATATTTTGATTTTTTCTCTGATGACTCCAACAAAGCAATATAGGATCTTTCCTTAGCAATTGCTAACGGGATTCCTGGAAAACCAGCCCCGCTCCCGATATCTATGAGCGAAGAGCAATTTTTTACTTTGTCGATAACAAGACATGAAAGCGAATCAAGGAAATGCTTAATAATAATTTCTCTTTCTTCAACTATAGCGGTTAAATTAATCTTTTTATTCCAAATTATTAGCTGACAAAGAAAGAGATCAAATTTTTCAATCTGCTCCTTGCTGAGATTCACTCCTAGCCGTTTGGCTCCCCTTACTAGAAGTTCAGCATTTTCCTCTTTCATTATATAGTTCTATCTTTCTGTTTTAGACAAACCATTAGAACAGATATGTCTGCTGGTCCCACCCCAGACACCCTGGCAGCTTGCCCTAAGGATCTTGGTCTTACTCTATCCAGCGCCTCTCTCGCCTGATAAGAGAGCCCGTAGATTTTTGAGTAGTCTATCCCTGTCGGCACCTTTCTCTTGTCCCACCTCTTCTGTCTCTCAATCTCCTTAAGTTGTCTTTCAATGTATCCCTGGTATTTGGCTCTCATTTCAAGCTCTGCCAATACGTCAAAGGGAAGAGGCTGCAAGTGTTTGTCAACCTTTTTCAGTTCTTCCATCCTTACTTCAGGCCTGCGCAACAGCTCTATTAGTTTTGTTCTTCCATTATCTTTGTGGTCTTCTTTAAGTTCAAGCAATCGCGCTTCTTTGTCTGTAATAGCTGTTTTTTCTAGGTATCTCAGTTCTTGTTCAATCACTCTCTCTTTTTCCTTGACCTTCTCGTATCTCTCACCTGAAACCAAGCCTTTCTTATAGGCACATGGAGCGAGCCTTACATCGGCATTATCCGACCGCAAAAGCAAGCGGTATTCAGCTCTTGAAGTGAACATTCTATAGGGCTCATCTACTCCTTTGGTAACCAGGTCATCAATTAGAACTCCAATGTATGCCTCATACCGGCCTAATATAAGTGGCGGTTTCCCTTTAACGTACTCAGCTGCATTAATGCCCGCAATAATACCCTGCGCCGCTGCTTCCTCATAACCAGAAGTGCCATTTATCTGACCAGCCGAAAACAATCCCCGTATTCTCTTGCACTCGAGTGTCGGCTTTAATTGATGGGGAATTATATAATCATACTCAACAGCATATCCGGCTCTTAGAATCTCTGCTTCTTCGAGGCCCGGTGTTGAATTCACAATCTCTTTTTGCGCTTCAATGGGCAAGCTAGTAGTTAGCCCTTGGAGATACATCTCAACAGTGTGCCTTCCTTCAGGCTCAACAAATACGGGATGTCGCTGTTTGTCAGGGAAATTTATTACCTTTCTATCGATTGAAGGGCAGAATCGTGGCCCCTTACTATTAATTAATCCGGTTTTAATGGGAGATAGGTGAAGGTGTTTCTTAACTGCTTTATGTGTCTTAGGGGTGGTGTAAGTTAAGTAACAGGGAAGCTGGTTAAAGTGCCTCTTCTTAGGTGAAGAAAAGGAGAATGCCAACGGTTCTTCGTCTCCTTCCTGTATTGCCATCTTGCCAAAATTTATGGTGCGTCTATCTACCCGTGGTGGTGTCGCTGACTGAAATCTCCCCAACTCAATTCCTATTCTACCCAAGCTCTCCGAAATCTCGGTGCTTGGGAACTCACCCATTCTTCCAGCAGGAAAACTCTTATTCCCAATTATCACCCGTCCGCGCAGAAAAGTCCCCGTTGCCAGAACAATTGCCGGTGCGAAATACTCAGCTCCCATAACTGTCTTGGCCCCAATAACTTCATCCTTATTTACAAGAATCTCTGTTGCTAGATCCTGTTTAAGCTGGAGATTCACTTCGCTTTCCAGAGCCCTTTTCATAAGAAGCTCATAGCTTCTTTTGTCAGTTTGTGCTCTCAGGGCTTGAACCGCGGGGCCCTTGCTGCGATTCAAGACCTTAATTTGGAGAAGAGCCCGATCAGTATTTCGCGCAATCTCACCTCCAAGAGCATCAATCTCTCTCACCAAATGCCCTTTTCCTATTCCCCCTACTGCAGGATTGCAGGGCATTAACGCTACTTTATCCATATTTATTGTCAACACCAGAGTTTTGCAACCAAGGCGGCTTGCTGCTAATGCTGCCTCGCAGCCAGCGTGGCCTGCTCCAATCACAATGATATCCCAGTTATTCTCTTTCGTCTTTTTTGTAGCCTTATGCTTCACGTGAAACTGCCATTTTCTTTTCCTGTATGACTCTTCGTCAGCTATTTTCCTATGCAAAACTCCGAGAATATTCTATCAAGCAGATCTTCACTTGTTGTCTCGCCTGTTATCCTTCCCAACTCAGTCAGGCTTTCTCTAACCGCCATTGCGATTATTTCCTCGCTTTCTTCTTCTCTCAGCGTGGCTTCGGCTTCTCTTGCGAACCCTACCGCTTTCTCCAGGGCCGTGACATGTCTTATGTTAGAAACCAGAATGTCTTCTGTTCCTTTTGCTCCTCCATCAAACACAAGTTTTTGGATGGCGCCCTCCAGCTGTTCCAGTCCTGCTCCTGTAAGCGCACACGTGCGAACTATCGGCCTAGTTCCAGAGAGTTTTTTAACCTCTCCCTCCCTTAATTTTGTTGAAAGGTCCGATTTATTCAAAACCAAAATACTCTTTTTCTCTTTTGTGATTGATAGCAGTTCCATATCTTCGCTCTCTAGATTCTGGCTCTGGTCAAAAACGCATAATACAAGATCTGCTTCCTCAATTGTTTTTCTGGTTAAGCCTACCCCGGCTTCTTCTACCAAATCATCTGGTTCTCTTATTCCCGCTGTGTCAACAATTCTAAGGGGAATCCCCTGCACATTTAGTCCCTCTTCAATTATGTCCCTAGTCGTCCCCGGAATTGGGGTTACAATAGCGCGCTCTTTCCTCAGTAACATATTAAGTAAGCTGGATTTTCCCACATTGGGTTTTCCTGTTATTGCTGTCTTAAGGCCTTCTCTATAAATCATTCCCTTTTCTGCTCCCTCCAACATTTGTTCGATGCAGACTATGATTGTGCTCAGATTTTTTATGAGCTGCTTCCGTTCAAGCGGCTCTATATCCTCTTCAGGAAAGTCAACAGCGGCTTCCAGGTTCACCAAAACCTCCAATAATCCTTCCTTCATGCTCTCAGTTTTTCGCGATAGGTCGCCTTTTAACTGTTTTAGTGCAAGATCACAGCCATTCTTCGTCTCTGCCTTTATCAAATCTATAACTGCCTCCGCCTGGGCTAAATCAATTCTGCCATTCAAAAAGGCGCGCTTTGTAAACTCTCCTGGTTCAGCCAGCCGCGCCCCCTGCCTTATTGCTGCCGACACAGTTTTTTTAAGAGGCACAATGCCGCTGTGGCAATTTATTTCTACTATGTCCTCTCGAGTATATGACCGTGGTTTGCGCATAATAGTAATGAGTGCTTCATCTATCTCCTCTCTGCTATCCGGATTGATAATGTAGCCATACATAATAACATGTGAACCAGCTGAACTTAAGGATTGGCCCGATGCTGTTCTGCATATAGTTTCTGCGATCTCTAAAGCTTGTCCTCCGCTCAACCGCACTATCCCAATGCCTGCTTGGTTTAATGCAGTAGATATTGCAACAATTGTATCTTCCTCGCGCATTATCGTGTTCACTCCTTCTTGTTATTATATAAGCTATCTTTCGTAAAAATAAAGCCCCGCTGTGCGGGGCTTACTCCTTGCTCTTCCCTTTTCCTATTTGTTCTTAGGAAAAATAGTGACCCTTCGGTAGGGCTCTCGCCCATCACTTAGGGTTTCAATGTTTTGATTGTCCCTAAGGACTATATGCACCAGCTTTCTTTCAAAGGAACTCATCGGTCTTAGGGTGACCGGTTCGTCCTCTCTCATCGCCTTCTCTGCTGCTCGTAGCGCCAGCTCTTCAACAATCTTCCTCTGTCTTTGCCTATATCCTTCCGCGTCAACCACTATTTGCTTTCCAGCAATCCCCATTCTGTTAATAATGGCACCTAGCACAGCTTGTATTGCGTCCAATGTCTGCCCCTGTTTTCCAATAATTAGCCCCAAATCCGGCCCTTTTATATCAAAAGTTATTGTCTCATCTTCTTCTTTTATCTCAATCTCTACATCCTCACCGAGTTTATCTAAAATCTTGCTGAGAATATCGTATCCCTTTTCTCTCGTCTCCATCTCTGCTCCTAAGGTTTTATTCTTCGCGCGGTATGGTCTTTATCGTTACATACTGCTGGACTATAGTCCAAATGTTTGTAGTTACCCAATATATGAGAATACCCGCTGGTAACCTCCAGGCTATGAAGGCCATAAGCAAGGTCATTGGTATCATCATCTTTTCTTGCTGTGGGTCTGCTGTAATCATCTTCTGTGATATATATGTTGTTAGAACCATCAGGACTATTAACGAGTTATAAGGTTGTGCTTGGAGTGTCGCTATGCTGAAATCTCCTGCTGATTTACTTAAACTCGGAATTAGAAGGAAGCCCGCCTCTTGTAAAGCCTTATTTCTAAGCAGCATGCGAAAGAGAGCAAAAAATATTGGGAGCTGCAGAAGAAGCGGGAGACATCCGCCAAGTGGGTTTACTTTGTTTTCAGCATAAAACTTCATCATTTCCCGCTGTAGCTTCTCTTTGTCGTTTTTATACTTCTCCTGAAGCTTTTTTAGCTTGGGTTGTATTTTTTGCAAAGCTTGCATTGATTTTGTTTGCTTTATCGTCAGTGGAAGCAGGAATATCCTCACTGCTACGGTTAGCAGTATAATTGCTACCCCATAGTTATTTACATACTGATAGAAGAAATTGAGTATCTGTAGAAGAAAATCCTCTAAGGGCTTTAACATATCAAACATACGTTCCTATTATTTAACTGGGTCTTCTCCTCCTGCAGAAAAGGGATGGCAACGGATAATTCTTTTAGCTGCCATTAATCCACCTTTGTAGAGGCCGTATTTTTCCAATGCTTCTATCGTATATTGTGAGCAGCTTGGGCTGAATCTACAGACCGGTGGGAGCCCCTTAAAAGCTTTCTGATAAATCTTTATAATCTCAACAATTATGCGTGTCATTAATTAATAAAAGGTTCGCTTTCTCTAAATTTTTAACCAGGCTTTCTTCTATCTGAACAAGCTTTAAACCAGCGATCTCTTTTCTGGCTACAATAACTAGCTCATATCCCCTTTTCACTCTGTGCCTATTTGCCCTATATGCTTCTTTGAGCAGCCTCTTCACCCTATTCCTGCATACCGCATTTCCTACTTCCTTTGCAACCACAAACCCCGCCCTTGCTTTAGGCTTTTCGTGTGCGGCATACTTTATCGCTATATAGCGGTCTCCCACACTCATTCCTTCTCGATAAATCCTTCGGAAGTCCCGCCCTGAAGATATCCTCTCCATCTTAGCGCCTTCTTGTCTCTACGCCGACAGCCTCTTTCTTCCTTTTCTCCTCCGGTTGGCAAGTATCTTTCTTCCGCTCTTTGTGCTCGAGCGTTTTCTAAAACCGTGTCTCTTTTTTCTTCTCCTTACATTTGGTTGGAATGTTCTCTTCATAGTTTCTCCTCACAAAATAACAGGCTTAATTATATCTTTGCATTTAAACGAGTGTCAAGAACATTGCTTGTTCTTGAGTTCATCGATTTAGTTAAAATCTTTCTTAAGTGTTTGTAATTCTATAATAATTTTCAAAATACTATTGCTCAGCATATAGCTGCTTGCTATAATCAGTTCTGTTCTTCTTTGAGATTTGCATTCACATCCTTATTATATAATGTTTTCTAAATACAAGATCCTTGAAAGATGTAATAATTTAACTTTCCCTAGTGTTTCCACAGTTGTGGAAACTATTGTGGAAAGATTAGTATCTCACCTGTTCAGGGGCTATTATTGCTCTGTTTTGCCCTCTACCAGTTGACAATTTATGCTTGATCTATTTGACCATCCACAAAATGGGTAGTTGTGAATAAATATGTGAAAACCTATCTCTTTTACACATTTTCCAGAACAATTCGTAGCTAAGATGGCAAATTTTCTTCAACGCATTATTGAAGAAAAAAGTATAGATGGAAGATCATTAGACTCCCGGGCTGCAGCTAATTGTCGTTCTGGTATTCTGGCCAACCCAGCTCGCGTTGCTATATACGATTCTCTAACCTCTTCTCCTCGAATAATGGAACTTAGTTTCGAAGAATGTAACGAGTTCATCAACCACCTTGCAACCAAGACTTACCAATTTTCGCAAGAAAAGGGTGGAATTATACCTTTTACCGTAATTAAAGAAATAGTTGAAAATCTGGTCCACGCTTACTTCAAAGAGGTCACGGTTTCAATCCTAGATGATGGCAACACTATTAGAGTTGCTGATCAAGGTCCAGGTGTTTCAGACAAAGAAAAGGCTCTTAAACCTGGGTTCTCAACTGCCACTGCAGAAATAAAAACTCTGATTAAGGGTGTTGGTTCCGGTCTTCCAGTAGCGAAGGAAGCTCTATCTTTTCTTGGTGGATTAATATCAATTGACGACAACATAAACCAGGGAACTGTTGTGACTTTAACAATTCCTCAAAACAAAAAGTCGCCTCCGGCTAGCAATGTAAACACAATTGACGGCGAAGATAGGACATACTCCTTCCCCTTGACAAACCGCCAGAAAAGAGCCCTCTCTCTTATTACGGAGCTAGGTGAAGCCGGTCCGTCTTCAATAGCGTCGGAGCTAGACATAAGTCTCAGCACAGCTCATAGGGACCTTATGTTTTTAGAGGAACGCGGTTTGATAAAATCTGCTGGATCAGGAAAGAGGAGTTTGACCTCCCAAGGTGTAAAGTATCTTAATAAAATCTCTAACTATTAGGAGCGTTCGTGTTAGACCAGCTGGAAATTATTTGGCAAGAGGCTCTAAATATTATAAGGCAAGACTTAAATGTCCCTACATTTAAGTCGTTTTTTGAACCGACTGTACCTATCGGTATCAATGAAAACACTCTTGTAATCTCAACGCCAAACTCCTTTACAAAAGACTGGCTCGAGTCTCGCTATACAGCTCTAATAAAGAAAGCTCTCTTTAAAGTTGTTAATCGTGAGCTTGATGTAAAATTTACTATTAAGGGAGTGGGGGAAGAACCTTCGATGACTGAGACTGCTGAGTTCGTTGCAAAAACACAAGATGAAGAAAAAACAGTCCCAGGGCTTTTCAATTTAAAATATACATTTGATTCTTTTGTGATTGGATCAAGTAACCGATTCGCTCATGCAGCGGCACTCGCTGTTGCTGAGAGTCCTTCTAAGGCTTACAATCCCCTTTTTATATACGGCGGTGTTGGTTTAGGTAAAACACACCTTCTCCATGCAATTGGTCAGTACACAAACAAACATAGCCCTCATTTAAAAGTAAAATATGTATCTTCAGAAAAATTTACTAACGATTTTATAAACTCTATTAGAGACAAAGATAAAATTGTTGGTTTTCAAAATAAATATCGTAATAATGATGTTCTACTCGTGGATGATATTCAATTCCTTGAAAACAAGGAAGCTACTCAAGAAGAGTTTTTTCATACATTTAATACTCTTTATGAATCAAATCGTCAGATTGTTATTAGTAGTGATAGACCTCCAAAAGATATAGCAACTCTTGAAGATAGACTAAGGTCTCGCTTTGAGTGGGGATTAACTACTGATATTCAACCTCCAGATTTAGAAACACGTATAGCTATCCTAAGGAAGAAAGCTTCTTTTGAAAACCTCTCAGTTCCTGATGACGTAATGGAATTTATTGCATCAAAAATACAGTCAAATATAAGAGAGCTTGAGGGATGCCTTATAAGAATTGTGGCATTTTCTTCTCTTACAAATTCACTTATTGATATTAAACTGGCTCAGGAAGTTCTAAAAGATATAATTCCTGAAGCTGAACCTCGCGTTATTACTATTCAGGGTATCCAGGCTGAGGTTTGCCGTTATTTTAACTTATCAAAGATTGACTTAATAGGGAATAAAAGGTCACAATCTATCGTATATCCTCGCCAAATAGCAATGTATTTATCTAGAGAATTAACAGATTTCTCTCTTCCAAAGATTGGACAGGAATTTGGTGGAAGGGATCATACTACTGTCCTTCATGCTCAGACAAAAGTAAGAAACCTTATAAATGAACAAAGACAGGTATATGATCAAATCCAGGAATTAACAAATAGAATAAAACAGAGACATTAACATTTATTTGTGGAAAAATTCTAACTATATAATTTTTTTTAATATACTAACAATTTATACCTTTTTCCTTTGTTTTATACATATGTTATTAAGAATATTTTCAACAGTGTTTTTACTTAAACTATCTCCTATTATGGACCTTTCCACATATCCACAATAACTACTACTATAACTACTATCTTTATATAAGGAGGATTAGAATGAAAATAAGGTGTGTAAGAGATGATCTTTTAAAAGGAATACAAATTGCTCAGAAAGGAATATCAAGTAAAAACACTCTACCTATACTCTCATCCTTATTAATAGATGCAGGGGATAAAAATATAACTTTAACTGGAACAGATTTGGAAATGTTAGTAAATTACGAATTTCCCGGAAAGATAGTCGAGAAAGGAAGAGTTGTAATCCCAGCAAGATTAATCGGGGATATTGTAAGAAATCTTTCTGAAGAAGCAGTAGAAATTACATATAACACTGCAAAACAAACTATAGATATAAAATGTGGCAAATCTTTTTTTACTATAAAAACTATACCAGCGGAAGATTTTCCTAAAGCACCAGAGGTTAATAAAAAAGAAAGTCTTAGTGTAGATAAAGAAGTTTTTATAGATATCTTAAAACGAATTATAAAAGCTACATCAAAGGATGAGAGTAGACCTGTCTTAACTGGAATATTAATAGATATAAAGAAAGATAAACTTACAATGGTAGCAACTGATAGCTATAGGTTGGCAGTTACAGAGAGAAATATTGAGGAAAAAGTAAAAGAAGAAAAACGTGTTATAGTCCCTACAAGGACACTGGAAGAGATAATTAAGATAGCTACAGCGGTTGAAGAGGGAAAAGTTAAAGTGAGTTTATCGGAAAATCATATAATATTTGATTTAAAAAATACAAAAATAATATCGAGGTTAATAGAAGGACAATATCCGAATTATAAACAGCTATTTCCCGATGATTATCAAGTAGAGTTACCTGTAAAAAGGGAAGAACTTGCAGGGGCAGTGAAAAGAGTATCATTACTTGCGCAAAATAACACTCATATAAAGCTCGATCTTAAGAAAGATGAAATAGATATATCTGCGGAAACTCAAGAAATAGGTAAAGCTGAGGAGAAAGTAGGAGTGAAATATGAAGGAAAGGATATAAACATAGCATTTAATAGTCAATATCTTTTAGATGGTCTAACAGCATTAGATGAGGAAGAGGTGATACTGAAATTATTAGACCCTTTAAAACCCGGTTTAATAAAACCATTAGGAAGTGAGAACTTTTTATATTTAATAATGCCGGTAAGAACATAAAAGATGAGTGAGAACCCGTGTTTATAAATACAATAAAGTTAATTAATTTCCGTAATTATAAAGATCTTAGTATAAGATTTAGTAAAGATATAAATATAATAATAGGAAAAAATGGTCAAGGGAAAAGCAATCTCTTAGAGGCCATTTATTTTTTATCAATAATAAAGTCTCAGAGAGCTATAGAGAAGAAAGAGTTAATTTTATGGGGAAGCCAAGCTGCATATATAAGAGCAGAGATAAAGGAATATAATATAGACCACCGTGTAGCAGTAGCGATAAAGGAGGGAATACCACTAGTTTTTGAAGAAAATAGAATTAGAAAAAAAATAAAGGACAGATATATTATTCCAATAATATTGTTTACTCCTGACGACATACAGATGGTAAAAGGAAGCCCGAAAAGAAGAAGAGATTACTTAGATAATATAATATCTCGAATAAAACCAAATTATCAACAGATGTTAGCAAATTACCTAAGAACTATAACACAAAGGAATGCTTATTTAAAAAATAATAAGTATAAGAGAATGGAAGAAGATCTAATGGATGTATGGAATAAAAAGCTGGTAAGTTTAGGCGCAAAGGTTATAAAGGAGAGAAAAGCAATACTTGATATTTTAAAGCCTGAAATAAAAGAACAGTATCAAAAAATGTCAACAAAAAAAGATGTCATAGATATAGAATACAAGTGCCAGGCAGAAGGAAAAATCAAACAAGAGATAGAGGAGCAGTTAAAGAAGGAGATACAAAATAAGAAAAAAGAAGAATGCGAGAGGGGAATAACGCTAGTTGGACCCCATCGGGATGATTTTAAGGTGTTTATAAATAATAAAGAGGCAAGGGCTTACGCGTCACAAGGAGAGGAAAGATGCATTGTTTTAGCGCTTAAACTAAGCGAATCCGTATTTTTTAAAAAATTTATAAAAACAGAACCAATAATACTTTTAGATGATGTCTTGTCTGAGCTTGATGAAGATAGAAAAAACGCGCTTTTAAAGAATTTAACAGAAAGAGAGCAGGTCATAATAACGACAACAAGTGAAAAACATATACCGAAATATATGCTTGAAAAAGCTAGTAAAATGCTCATCGAAAATGGAGAGGCATGGAGTGTTTCAGAAAATAAATACAGTTATAAAAGAGACAGTCTATTCGCTACAACTTGAGAAAAGGCTCAACCAGTATAAACTGATGAGCAAATGGGAGGAAGTTGTAGGAAAAAATATAGCAAGAAATGCCACTCCTTCGTATATACGGGCAAACACCCTTTATGTTGAAACGAGCAGCAGTGCCTGGGCACAGGAACTGAATTTGATTAAAAAAGAGCTTATTAGAAAGCTAAATAAATATATTAAAAAAAGAGCCATTACGGACATCAGGTTTAAGGCAACCGGGGTTTTTAAAGAGAAGAAAGAAGAAGGAGATTGTTATTTGCTGAAAGATGTAGTGCTCACAGAGAGGGAGACAAGGGTTATTGAGCGAGCAACAAAACAAATAGGAGATCCTGCGCTAAGAGAGATTTTTAGAAGGGCACTAGAAAAGGACATATCCTTAAAGATAAGAGAAAAGGAAAAAGAAGAAGCATGCAAACAGAAGGAATAACTGGAGAGAATACTCCTTAAAAGGTAATGGTTAAGAGCCCATAAGTACAAGGATATTATGCTATAATAAATTCATAACTGCAGAGAATAACCGCAAAAGGAGAGCAGATGCCTAAAATAGAGCAGAAGGCAAATAATAGAGAAGATAAAATAGAAAAATACACAGCTAAAGATATTACCGTTTTAGAAGGTCTGGAAGCTGTGCGAAGAAGACCAAGTATGTATATAGGAAGCACTGGTCCAAAAGGTCTTCATCATCTGGTTTACGAGGTTGTTGACAACAGCATTGATGAAGCTCTTGCTGGAGCTTGCACCAAGATAAATGTAACTGTACATAAGGATAATTCAGTAAAAGTTGAAGACAATGGGCGCGGGATACCGGTAGGAACAATAACCAAATACAAGCGCCCCGCAGTAGAAATAGTGCTCACCAAGCTTCATGCAGGGGCAAAATTCGGAGGCAACGGATATAAGGTGTCAGGAGGGCTACACGGAGTAGGACTTTCTGTAGTAAATGCACTCTCCGAATGGTTGGAGGTAGAAGTAAGAAGGGGAGAAAAGACTTATAGGCAACGGTATGAAAGAGGAAAACCAGCTGGGGATCTAAAGGTAGTGGGAAAGTGCAAGAAGAACGGTACCACTATAACCTTCATGCCTGATCCTGAGGTCTTTGAGGATATTAACCTCAGCATAGAGACCCTGGGGCAGAGAATGAAAGAAACAGCTTTTCTTAATAAAGAGCTAAGAATAAAGCTGGTAGACGGAAGAGTAGATCCTCCCAATGAAATAATATATCAATACCGTGGAGGAATTGTTGATTTTGTGAAACACCTTAATGCTAACAAAAACCCCATTCATAAGAGAGTAATTTATTTTGAGAAAGGGAAAGAGGATGCGAACATAGAGGTGGCAATGCAGTATAACAGCAGCTATCTCGAAAGCATCTTCGCATTTGCGAACAACATTAATACCCATGAAGGGGGGACCCATCTAAGCGGATTTAAATCTGCGCTAACCAGGGTCATTAACGACTATGCGAGAGGAAAGGGGCTCCTTAAGGAAAAAGAAGAGAACCTTACAGGTGAGGATGTGAGGGAAGGTCTAACTGCTGTTTTAAGCGTTAAGCTCAAAGAGCCACAGTTTGAAGGGCAGACCAAGACCAAGCTGGGAAACAGTGAGATGAGGGGATTTGTTGAGTATGTAGTAGGAACAAAGCTAGCAGAATTCTTAGAGGAGCATCCAAAAGAGGCAAAGGCTATTATAAACAAAGCAGCGGAGGCCGCAAGAGCAAGGAATGCTGCTCGAAAGGCGAGGGAACTTACCAGAAGAAAGAACTTATTGGAGAGCACATCTCTACCAGGAAAGCTAGCGGACTGCTCTTCAAACGACCCGGCAATTGCTGAGATTTATATTGTTGAGGGTGATTCAGCTGGCGGATCAGCTAAGCAAGCAAGAGACCGCAGCTTTCAAGCGATATTGCCGCTTAAGGGGAAGATTCTGAACGTAGAGAAGGCAAGGCTCAATAGGATTCTAAACAGCGAGGAAATTCAGGCTTTGATCACCGCTTTAGGTACAGGGATAGGTGAAGAATTTGATATAAAGAAAGCAAGGTATCATAAAACAATCATCATGACAGATGCTGATATTGATGGTGCTCACATACGGACCCTGGTTTTGACCTTCTTCTACCGATACATGTTTCCCATGGTTGAAGCAGGCTATGTGTATATTGCCCAGCCACCCCTGTACAAAATTTCCCAAAGCAAGTCTAATTATTACGCATACAGCGATAAAGAGCTGGAAGATGTATTGGAAAGGGTGGGACACAAGGGAACAACGGTGCAAAGGTACAAAGGGCTGGGAGAGATGAATCCAGAACAGCTATGGGACACAACCATGGACCCACAGGAGCGAACCCTCTTGAGAGTAAACCTCGACGATGCCGTCCTGGCAGATGAGATTTTTACCACGCTTATGGGAGACAAGGTTGAACCCCGCCGGGAGTTCATTCAGAAACACGCCAAGGATACAAGATTTTTGGATATTTAAGCTGAAGAGCGAAGAAGCTAAGCAATGCTCCTAAACCATTAATTTAACAAGAGGTGAAAATGGTACTAGAAGGCATTCATGGAAAGATAGATTTGGTTGACATTGAAGATGAAATGAAGAGTTCTTTTATGGATTACGCTATGAGCGTTATTATTTCGAGGGCTCTACCTGACGTTCGAGATGGGCTAAAACCGGTTCATAGAAGGGTGCTCTTTGCGATGTATGATATGGGAATGTACCCCGGCCGTCCTTTTAAAAAATGCGCGCGTATTGTAGGGGAGGTTTTGGGAAAGTACCATCCACATGGGGACATGGCTGTATATGAAACGATGGTGAGGCTGGCACAGGAGTTTTCTAGCCGCTACGAATTGGTTGAGGGACACGGAAACTTCGGTTCCATAGATGGTGACAGTCCTGCTGCCATGAGATATACAGAAGCACGGCTGTCAAAATTAGCTATGGAAATGCTGAGGGATATTGATAAGGACACTGTAGATTTCGGACCTAATTTTGACGAAACTCTTCAGGAGCCGGCAGTCTTACCATCTAGACTTCCTAATCTTTTGGTAAACGGATCATCTGGTATAGCTGTAGGAATGGCTACGAACATACCGCCCCACAACCTCAAAGAGGTTATTAATGCTACCATTGCGGCAATAGACAAGCCAGATATTTCAGCAAAAGAACTAATGAAGGCAGTCAAGGGACCGGATCTACCAACCGGTGGTCTAATAATGGGGCGGGAAGGAATAAAAGAGGCTTATGAGACCGGAAGAGGCAGCATGAAAGTGCGAGGCAGGGCACATATCGAGGAGATGAAGAGCGGAAAGAACCGTATAATCATATCTGAGGTGCCCTTCCAGGTAAACAAAGCTCGGTTAACGGAAAAAATTGCAGAGCTGGTAAGAGAGAAGAAGATTCAGGACATAACAGACCTAAGGGACGAATCTGATCGAAGCGGTATGCGGCTGGTCATTGAGCTTAAAAGAGAAGCTATTCCCCAGATAGTTCTAAACAACCTGTTTAAGCATACCCAGCTCGAAATTACCTTTGGGATTATTATGCTTGCTTTAGTCGATGGGGTCCCTCGAGTTTTGCCGTTGCCACAAATGCTGAGACACTATATTAACCACCAGACAGAAGTGGTCATTCGTAGAACTAAGTTTGAACTAGCGAAAGCGGAGGAAAGAGCGCATATTTTGGCCGGTCTGTTGGTGGCCTTAAAGAACTTGGATGAGGTAATTTCCATCATTCGTAAGTCTAAGGAAGTCGCAGAAGCAAAGAGCAGACTTACCAAGAGATTTGCCTTAAGCGAGAAGCAAGCTGAGGCAATCTTGGATATGAAGCTACAGAAGCTGACCGCATTAGAAAGAGAAAAAATCGAGATTGAACACAAAGAACTACTTGAAAGAATTGAGTACCTCAAAGGGGTTCTCGCTGACGAAAACAAAGTGCTGCAGATCATTAAAGAAGAGCTTGTGGAGATAAGAGATAGGTACGGTGACGCAAGAAGAACTGAAATAACAGCAAGTGCAACAGATATAGACATTGAGGATTTAATTGCAGAAGAAAAAATGGTAATCACTATAACCCATTCCGGCTATGTGAAAAGACTGCCCGTAACAACCTATAGAAGACAAAAAAGAGGGGGTCGCGGTGTTTTGGGTATGGAACTAAAAGAGGATGACTTTGTTGAGCACCTCTTTATAACCTCTACTCATGACTACATAATGTTCTTTACGAGCAAAGGGAAAGTTTACCGAGTAAAAGCGCATGAGCTACCCTTAGGAAGCAGACAATCTAAGGGGCAGGCACTTGTCAATCTTCTCCCACTGTCATCAGGTGGGGAAGCTAGAGCGGTAATAGCTACCAGGAAGTTTGAGCAAGATCGGTTTCTGATAATGGCTACAAAAAATGGTTTGGTAAAGAAAACTACGCTTGCTGAATATGATTCCTCCCGCAAAGAAGGACTTATCGCAATTACTCTTCGAGAGAAGGATGAGCTAATAAGCGTTAAACTTACAGACGGCAAGCAAGATGTGATACTGGTCACTCAAAAGGGGCAGGCTATTAGGTTCAAGGAAGAAGGCGCACGACCAATGGGTCGAATCTCTATGGGAGTGAAGGGAATAAGCTTAACACGTGGAGATTGTCTTGTGGGCATGGATATTGCCACAGAAGATGCAGAGCTTTTTGTAATCACTGAGAATGGCTATGGTAAGCGGACCCCAATATCAAAGTACCCCCAGCAAGCAAGGGGAGGCAAGGGGGTAAAAACTATAAAGCTGGTTTCTTCAAGAGGACATATTGTCAGCCAGAGAGTGGTTAAGAAAAATCACGAATTGATGATTGTTTCTAGTGAGGGAATAGTATTAAGAGTCCCCGCTAAAGACATTCCTACTATGGGAAGGAATACCCAAGGAGTTAAAATTATGAATATCATGGGTAAAGATAAAGTAGGTGCGCTAGCTCGTATGGTTGTGGATAGCTCTGCTTCGTAGAAAATTGGTGGTTTGCCAATAGGCAGCCAGGATTTTTCAAAGCTGCTCACATGAGCGGCTTTTACTCTTTGGCGGGGAGACAATTGAAGCGCTTTGAGGTTATAGAACATACCGCTGATATCGGCATAAGGGCATACGGCAACACCCTGGAGGAAGCCTTTGAAAATGCAGCCTTGGGTATGTTCAGCTTAATAGCGGACCTTTCCACAGTGGAGGAGAAAGAATCACTGCGCATTGAGGTTGAAGGTGAAGATAGGGAAAGTCTGCTGGTGGAATGGTTGAATGAGCTTATCTATGTTTTGGAAACCAGCAGGCTGTTGCTAAAACGATTTAAAGTAGAAAGTCTAGGCGAAACACATCTAACAGCTATAGGGTTTGGTGAGCCCTTAAACATACAAAAGCACCACCTTGGAGAGCAAATTAAGGCGACCACATACCATATGCTAAAGATACAACACAACCAGTATTGGCAAGCCCAGGTTATTTTTGACGTTTGAGGAGGATAAAATGGAGTGGAAAGGGCAAGTGGAACGTGTAGGTCCTTATATGTTTAAGATACCAGTAAGCTACAAGCCGGGCATGAGAGTCCCTGGCATTATATTTGCTGATGATAAGTTGCTGGAGGCAGCCAAAAAAGACCAGGCGCTAGAACAGGTCGCTAATGTTGCCTTTCTTCCTGGGATAGTAAAGGCATCTTTAGCTATGCCTGATATTCATTGGGGATATGGTTTTCCCATTGGGGGTGTTGCAGCCTTTGATCAAAACAATGGAGTAATTTCTCCGGGAGGTGTAGGTTTCGACATAGCGTGCGGCGTCAGGCTTTTGAGGACGAACCTGGAAGTAGACGAAATGAAGGACCGGCTTGAACCTTTAATGCATGAGCTGTCTAGAAACATCCCCAGAGGAGTAGGAAGCAAAGGAAGGATTAAGCTTTCCAGGGAGCAATTAGCTCAGGTTATGCAGAAAGGAGTTCTTTGGGCCATCAAAACTGGTTATGGCTGGGAGGAGGACGCAGAAAACACAGAGGAGCGCGGATTTCAAGAAGGGGCCAACCCAAGCAAAGTTAGTGATAGAGCATATCAACGCGGTCTTGATCAGCTTGGCACGTTGGGAGCCGGGAACCACTTCTTGGAACTGCAGAGAGTGGAAGAAATTTTTGATTCTAGAATAGCAGAAGTTTTTGGCTTACATAAAGGGCAACTTGCAATAATGATACATTGTGGTTCACGCGGCGTGGGCCATCAGATATGTTCTGATTACGTGAAAGTTATGGACAAAGCAGTTCGAAAGCTTGGTTTAGAATTACCTGACCGCCAACTATCGTGCGCTCCAATAGACTCTCAGGAAGGAAGAGACTACTATGGGGCTATGGTTTGTGGTGTAAACTACGCTAGAGCTAACCGCCACGTGATTGCCCATTGGGTAAGACAGTCTTTTGAGTCTGTTTTTAAGAAAAATGCAGCAAGTTTAGGCCTGACACTTGTCTACGACGTGGCACATAATGTGGCAAAATTTGAAGAACATATAGTTTACGGCAAGAAAATGAAACTATGTGTCCATAGAAAAGGTGCAACAAGGGCTTTTGGCCCAAATCACCCAGATATACCACAAGCCTATAGGGAAGTAGGGCAGCCGGTAATTATACCAGGAGACATGCGAAGAAACTCCTATGTTTTGGTGGGAACAGAAGAGGCAATGAAGGTGAGCTTCGGCTCAACCTGTCATGGAGCAGGAAGAGTTATGAGCCGCACCCAGGCAAAGAAGCGTATTAGAGGAGAAGAGCTGAGAAGAAACTTGGAAACACAGGGGATTATAGTTAAAGCAGGAAAGCTATCATTGTTGGCAGAAGAAGCCCCTGAAGCTTATAAGGATGTAACTGAAGTTGTGGATGTTTGTGAGGGAGCAGGACTATCCCACAAAGTAGCAAGACTGAAACCATTAGGAGTATTGAAAGGCTAAGGAAGAGAAGTCCAGAAATAAAAGGTGGGCCAAATTGGAAAAGAAAGACTGGAAACAAGAAATTGAATCTCTGCGCATTCTCTTGGAAGAGCTGCGAAGCGAGCTAGAAAAGAGATATGCTGACCTCGAAGCTATCTATAAAATAGTAAAGATTATTCATTATGCTCTGGACATTGAAGAGTTATCACGCACAGTTAAGGATGTGGTTCAAAACGTATTACAGATGGAGACCTATTCACTTATGGTTTTGGATAGAGCCAAAAGACAATCCGTGTTTCAGGTAGCTGGAAATCTTTCTGAAGAGACTGTAAACCGAGTAGCCCACGAGATGGATGAAATTGAACCGGGGTGGATAGAGCGGCCTGTATTTGAAAAGCATCCTGTTTCTATTTCAACTAAGGAAGAAGAGCAACTTTCTTTTCTATGCCTTCCTTTGCATGCGCAAACTGAGATGATATGGACGCTTTGCGCACCGCTCGAAAACATAAAGAAGCTAAGCAAAGTAGATCAAGATGTAATTTCTATCATAACTACCCAAATAGCTATTGCTATTGAGAGCGCAAAGCTTTATTCGCTAACCCGAGAGTTATCTATTGTAGATGAAGCATCAGGTCTGTATAACTATAAGCATTTCCAGAGAAGGCTGGCCACCGAAGCCGAGAGAGCAAAAAGATTTCAAAGACCCCTATGTATTGTTCTTGTTGATATCGATGGCTTCAAAGACTATATTGAGAAATTTGGAAAAGAACGAAGAGATGAAACCATACGCGATATTGGAAATATCCTAAGAAACCATTGCCGGAAAGTTGACACTGCTGCTCGCCATGAAATTGACGAATTTATTCTGCTGCTTCCAGAAACCGATGGAAACGGCGGAGAGGTCGTCGCCGAGAAGATCCGTAGAGCTGTTGCAGGCTACCTTTTTATGGGCAAAGACAGAAGAGATCAAAAATTAACAGTAAGCTTAGGCGTAGCTTGTTATCCAAGACATACCACAAATCCCTATCAGGTGATAGAGAAAAGCAAAGAAGCCCTAATAGAGGCCAAGAAAGCAGGAAGGAATAGAACCCGCGTGCTTTAGCAACAAAAGCGCAAGCTGGAAATACATCCCTGATATTTTGCAGGGATTTTTTTATGCCAATAGAAGGATTTAAGGGATAGGGCACTGCTAAAGAGAAAATGGGAGGATATATGATACGCAAGTACGATATTGAGAAAGCAGAGCTTGAGTCTTTGCATAATCTTTTAGAGGAGACACGTCGTGAGCTGGAAAGAAGATACAATGATTTAGAAGCTATCTATCATATAGTAAGAGCCATCCATAGAGCATTAGATATGGGCGAGCTGACAAAAGTGGTTGGGGAGATTATGGAGAACGTCTTGCATATGGATAGGTATTCCTTAATGATTTTCGATTTTGAAAAAAGACAGATTCTTTTCAACGTTGGAAAAAACCTGAATGAAACAATAGCAAACTACATACTTAGCGAAGTTGATAACTATGTGCCTGAACTGACAGCAGAACAAGAAAAAGGTAAAGCTATCAGGAGCCTGGGAGCAATGGAAGACGGAAACTTAGCGCTTCTGTGTCTGCCCTTAAATGCCCAGGAGACGGTAGCAGGGAGCCTCTGTGCGACCACTGATGTTCTAAGCAGGTTTAATAAACAGGACATTAATGTAGTCTCTATTATAACTACTCAGATAGCGATAGCAGTTGAAAGCAAAAGACTATATAATCTCACCAAAGAACTATCTATAACTGATGAGACGACCGATGTTTATAACTACAGACATTTTCAGAGAAGGCTCTCTATCGAGTTGGAGAGAGCCAAACGGTTTAATCGCCCTCTGTCGCTTGTAATCATGGCAATCGATGACTTTAGCAGCTATTTGGAAACATTTGGTACGGAGAAGGCCAACCACACGCTTCATGACCTCGGGAGCATATTAAATAATCACTGCCGAAGGGTGGATACCGTTGCCCGATTTGGTGAGGCAGAGTTTGTGCTCATCCTTCCAGAGACGGACGAATCCGGTACGCTGGTTGTGGCAGAAAAGTTAAGAAAAGCGGTTGCAGAATGTCTATTTTGGGGACAAAAAGAACGGGATCAGAAGCTTACTGCAAGCCTTGGTGCAGCGTGTTATCCCCAGCACTTAGTTGAGCAGGACAGGATTATCGCTAGGGCTAAAGAAGCGCTAACACGGGCTCAAAAAATGGGTAAAAACAGAACCATTTTGGCAAAAAGGGAGATCGTAAAGACATAAAAAAGAGCGAAAAACTATCTCCTTATGGGCTCTTTTTATTTTCTTCATCTATAGGAGGTGACGAAGTAGTCGCTGAATCAGGTTGAAGATCGTCTTTGCCGGTAGAGCTTGGAGGAGGAGTCTTTTGCTCCTTTATCTTTGGCCCAGCTGGACCTTCTTTCGTGAGCGCTTTTATTGCTTGCTCGTGACCATGGCGAGAAACAGTAAGGGCTTTAAGCAGTGCACTTTTAGCTGTTTCGGGAGCTGATTCTACTGCCACTGATAGAACTTCCTGTTGTTTTTCAGTAAGAGCAACAAGTTCATTAGCAAGCTCACCTTTGGTGTTTTCGTTTGATCCAATAAATCTTTGTGTAGCAGAAGAGGTGTCTTTTGCCATTGACTCAACTGCTTTTTGGAGTGCCGCAGGCTGCTTGAGCACGGCTTGACTCTCTTCAAGACGGCGCTTGGCAAAGCCGATCTCCAGGCGAGCCCTGGTCTCCTCCCTGCGGGCTATTGCCAACCTGGCTCTTTCAGTAGCCCGCTTTATGGGATAAAGAAGATTATCAGGAAGACTTTTATTGGCTGCAATAGCAACGCCACTTCCTAAAAGAATAAGCGCTGTAATTGTCGCTAGGGCACGTTTTAGGAGTGAAGGAATCCAGAGTCTCTGTTTCTGGTAAGCGGGCCCCTTTGCTCCAGACAAGGCTAGCAATTTTGCTTTTATCTCTTCTCTTTTTTCAGCAGAAATAGAGGGGGGAGCCTGCATATAAAGACTCTTGGCAATTTTCAAAATATCGATAATTTCTTTCCGATCTCTCTCGCCCAAGCTGTTGAGGAAACTCTCCAGTTTTTCGGGTGAAGAGATAAAGCCTATGCACTTATCCAATATTTCAATTTGTTTCTTATTCATAATTTTCAATCCCAAGGAGTTTTCTTAAAGCTCTAAGCCCTCTATGCTGGATTGATTTTATAGCGCCTTCAGTTTTACTTAATAAAGAAGCGATCTCTGTATTTGAGAGCCCGGAAAAGAATTTCAGGCAAATTACTTGTTGTTGGTCTTCAGTAAGAGACCTAAGAGCCTTGAAGATCTTTTCTCTTGTCAGAGCAGTAAGCGCTGATGCATAAGGATCTCCTGCTATGTCTTCCAACAGCGAGGCTTTTTCGATATCTATCTCCACCTCCCTGCCCTTGCTACGGTAATGATCAATCACTTGATTACGAGCTATAGAGAACAACCAAGCCGAAACAGGGACATTCTTCCAGCTAAAGCGCGGTAAAGCCTCTATTGCTTTGATAAAGACCTGTTCTGTGAGATCTTCAGCTTCTGCCTTGTTGCCAACTTTATAAAAAATATATTTGAAGATTTTATCTACATAAAGGGAATATATTTGAGCGATTGCTTCCTTGTCCTGCCTTTTGGCTTTTTCTACCAGACAGCGCTCATAATCTTCTACTTCTGCCATTTTCTAACTCCTAAAACGATTTGAAAAGTCCATAGATACGGCCCCTACTTGAGCCATTTTAGCGCGTAAGGCCTGCCTTTACTAGGGCAGAGCCCTTAAAGGAAAGCCTATATGGCGCCGATATGTGGAGAATAGAGCAGAAGGAGAAGACATGAGAAGATATGTAGAAGTTGTCGTTAGTCTCTCACTGGCATTATTCCTATTTCTGCTAAATCCCCACGTACAGCCAATGCTTAATGCAGAGACCATTGAAAATAAAACAGAGGCTTACTCTCAAGATTTTGTATCCAATCAGGTTCTGGTTAAATTTCAACCTTGGGCAGAGAGAAACAGACAGGTTATTGGAAGGCTCTATAATGCTAAGGTAAGAGGAGAGATAGATGGTACTGGTTTTCATCGCCTTACGCTTGGCAAAGGAAGCAGTCCAGTGTCAGCAGCACTTTATATGAACCAGGATGTTAGGATTGATGAGGTTGAATTTAACTATAAGCGGTACATAGCGGTAAGACCCAATGATCCATTTTATGCTTCCCAGTGGGCACTCGCTCGTTTAGGGGCAGAGCAAGCCTGGGAAATTTCATCAGACGCGAGCAATCCAATTATAATAGCCATCGTTGATACTGGGGTTGATCTTGATCACCCCGATCTTGCTGGAAAAATAGTGCCGGGGTACAATTTTGTTGACAACAACAATAATCCAATGGACAATAACGGCCATGGGACGCACGTTGCTGGCATAGCTGCTGCGGTGGCTAACAATGGAGTAGGAATTTCTGGAGTTAGCTGGTCAAGCAAAATAATGCCCATAAAAGCGCTAGATGACAAGGGAGCCGGAAACGATTACCTTGTTGCACAGGGGATCACCTGGGCCGTTGACAATGGTGCGAATATTGTAAACTTAAGCTTTGGCGGGATTCAGTATTCAACTGTTCTTAAAGATGCAGTAGACTATGCTGCTCAAAAGGGAGTAGTTGTAATAGCAGCTGCAGGAAATGAAGCAGGTAATGGAAACCCAGTTTTTTACCCGGCTGCGCTGGATAATGTTGTTGCAGTAGGAGCAACTGATAGTTTCGATAAACACGCAGCCTTCTCCAATTACGGAAGCTATATCGATATATCTGCTCCGGGAGTTTCAGTCTTAAGTACAATATGGGATAACAGGTATGGTTATATGAGCGGTACTTCTATGGCTGCACCTTTTGTTTCAGGCGCGGCCAGCCTTATCCTTTCCCTTAATCCTAGAATGTCTAGAGACCAGGTTGAGGAGAGAATAAAGCAGTCTGCTGACGATTTGGGAGAGATCGGAAGAGATGATAAATATGGTTATGGACAAGTAAATTTGGCAAGAGCCATAAGCAATTTATCTGGCGATACGTCATTAGCTGGTGGCTCAGAAGCGATACGAGGGAAAGTATTGTCCGAGGAAGGAACCCTTTTGGAAGGAGCTAGAATTGAGACTGGAGCAAGAACGGCATTTTCTAATGTCAGAGGAGAGTTTCAGTTTACCAGCATCCCATCAGGGATTTACCATCTTACATATTATGCAGATGGATATTATTCGCAGCGACAAGAATACATAACTGTATATAGCGGAACCACTGTATCTCCTACTGCGATATTGAGCAGGCTTAAGGGAGAAATCACAGGAAGGGTCATTGATCAAAAAATGAGAGCTATCCCCGGAGCAGCTGTAAGAATTGGAAACGTAGTGATTCCCACAGACAGTAGAGGTTGGTTTAGGTTTACCCGAGTGGCTGATGGAATCTACTCTGTATACTATGATGCGCCAGGTTATAGAGGGCAGGTTCAAGAAAATATTTCAGTAGAAAAAGCACCCACGCAATTGCCTACAGTGATTATGGCTAGGCTGTAGAAACTCTAACCAGCTCCTCGAATTCTGTTAGCAGCAATGTGGGCTTTTCGTAAAGGTTCCGGGGTTCTAAATCCTCTGCAGCATCTCAAGGTCAAAGTTATCGCTGTCTCAAGGTCGACCCTATTTCCAATTGAGATGAAAACTGGTTTTACCCCGGGTCTTGTTCTTAGTGCTGCACCCACTTTTTCATTTTTATAAATAATAGGGGTGATAGCGCCAAAATAGTCAGCAGGAAGATTGCATATCCCCACTGGCGAAGCTTTAGCGCAACCAATAGACGGAATATCCAGCAGTAAGCCGAGGTGGCTAGCCAAACCGAAACCCCGAGGATGTGCAATTCCTTGTCCATCAAAAAAGATTGCTTGAGGAATGTTTTTGATTTTAGCAAAAAGCTCCAACAAAAGAGGTCCCTCGCGGAAAGCAAGGAGTCCTGGTGAATAGCCTCGCATTACTTTTGCGCTTCCTGTTACCTCTTCTATGGGCGAAAGGGAAGGGTAGTTTAAAGTCAGAACAGCGGCATAGACTATCTGATCCTGTTTGCTGTAAGCAGCATCTGCTGAGGCAATAATAGAAAGAGATTTAAGATCGAGATAATTCTTCTTTGTGAGGAGAGAAGCAAGCTCTGACTGCAGGGTTGCTGCATCTTCTCTGGATAAATCCCAGGAATGATTAAGTCTGATCTTCAATCAGTTAGCCTCATCTTTGAAGTCTTCGGGGTCTATGCTTTCCAGAAACTGCTTAAATCTAGAGACCTCTTCCTCTTCCGCTTCTTCGCTTATGACAGTCGCTCTTTCGATTACTTTCTCTGAGGCAAAAATGGGCACCTTGGCTCTTACCGCTAGAGCAACGGCATCACTGGGGCGGGCGTCGACCTCCAGGGAAGAGTTATCTCCTTTGATATGGATGCGGGCATAGAAGGTACCACTTTCGATGTCATTTATCACTATTCTTTGAATATTACCATTTAGGTTTTCAATCATGTTTTTAAGAAGGTCGTGAGTGAGCGGTCGCGAGGACTTTATTCCCTGAAGCTCTAAAAGGATAGCAGTAGCTTCGAACTGTCCTATCCATATGGGCAAGAACTTCTTTCCTTCCTTGTCTTTGAGGATCAAGACAGGTTGATTTGTGATGATGTCCAAATTAACTCCGTGGATGGTCATTTCGAGCATTTTGCCACCTTTTGTAAATAAAGAGATAATATTATTTTACCCCGAACTGAACTAAAAACAACCCTTATGATTGCAATTTATTTGGAGCTGAGTCTAGCTTAGGAGGCGCGTTGTAACTGACTTGTTGAAATTTTTTCTCTTGGGAGGTAAGATATCGTTGTCTAGAGAATGATAATGCATATAGATAGCTTTTGGTTATTTAGAGGGCCTATAGCTCAGGTGGTTAGAGCGCACCCCTGATAAGGGTGAGGTCCGTGGTTCGAATCCACGTAGGCCCACCACATTTTATGGCTTATTTAAGCTATTTTTATTACAGGGCTTCGTGGACTCGAACTATTATTTTCCCAGCTCCTATCATCTTATAAGGATAACCATAGTCCAGGCGTAAGAACCAGCACTTTATTGCTAAAGAGATCATCTATGGTCATGCAAGTAAGATTAAAGCGAAATTAGCTCCTCACAGAGAAAGCATCTTATCGTTTAATCCTAAAGCTTTCCCCATTAAACGAATAGAATCTTGAGCAATCTTTATTCTTCTATTAATCATGCTTCATGACTTGCTTTAATTGTAAGTAAGTGAAATTTAATTTGACAAAGCAAGTATATAAGACTAATGTAGTCCTATATATTTAGGAATTAAGCGTTTACTGTTGGCATGGGCATTAAGTTATTCTTGATATTGTAGGCAGAAAAACAAAAAGCAAATAAAAGGATAAGGTAGGTGAGCTTATGGGTAAAAAGGTTGTCATCTTGGGCGGAGGGGCAGGTGGCTTAGTTGTTGCCAATCAGTTACGTAAGCAACTTGCACGGGATAACGAAATTGTACTTGTAGATAAGGAGAAAAATCATCTTTTCTATCCCTCCTTGCTCTGGCTTATGGTTGGATGGAGGAAAATAGAGCAAATTCAGAAACCACTTTCTCTTCTGCAAAGAAAAGGAATCAAGTTTATTAACGCATCTGCTCAAAAAATAGACTTTGAAAAAAGAGTTGTATCTACTTCCGAGAAGGATATACCTTTTGACTACTTAGTAATTGCCCTGGGGGCAGCTACCTTTCCTGAGAAAATTCTCGGTTTTTTAGAAGGTGCATATAACCTTTATGACTTATCTGGCGCAGAGAAGATAAGAAATGCCCTAGAAAATTTTGACAAAGGTCGCGTAGTTATCCTCATTACTTCCATGCCCTTTAAATGTCCCGCAGCCCCCTATGAAGCAGCATTGCTTCTATCTGCTTACTTTATTACAAAGCAAATGGGTGTAGAGATAGAAGTGATTACTCCTGAAACCTTGCCCATGGGAGTAGCAGGACCAGAGGTTGGCAATATGGTAGTCTCCTTGCTTAAAGCAAGAGGGATTCACTTTATGCCTGAGCGTCAGGTGGTAAATATAGTTCATGGGAAAAAAGAAATCGCCTTTAAGGAGGGAAAAGCAGTCTCTTATAAC
Source organism: uncultured Actinomycetota bacterium (assembly GCA_964348135.1). Taxonomy (GTDB): domain Bacteria; phylum Actinomycetota; class Aquicultoria; order JACQXZ01; family CAYGBL01; genus CAYGBL01. The sequence continues at coordinate 159,719 of CAYGBL010000002.1, forward strand.
CTTCTTGTTGGTATCCCTCCTCATGGATTACCACCAGTTTTAGAAGGTTCACCTGTATTAGCTGAAAGTGGGTGGGTGAAGGTAAATCCGCAAACACTTGAGACTGACATTGAAAATGTCTATGCCCTTGGTGATGTAACATCAATTATGCTTCCTGTGGGAAAGCCTCTTCCTAAGGCAGGTGTCTTTGCTCACTATCAGGCAGATGTGGTAGCGCATAACATTGCAGCAAAAATAAAAGGCGAATCAGACAAAAAAGAATTTGATGGCAGAGGATACTGTTTTATTGAACTGGGAGATGGCAGGGCAGGATATGCCAGTGGAAACTTTTATTTAAAGCCAAAGCCAGAAGTAAACTTAAAAAAACCATCACGGTTCTGGCACTGGGGAAAGGTGCTTTTTGAAAAATGGTGGTTGTGGAAGTGGTTTTGAGAGGGAAGTGCAATGAAACAAATTTGTCTGGACTATAGCGCAATACTCCTGGGATCTACTAGGTATAGCAGATGAATCATGAAAATTTTGCGATTAACTCCCGACATTAAAAAATTGTTTATGTATCCTTCCAAATCCATAAAGTCTTTACTTGTTCTAGGTTTGAATAGCACTTGATGCAGCACCATAACGCAAGATTAAATCAAGCCAAAATCTGATTGGAGACCCATCAGTTGGTGCTCAAAGTCTCGATGCATTTCTCTAGCTTATGCAGACTGTCAACATATTGGGAGTTTGAATAGCACCCAATAAGGCCCACCATCTTTTTTTCTTCACAAGACAAGTATCCTTCCCCACCCCTATAGAAGTAGAGATTTTCTAGCATGATAATAGATTGATGTGGGGACAAATCTTTATTAATGATCTAGTAATAATAATCATGAAGCTAAGCGTGTGTTATTATACTGCTATGGAAGAAGAAAAGAAGTTTGTAAAGCTTGCTACGGTCTATGGACCGGCAGAAGGGGAGATAATCAAAGGAAGGCTACAATCAGAAGGGATTGAAGCTATTCTCAAGGCCGAGTCTTTGCGAAATCTTTACGGGATTCACGTGGATGGCTTAGGGAAGGTAGAGATATGGGTACCAGAAAAAGACTTAGAAAAGGCACAAATTCTCTTAACTCAACCTCCTTCTGAAGATAGAGAGGGATAGCTTAATATAAAATTTAAAATTAAAGCTGAGAGACAAAGACCGAAACCGGGAGCTAGGAGACAATTAGGAAAAATAGTAAAAGCCCTATGGCAGGGCTTTTTCTTTTAGAATTTTGATGCTACTCCAAAAAGCATACCAGGCTGATAGACCTTTACATTATATGCCATATCTTCACTAATTGTGAAGATTTATGTTAAGTTTAGGCTCAAAAAAGCCGATATTTAAATTGAAAGTGCACAGATAGTAAAGGAGAGAAGAATGTCCTTCGAGGTTGATGTCGGGGCAAGGTTGAGAAATGTGAGGGAAGGCCGAAATTTGAGCCGCCGCGATGTCCAGAATATGACAAGTGGCGAGTTTAAGGAGTCAATTTTGGCCATGTACGAAAGTGGACATCGACGCATCTCCGCTCCGAGGCTTAAAAGGTTAGCAGAATTCTACAGTGTTCCCATCGCATTTCTTTTAGGAGAGACGAATTCAGAAATATCGAAAGGATTCTCTTTGGAAGCAGCCCTAAGATCCGATACTGAATTTAGCGAAGAAGAAAAAGAATTACTACTGCAGGTAGTGGAGATTATAAAGGCAAAGAGAGATAGCGAAAGCGGGCAATAATGGCTCTCTATTCTCATAAGTTTGTAAAAGCTAGAGCAGAAGAGCTGTTAAGGCGCTTTGGTTTTAGCGAACCGCCTATTGATGTTCGCTTCATTGCCAAAAAGCTAGGAATCCAAATAGTGGAGATGACACTTCCTTCTTGGTTTTCAGGAGCCCTTATTCGTCTTGATAACGATTATTACATAGCCTTGAACAAGAATCTAACCTCAACACAGAAGATGCTTACTATTGCTCATGAAATAGCCCATCGGCAAATGGATCACCACGATATAAGTTATATGAAAAACAAACAAAGACCTTTCTATCATATGGAAGCAGATGTATTTGCAGAAGAGCTCTGTATGCCAGAGGAGCTAGTTAAGAGAGAAGCAGTAAAGTGGTATAAGGATCACCGCTTCCTGGCACGTCTCTTTGGTGTAGATGAAGAAGCAATGATAAAGCGAATGGAGGAGCTTAAGATTATCCCACGCGGTAGATATGTCTGGGAAAAGACATATGATTGAAAGGAATGTATAAAAATTGCTGCACATATTGGCCAGAGATATCTGGCCATTTTTATTTATAAGGAATAGGCATTCTTCAGTTTCTAGAATGAAGTATCCAAAACTCAGGTTCGCGAAATTCTAATCAGGAAACAATAATCACGATCGAGATATCAGGACACAAAATACCAGATCCAAGGTTGATGGTAAAAAACCTATCGCCTGTTGCTTGTCTTGCATCCCGCGTTATGTATTATTTATACACCTTTATTTTTGCGTTTTGCATTCAAGTCTTAAGTTTTATTTTGTCCCCTTGACATACTTACCGGTTGGCTGAGAAATACTGGTGTCATGGCTACTTGTAGCATCCGGTTGGGATTGGGATTCAGGGGCTTGTAGTTCAGATGTTACTTAGAAGAGCTTTTCTTTAAACATTTGGACTAGGGTCTAATGGAAAATAAGACAGTTCTGTTTGGAAAGGCGCTTCAAGTGTAAAAAACCTTACTCCTTACTCGAATAGCGAAGCAACCATTCCTTTGTGGTAAGATTAATACTTTCCGTTTTCATTTTTAAAGATGCGAATCCCGGAACCCGCAAGAAGCAATAGTTCTCTTAGACCTTGTAATTGATCCAGTATTTAGCGTGAGGAAATAATGACAAAGATTAATCTTTCAGACTCCAATTAGTCACAGAGCATGTATTAAGTCTTCTGTTTGCTCCTACCCAATCAGCAGTCGAGGATCTAAGAAGCGAAGCACAAATCTCCTAAATACCTTTAACAATAGCCTCGTATATACTAATAGCTGCTGGCCCTAAAACCACTACCATAAGTGCTGGAAAGATACAAAGGACGAGCGGGAAGACAATCTTGACTGGTGCCTTCATGGCAATCTCTTCAGCGTGCTGACGTCGTTTGGTACGCATCTCTTGCGCTTGAACCCGTAGAACTTTACCTACGCTAATACCAAAAACATCTGCCTGCAACATAGCCATTATGAAGGAATTCAGCTCAGTTACGTTGGTTCTCTCTCCAAGATTCCGAAATGCTTCGGAGCGGGAAGTGCCCAGCTGAATTTCCTGGAGCATACGAAAGAATTCCATTGCAAGAGGGCCAGTGGTGTTATTAGCGACTTTACTTAGAGCAGAGTCGAAACCCAGACCCGCCTCAACAGAGATTGTGAGAAGATCCAGTGTATCAGGAAGAGCAAGACGGATAGATTTCTGGCGGTCTTTAATTTTACTGTGTAGCCATAGGTCTGGAAGGAAGAAAGCTGCAGTAGTTACTAGGCCGCCTCCTAGCAGAGTACGGAAAGTAAGAGATGACTGAATCGCACCACTCAAAAAAGTCAAGGATAAAGCAATAAGCGAACAGAGGGCTTTGATGGCCAAGAACTTATCGACGTTCATTGACCTGGGATTACCAGCAAGCGATAGACGTCGCCTTGTATGAGCGACGAGACCTGCAGGGCTTACCCGACGAGCTACACGAGTTAAAAGGGCCATAAAAGGTTTAATAACACGTTCCGAGAAGGGCAAGGCTAGTTCCTGGTCAGTAGCGGTAACCTTTCCTTCAAGGACATACTGGTTAAATTTTTTCAGGGGAATGTGGTCAGTCATATACAAGCCCAGCACAAAAAATATAGTAAAGAGGGCTGCGAATATAAGTGCTGCTAGAACAGGAACGTCAAACATTTTATACTCCTCCTAAACTTCAATAACAACAATCTTTCTCAGCCATACACCGCCTACAACCATAAGCACTACTGCTGTTCCCAAAAGAGCAAGCCCAGCAGAGGTTGTAAAGAGGGCGGAGATGTACTGCGGATTTAGGACAAATAAAACTGCCCCTAAAGCAATTGGTAGCAGGAATAGTATTATCGCAGAGAGCCTTCCTTCTGCTGTAAGCACTTTTATCTGTCTGTATACCCGGTCTCTTTGACGAATGGTATTAGCTAGAATCTCTAAGACCTCGGCTAGATTTCCTCCTACTTCACGTTGGATCTTTACTGCCATTACTGTCCAGTAAAAGTTGGTGCTGTGAACTCTTTCTGCCATATGATCCAATGCTTGTTCTAGCGAAAGACCCAAACGTGCCTCTGTCAAAACCCGATTGAACTCGTTGGAAACAGGAGGCCCAGTTTCCTTTACCGTCATATCTACCGCTTGCAAGAAGCTATAACCAGCTTTAAGTGCTCCTGCTATAAGATCCAGCGTGTCTGGAAGCTGCTCATGGAAGAGAACTTCCCGATGCTTTTTCAGATACTGCAGAAAGGCAAGAGGAGCTGCAGATGCGATAGGAATTATGGCTAATCTTAGCAACCAGCCATCAAAGAGCACTAGGGTTATGAGACCAGTAAGCACTACGATACATATATGTAAAAATACAAATTCAGAAGCCCTTAACGGAAGGCCAGATTGTTCAACCCTTAGTTGTAGCTCTTTCATGAAACCGCCTTTCTCAGCTAGAGAAGAAGCAAGGTTAACTGCATGAGAAACTACGGGTCGTTCTGCTAGGAATCCATTAGGTTCCTTTTCCTGAATATGATGAGAAGCCTTATAAGCGCCTTCGTAGATATTTATCTGGTCCTTGAGTATATTTTCCTTAGGGAGAAAGATGGTTAAGGCAACTAATGTAATAATCAAAGAAAACAGAAAAGTAAGTCCTAAGATAGACGGAAAAGCCCAGAAGGACTTAAAGAATTTTTCAACGGGGTCTGGAAGGCGCAGGCCTGGGGCTGGCTTCTTTATCTTTTCTTCTTTGGGAGGCGGAGCTGGTGATACAAAAACCTCTTTTCCCTTTAGAAGAGAAGAGGCTGTTCTAATTTCAAGCTGCAAACTTATATTGGCTGTTTTAGCTTTACTGGTATAGATTATCTGGTATTGGTTATGGAGCTCCTTGGCCAACTCGGAGTAGAAGCCTGCTAAACTCTGAGAATCAGTTACCAGTGAGAACCTTCCTGAAGTTGCTTCAGAGACCTCTCGAAGAGGAGCCTCTTGAAATTCAGGGGACGTGAGCCCGAAGGCAAAGATAGCAACATCCTGAGCAGCAGCTTTGTCGACTATTTCGGCCGGTGTATGGGTGCTTTGAGTATCGCGTCCATCAGAAAGTATAACGATGTTCTGCTGCGAAAGCTTTTCCTGTGCCCCTGCCTCAAGAGCGAGATATAGAGCATCGTAGAAAGCGGTTTCTCCTTCTGCTTGTATTTTTTCAAGGGCGTCATAAAGAGCAATCCTATCGGAAGTAAAGCCAGTCAGGAGCTGGGGAGTGGATGAAAACCCGATAATAGCAATCTTATCGTGGGGCTTCATTTCGTCTATAAAAATCCTTGCCGCATCCTTAGCATCAAAGAGAGGCTTTCCCTTCATGCTCCCACTGCTGTCCAGGGCAAGCACTATTCCAACGGGCTGGCGGGTTTCTCCAATAGGGGAAACCTCAAAATTTTCTACTTTTTTCTTATTCTCCCGCAGACGGAAGGCTTCCTTTGAAAGAGCTTCCGGTGATGAGTCGGGAGCTAGGCTTAAAGTTAGAACTACCTTGGGGTATTCCTTGGTTTCTATCTTACGGAAGGTAATTTCAGACTCCGAAGCCATAGATGGGGCAACGAGGGTCATCTGGGAAAGGAATACTGCTACGAATAGTAAAACTAGTGTTTTTTTACTTTGACGACCTTTCAGCATCTCTTTCACCTTCTAAGCTCGAACTGAAAAATATCAGCTGGTAAGAGAACACCCATATCTTGAAGTTTCTGGATGAACTTTGGTCTGATTCCTGATGATTTTATACTTCCTTTGAAACGGCCACTTTCATCGATACCCTCAGAGAAGTCATAAACAAAGATATCTTGCAGGGTAATAACATCTCCCTCCATACCCTGAACTTCAGTTATATGAGTAATTTTTCGAGTCCCGTCTCTGAAACGGGCTTCGTGGATGATCAGGTTTAAAGCAGAAGAGACCTGCTCCCTTACTGCCCTAACCGGAAGTTCCATTCCCGCCATTAGAACCATTGTCTCCAGACGTGACAGCACGTCACGTGGAGAGTTTGCATGCACAGTGGTAAGGGATCCATCGTGGCCTGTGTTCATGGCCTGAAGCATATCAAGAGCTTCTCCGCCTCGCACTTCGCCCACAACAATTCGATCGGGGCGCATACGCAGAGCATTTCTGACCAGATCTCGGATAGTTACCTGTCCCTTTCCTTCAATATTTGGAGGACGGGACTCAAGTTGAATCAGGTGTTCCTGGTGAAGCTGAAGTTCCACAGCATCCTCTATTGTAACAATGCGCTCCTCTTCAGGAATATAAGAGGACAGCACATTGAGCAAAGTGGTTTTTCCACAACCAGTTCCTCCAGAGATTAAGATATTTAATCTTCCTCGTACACAAGCCTCTAGAAACTTGGCAATCTTTTCATTAAACGTGCCAAAGCTTATAAGATCCTTAGTTGTATAGGGCTCCACAGCGAATTTTCTGATAGTAAGCTTTGCTCCATTAATAGCAAGCGGTGGAATGATAGCGTTCACACGTGAACCATCGGGTAGACGTGCATCAACCATTGGTGCGCTTTCATCGATTCGGCGCCCAACCTGAGCGACAATTTTATCAATAACACGACGAAGATGATTCTCATCAAAGAACTGGGCTTCTGTGCCATATATCTTCCCAGCGCGCTCTACGTAGATTGTTCTAGCGTCGTTGACCATAACTTCAGTGACCTCAGGGTCATTAAGAAATTCCTCCAAAGGCCCATATCCCATAACATCGTGAGTTATCTGTGCAGCAAGGAAAGCCTTTTCATGGGCACTAAGGACCGTTTCTTCTTGACTTATAAGCTCACTGAGTTTTTGGGCCACCTTCTCCTGAAGAGGTTCACCATTTTTCTGGTTCTCAGAGAGCTCAGGGCCGAGTTCTTTAATCAATGCTTGGTGGATCTTCTGAGCAAGCTCTTCCAGCATCTGCTGTCGGCTTTGATTCTCCTCCTCTTCTTCGACCTCTGTTCTCTTTTGTGCCAACTTATCATGAAGGGACATAATCGCTCCTTTCTTTATGCGGCAACATAGGCTTCTTTGCCTGTCTTTAATCTTTTAACCAGGTACTCAGCCAGCTTGATAAGAGCGCGTGCTGCCGGTGACTTGGGTGCCTCTAGAGCTATCGGCGTACCTTTATTGATAGAGAGTGGAACTCTCTTATCCGTAGGTATAGTTACAACTGCCTGTCTGTTTAAAGCCTGTTCAATCTCATTCTGTTTTAGGCCTACATTTTCATCAGCCCGATTTATGGTCAGAGCTATTTTATCGTCAGGGTACTGCAGTGATTGCAAGGTTTGCAGGCAGAGCTTAACATTCTTAACGCTTGGAATGTCCATAGTTCCAATTAGTAAAACAATGTCAGTTTGATCCAAGAGAGCAAGGACATGGTCGTTAAAAGAAGCAGGTGTGTCTACAATAACGATGTCTGCATAGTGGCGAAGAACCTCCAGTACGTTTTTGAGATGCTCTGCAGTAACCAGATCTGCGTATTCAGGCTGAAGCGGAGCGAGAAGAGCTCTAGCACCTGAGCTATGCGGGGTTAGAAATTTTTCAATAAGCTCTTCATTAAGCTCGTTTGTAATAGGTACACAGTCATAAATAGTGTACTCTGGTCGAAGCTTAAGCATTACTCCTATATCCCCGAACTGCAGATCCAGATCCAGAACCACCACACGTTTTCCCGTATTCTTAGCAAGATAAACAGCCAAATTGCTAGCGATCATAGTCTTGCCTACGCCTCCTTTGGTTGAAAAGACTGTGACTGTTTTTGCCAAGGCAGGAAAGGAGGAGGTTGATGATTTTCCCGATAACTTTTCCAAAATATCAACTAGGTCTTGAGGATGAAGAGGAGGTGATAGTCTCTCAAGGGATATACCTTGCGGAACATCTATCTCCTCAGAGTGTTCCTTGGTGAAGACAATAACACTCCTGCCCATAAAGCTTGGGGCTTCTTTATATAAAAGCTCGCTTATTGACTGCACGTTGAAATTTGGTCCCAGGAAAACAATCGCTGGATAGTGTTTTTTAGTGAGCGACGGAAGTTGGTCAAGATTTTGCGTGACTGCAACAATCTTTGCTTTTGCGATTTTTGCGACTACCAATTGTATCTCTTTTGCGAAATCAAGATCCGGATCCGCTAGAATAAGATTAATCACCCTATTCACCCCGCTTTACTTGAATATGGATTCTACTGTCTGTCCTGGTGTTTGAGTATCTTGACTCTCACCTGCTGGCTGTAATGTTAGCCACACATGGCCCTTCTCTTCTGAGAAGACCAGCTTCTCTGCGTCCTGCGGAGTTACGGCAAGGGTGACTGTCTTCTTTGCAAGCGATGAGCTTCCCTGAGTAAGGCCAGTCTTCTGGCCATTGCTGTTTACGCCCGTGGTTGCTGAAGTGGCGAGGACCTCTATGTTCCGTAAAAGCACACGGCTGGTGTCTGCGCCTCCCGGACCTGGAGATAAGGTAGAAATTAGTGTCACCCGGTCTCCTATTGATACCTGCCCACCGACGCCAACTATATCGTCCACAGGGATGGATACTGCAACCATACCTTTGGGGATACGGAAAGCAATACCTGCTCCCCTTGCCTCTCTGATTTTCTGATTGGTAAGTTGCTCTCCTTTGGAGAGCGGTACCACTAATACCTTTTGGCTGAGACCCTGTGCGTTGGTTACAGCATCAGTAGCAACATAACGACGAGGCACAGGAGTGAATCTTACCAAATTCTTATTTAGCATGTCTTCAACAGATACTCCTGGACTGATAGCCTTCCGTGCGGTAAGCACTTTAACTGTCTCGCTGCCCCGTTTAATCTCAGCCTTGAGACTCTGAAGATACGCAGCTGAACCCGCAGTTGCCAGGAAAGCTAAGAAAATTGCAATCAAAACTAGAAAAAACCTTGATTTCACTGTTGCACCTCCTAATCTACTAACCAAACTGCTTTAATGCCAAAGTCTACATCTGGGAGAGTTCCACCCCCAGCTCCCGCTGCCACAGTACCGTCGGTAAAGTACCCAGTTATGGTTTTAGGTGAGCCGGTAAGATCAAAACCGGTGATGACAAATTCCACAAATCCAGCTATATGATATTTGCCGGGACTTCCGCCTCCTTCTGTATAATCATAAACTGGTATTACCACGTGGTTGCGTTCTGGATTTAGTTCGTCAGGCATCCTACTTTCTAAGGCTGCTTTTAGAGCTGCTTTTACACCCTCGCCGTTTGCCACGTGTCCAACCCCTACCTCTTTAGGGTAACCACCTTCTATCCAGCTAGCGTAGTCGGGAGTTCCACCGCTCCCGGTATCGAAATCTGAGAGCCAGAAGAAACCCTTCTGAGCCGCCCCTGTAGTACTGGAGTGGTACTTTCTACCTGAATCAGTAGTAGCTTCAGCAGTATTCCTAATTCCCGAAGCTGGACCATCGCTTATGCTAACTTTGAAGCTTACTGAGACGTAATCTCCTGCGCCTACAGAATCTAGACGCCAGGTTATTGAATTTGCAGAACCATCATAGCTTCCATCTTCGAGTGCGCTTCCGTCCACATAAGCGGTAGCAGGGGGGATGGAATCCGTGATAGTTACTCCGGTCGGGCTTGTCCCCGTGTTGACAAATGTTATTGTGTAAAGAATCTCATTTCCTATCTGAGCTGCACTCTTCCGGAAGGCTTCCAGAGGACGGTCATTGCCTAACTCAAAGGTACCAGGCGTTCCTATATGTGGGTAAACAAACTGAAGAGGAACAATAATAGGAACGAGATTCCTTACTGCGGTAGCAGTTCCATATGCTGCTGTAGCGGTCGCTTTTAGGGAAGATTCGCCTCTTCCCAGCACTTTAGCAAAAAAGAGTTTTCGGGTAGTTGTAGCAACGACTTTTACTGAATTGTTAGATGGAAAGTCAACCACGATAGAATCGGGAGTCACTTGGCTATTCTCAATGACGTATCCTCGTGCTATCTCGTCGGCTCGTTCGTATAAGCCCCCTTCTGCGAGTTCCTGGGCTGCAGCAAGGGAAGACGAATCAACTGCAGTCTGGAGTTGCCTTCTTTCTTGATAAAGAAGACCGACATCAATAGCCAGGGCAGCAACTGCCATAAAAGCAGCAAGCGCTGAAGCGACGATTATAATTACCGAACCTTTTTCTTCTTCAATGAAAGAGAATAATCTCATCTTCTGCCTCTCAGTACTCAATTCTCATACTTGCTTTACTCTGTAAAGGAACCACAGCTTCACCCCACAGAGGAATTTCAATCTTCTTTTTATAATTTACGGTAACCATAACTGGCTCACCGTGGATGTTTCCGTAAGGGTAACTTATGATGATAGAATCTGGAACCACAGGATAAGCTCTTTCACGAACCAATTCTTCGCTAAACTGGTTTACAGCTGCGAGCCTTGCTCCCTCGCGCGCAGCATGAGTTATAGCGATATAATTGCTGTAGGCCATACCGAATTCAAAGATGCCCACCATTAACATAATTAGTATGGGCAGAATGAGAGCAAACTCGATTGAACTTGCTCCCTTTTCGCTTTTAATCTTCCTGTTCAGTCCTCTTAACATCGTAACCATCCTCTTTGCCGGTTGATAATATAAATGAGATAAATTCGAATAAGTTCTTTGGGAACGAGCCCCGCATATGCGGGGCTCTAACAGGGTGAACGATGGCATTGCTGCGACTGAGCTACACTAGTCCGAGCGCTTCTGCTACTCTCGAGAATACTGCGACTAACTGCTGGCCAAGTATGGTTACTGTTGCGATTATGACTACAGCGATTAGGGCTACCATAATACCGTACTCAACAGCAGTTGCACCCTTCTCATCCCTCCAGGAGAGCCAGCGGTAAAGCCTGTACAACATTTCCTTTTCCTCCTTCCAAAACAAAACCTTTTTGGTTTTCACTATCTGTGAAGATTATCGGCACTCTTTGTGTAGAACTTTAGAAGGAAGGAAAGAAAGAAAGTTATTTCTTTCTGGAGAGAGTTTTAGTGATTTCTGAAGAGTAGAAGGAGAAAATACTCCCTAGCACAATGAGGGAAGCGGAGATCCAGAATATGGTAAGGTGGTAATACCAGTCCTGAAGAAGTATAAAGTCGGCAAGGAAAGCCACAAATCCTAAGTGAAGAAGACTTGAGCCAAAGGAGGCTAGGAACCCTTCCCGTTCAAAATGAAGAACCCCCACACGCAAGATGAGAAGAATAAGCACTATAAGTTGGATAATTATTCCAATTGCGAGAATAAAAGCAAGACCGTGGAGGGGTTGAGAAAGGAGAGCCAAGGAAAACCCAAAAGCCAATATCAGTCCGCTAACAAGAAGCATCATTGTGCGAGACAAAAGACGCTTGGGTATACAGAGACCAAGAACAATGACAAGAAGAATAACTAGAGGGGCCGCAATGTTGTTCATTCTCTCCAAGTACCAAGAGTAGAGGAAACTGCTGGTCCAATCAGGATCGTTCAAACTAGCAAGCCAGCTATAGCCCGTTCCATAGAGAGAAACAGTACCAATCAGGGCTAGGAGTAATATAGATATAAGCGCTAGAAAAAAGTCATAATTTTTCATCTATCCATAGGAATGAATTCCCGGTACAAGATAGGTAGTTATATATGTAAAAATTAAAGAACTAAAACAGATAATGCCTAGAATAGCTGTGGTATACCACATTCCCTGTCTGTGTAGATAGATTCGGCTGTGGAGATAACCGGTGTAAAGCACCCACATAGTAAGGGACATATTAATCTTCGGTGACCACCACCAGGGTTCATTCTCCCAGGCAGTTATAGCCCAGGGATAACCGATAAGGATACCAATGGTAAGAAGCAGATAACCAAATTTTGCATAGTTATAAGAGACTCTGTCGAATATAGCCTCTTTTCTTTTTGTAAGCATAAAAACGCAGGCAAGAAAGGAAATAGTTAAGGCAGCATAGGAGATAAAAAGAATTGGAGGATGAATCCACATATACACCGAGTTGTAATAAAACTTCATTCTCATGAGAGCCTGCTGCGTAATTTGAATCTGTGTGGAAAGAGGTGCTCGTCCGATAAGAAAAAAGAGGTTACTGAATTCATCATGGAATAGAGGAAGAGGGTTGGTTAACGGGCTGGAATATAAGATGGCAAATTGCAGGAATGCCCCAAAGCTTGCATTGAGGCATAGAATGAATGTTGGCTGTAGAAGCCTTCGATTAAGAATATATGTAAATAGAGCAAGAAAGATGGCCCAGAAATAGAGCTTTTCTCCTTCGATCCAGAGAGGCACTATATATCTGCTGATGACAGCACCGTTTACCGGGTTTATAAGAGCTGTGGAGGTATATATTTTGAAATGGAACCAGATTAATAGACAAAAACCTACAATAAGCACCAAGAAAGTTACCCCAGATATGCGCCGGTTATATTTTCTTAATATAGGGATAATAAGCGAAAGAATAAGAAGAGCAGAAAGGAAAAGTAGTGTTACAGAAATGGGTTTTCCCAAGGACTCCAGAATATTTCTGCTTGTTATATAACTAGTGTAGTCCATAGAAACTCTTTTCCAAAGATTTTTATTATTGTAAACTCTTTTGCGGGCTTTGAAAATATTGAAGAAGCGGTTAGGTTAAAGTAGAATATCAAAGGAAAGCATAGAGCAAGGAGCAGAGAGATAGATGAGGCAGTTGGCAACAACCCTCTAAGCTCTTCGCTCTACGCTCAGAGCTAAGTGGGGGATTAGCTCAGCTGGGAGAGCGCGTGCCTTGCAAGCACGAGGTCACCGGTTCGATCCCGGTATCCTCCACCA
>CAYGBL010000003.1:0-84255 GCA_964348135.1 uncultured Actinomycetota bacterium
GGAAGCACTATACGTTTAAATGCTTTTCATTGTCCTGCTTGTGGAATAACAGTTGGAAGGAAATGTTCAGAATGCAATAGTTTTATGAAATTGATGGATAAATATTGTTCTAATTGCGGAGCACAACAAGAATCAAATTATACAGTCCAACAATTAAATCCAGCGGATGCGTAATACGCCCCGCTGATTTTAGCGTTGGGCTGCTACGGATACATAACCAGCAGAAAAGGGATACCGAAAGAGGTTGAATTATGAATGCGATATTGCCAGATACGAATGATTCTGTATTCCGCTCCCTTTGCAAAGCGGGCGGATTTGCTTCGTTTGCGTTCCTAGGTTATTCTTTGATTACTATCGTCATCCTCTCTGTCTTGGGCGGTCCGCCAAGTACCGCTGCTGAGACTTTTTCTATGCTTCAAACAAATCGTCTTCTTGGTCTATTACGGATGGATTTGTTGACGGTCGTTTTCATTCCCCTGTATTACCTGATCTTTCTGGGAATCTTTCTTGCGCTCAATGGCAAAAGGAATGCCTGGGCCATCCTTGCCTTGCTCTCCGTATTTGTCGGAGTCACTTTATTCCTGGCAACCCCCTCGGTATTCGCGATGCTGAATCTGAGCGACAAATATGCCAGCGCAACAAGCGAAAATCAACAAAATCAATTGATAGCGGCCGGAGAAGCTATTCTTGCCTCGGATATGTGGCATGGGACCGGTGCGATTTTGGGGGGAATCTTAATTGAATTCGGGGCGTTGCTATTTTCAATCGTAATGCTTCCCGGAAAGGTATTCAACAAACTCACAGCCTATGTCGGAATCATCACGCATGGTCTGGATTTTGCTCATTTCTTTTTCCTGTTCTGGATACCGCCAGTGGGAGTTATTCTGCTGGCTATTGCGGGGACCCTGTATTTATTGTGGTTTCCTTTGATTGGTGTACGATTAATTCAAATCGGAAAGACAGCACAGGTCTAATATGATGAAAAGCAGCCCAACACCGCGTGCACCCGACGGGTGGGAGTCGCCGCGTTTTCAAGCAGGTTGCGTGGCTTGAGACGAGTTCCGTCAAAATGGCGTTCCCTCACCCCGCCCACCCGCAGGTAACGCTGCCCGTTATGTAAATAGAAGACTTAAGGAAACGGTGTGAGAAAAAGATTTAAAGTAATATTATGGGTAGTGGCTGTCTGGGTTTTAACCAAGGTTGCGAGCTGGTCACTTAGCAAGTATTTAGATTCCGTTGCAACTACAAAAAACTTAAAAATTATTCTAGGTTATTTGTCAGTAGGGCTATCGTTTATAAGCGGAAAATTTGGTTTAGGTTTTCTTGCTGGTGCATTAGTATTTTTAATATGGGATTGGCCTGTAATTGGAAAGCTTATTCGTAAATTTCGAGAAAGCAAGAGAAACACAGAGGAAGACGAGCGCTTAGCAGAGGAATGTGAAGAAATTAGTAAATTTCTCTATGAACAGGCTTCCACAATGGAAAGACTCAGAAATGACTACTTCTTGGCAGGCGTGGCTGAAAAAGATAATCAAAAAGCGTGGAAAGAAGCACGTGCAGCAGAGTCTAGAGAGGAAGAACGAATTCGTAGGCAAATTGGCCCAAAGGTTCAAAGTATTATAGTAGCACTGAAAGATAAGGGAATAAAAATTGATTTGTGGGGTTTTTTTCTGAGCATTCATGATCTTGCAACAGCAAGTTGTTTTCTTGCTGAATTAAGTAAGTCTCTGAGAGATGGAACATATTTGGATCGTGAATTTAAAGCTAGTAGGATAGGATTGCCTCCAAGGTTATAATAATGATTAGAACATAACAAATCCATGCAGAGGGACAAGAACCAGCGGTAGCACATTGGTTTATGATAATTTATTATTGTTTAACAGTTCGTTGGTTTGTTAATGTCAGTCAAGTTCTTGCCCCTGATGTCTGCGTTAGGCGCCAGTCTGGCTCAGGTGTCGCTCGAAAGAAATGAAGTTTGGAAATGCCCGGGATTCGTCACACGGCAATAAAGCACCCATTCGGGTTCTCTGTTCTGGCGACGGTGGTTCTGCTCCTGCTGTACGTCGTTGCGGGCGCCGTCGCGGCCGTCGCCTCGACCGATGGCACTTCACATCAGGTGATCGAGGCGCTGGCTAGACTGGCGGCAGCCGGCTTAGTTTTGTTCGTGATATGGCGCCTGGGGATGATGCGAGACGCAGGGGTGCTGCACCCGGGTGCGGGTTGGGTGTGGGTGCTGGCGGTGGCTGTCGTCCTCTATCGGACGTTCGCTCACTCTTACGCCTTGTTCGGCGACTTCGGGCTAGCATTTACCTGGGTTCCGCTGTCTGGAGTGGCGGCGCTAAACGGCTCAGCCGCAGCGCTGTTGGAGGAGTTGGTGTTCCGTGGTGCCATGTTCAGCGTCCTGTTGCTGTCTTGGCGCAAGCTTTCGGGCGGCCCGCTGATGTCCGCCTTGCTGACGGCCGCGCTTTTCGGAGCATCACACCTCATCAGGCTTACAATGGGGCAGCCCGCGCCTGTCGTGGGCCTGCTGGTTCTGGACTCATTCTTGGCGGGTATCTTCTATGCTGCCATTGTGTTTCGCGGACGCAGCATCTGGCCTGTTGTGGCCCTGCACCTTCTGATCAACGCCTATGTGGGTGCGCGAGCAGTTGGCGTTGCGGGATTCGAGGAAACGACGTCGGCCTGGGTGATCATTCTGTTCCTCGGGCTACCGCTTCCGGTACTGGGCCTGTACATGCTTCGAAGAGTCAACGATCGAACGGCCGGCGCCTAACAACGCCTTGCACCTGACAATCGCGCTTCGTGCGCTTGCAGGTGAAGGCTATTCCATTAGGCGGTTTATGCAATAAACCAACGAAACAACAGGAAAAAAAGATGAAATACCAATCTATACTAAAGTGGCTAATCCCACCGATATTCGTTCTAGCCTTAGTTGCTTCAAGCGCTGGTCTCTTCTATCAAGTTCCAGGAGAAGCATTTTCGTATACCAATCATCGGGGCGAATCGGTAATGATCAACGGGCAAGGATTGTACTATTTTGACACTGTCAGTTCAGCCGCACAAACGCAAGGAAACGACTTGGTCACCTTGGTGGTGAGCTTGCCGTTATTGGTAATCTCTGCCTTTTTCGCATTTCGGAGCTCTCTACGTGGACGTCTGCTTTTGGTAGGCACCCTCGGCTTCTTTCTTTATACCTATATGTCAATGGCTTCTCTAGCATCCTACAATGCATTGTTTTTGGTATATGTATCCATTTTTGGGCTAAGTCTTTATGCATTTATCTTGTGTATGCTGTCCTTTGACTTAAGCACCCTTCCACAGGCATTTTCTGAGAGATTACCGCGCAAATGGATTGTGGGTTTAATGTTTACCGTTGGCGGCTTTCTCTTGCTCGCATGGCTGGGACGTATTGTGCCGCCGCTTATTCAAAATCAAACACCTGTTTTGGAAAACACCACCACCTTGGTAATACAATTTATGGATTTGGGATTAATTGTGCCATTGGCATTTCTAGGTGGAATTCTCTTACTTCGACGCAATGCTTTGGGTTATCTTTTAAGTTCCGTCATGTTAACAAAAGGCGTCACATTGGGATTGGGCGTAAGCGCAATGGCTATAAATATGGCACGAGTAGGAGTGCCAGAAAGCCTTGGAATTATGCTTCCTTTTTTAGTAATTACCTTTTTTAATTTGGTCATGGTGGTTATTCTGCTCAAGAATGTTACACAGGTCGGATGATTTGAAATGTCAAGTTTTCTATAGAAACCGCCTAACGAAGCGTGCACCGGACTCGTGGGATTCGTACCGCTAAATTGAGTTTATTTTGCCTTGGGGATTCCGCTATAATGAAAGATATCCGGTCCCACCCACGAGCCGGTAACGCAAGCCGTTAGGCAGCGATAGACACAGTCGGAAATGAGATCAGGTTCGGAGGCCACATGAGCGCCAAGCCCACGACAGGAAGGACCAACCCCCGACGTACAGTCCTCCGCATTGCGATGGGGGCCCTCCTTGCGGTAGTCCTTCTTCTCCTTGTCGCTCTGATTGCTGGCCGGATCCTGGCGTCTTCCATGAGGAACTCGTATCCCCCTCCAGGAACCTTGGTCGACGTCGGTGGGTACCGCATGCACATCAACTGTGTAGGGGAAGGTGATCCTACAGTCATTCTGGCTGCCGGCCTGGATGACTTCTCCGTCTTCTGGTCACTCGTCCAGCCTGAGGTCGCCAAGTTCTCGAGGGTTTGCACCTTCGACCGTCCCGGGCTCGGGTGGAGCGAGCCCAGTCCAACTCCGCGGACAACCAAGAACATGGTTGCAGAGCTACATACCTTGCTTGCGAATGCCGGCGTCACCGGCCCGATTCTCATGGTTGGTCACTCCTTCGGTGGCGCTCAACTCGAGCTCTACGCACACACGTATCCCGAGCAAGTTGCGGGACTCGTCCTCGTGGACGCCGCCCCGGTCGACCTCTTCCTTCGTGTCCCAGCATGGGAAGGACTTATCGCACAGAAGACTGGGCTATACCGCACGCTCGCTGCCCTTGATTCGCTAGGGCTTCTCGCTTTCACACCCACCAGCATCCCAACCCGGGGACTGCCAGAAGATGCTGCTTCCGCATATCAAGCCCTCGCGGCGTCAACCGACTACTTCAGTACGGCCGTCTCCGAGAACGAGGCCTTCCAAAGCAATCTCGCCGAGGTGCGCGACGCCAAGGTCACCCTCGGCTCCATACCACTTGTAGTCATCAGTCGCGGCTACTGGGATCCAGTTCCGGGGCTTTCATCGGCGGAGAATGCGCAGGCTTGGGACACTTGGCAAGAAATGCAATCCGAATTGGCGAAGCTCTCAACCACCAGCCGGAGCGTCGTTGCCGCGAGGAGCGAGCACCATATTCAGCTTCAGCAGCCCGAGATCATTGTGGACGCCATTCGGGACATTGCGGAGCAGATTCGCCAATAGCCCCTCCCGACGTTCAGAGCAAACCTTGCTGCCTAACAAGGGTAGGTAGAGCTAACAACTCATTCGAGCCGACTGAAAGGGGCGTCCTCCCTTAAGCCTGAGCCCCATTCCCAAAAGTTGCTTCTGCGTCAGCTTTGCGCCCTACAAACGGTTGACTTTAAAACGAGGCATCGTCTACACTGGCAGTAATGAATTGGGCGCAAAGGCTCGTCCAGCTTTCGCCCTTTCATCGGCTCAATTCGGGCGTTAGCCAGCAAGTATCCGCATAGGAGCCAACTATGGACACATCTGCAACAGCATCGCGCAACTCACAAGCCGAGATCCAGAAGCACATTGCGAATGGCAAGATCACTTGGACGGGACCGCTCATCATGCTGTCGTCAAGGCCTATCCTTAACTTGATCCTCACGGCGTTAGTTGCCGCTATTTTCTTTTGAGGCAGCGCGGATCCTTGGACGGAAGCCTTTTTGTGGTGGAGGGTGTACGGCGTGCTGGTCGGCTTGGGATGCCTCATTCCACTCTTTTTCCTGGTACGCCGGGAAGGTATACGTATACTGGACCTGGGCAACTACCGTCGCGAGGGTTGGCTACGTGATGTCCTGATTGGAGTGGGGCTTTTCGTTCCCTTCATACTGCTGGGGATGGGTGTGATCTTTGGTGGTATGGCACTTTTCCAGTACACCCCTCCTGCGCCGACCGGGCAACTGCCGATTTGGGTGATACTTTTCACCATCATCGTCTGGCCAATCATCTGGGCGTTTTCTGAAGACAATACCTATTTAGGCTATAGCCTTCCACGTGTTGAGGCGCTTACCGGAGGGAGAAAGTGGCTGGCTGCGGTCGTTGTATGGTTCTTCCTCTCCTTGCAGCATATCTTCTCCCCACCGGCTTTGGCCTGGCAGATTGTCCTGTCCTGGCTTGTTGCCACGATTCCGTTCACAGCATTGTATTGCTGGCTTTGGTGGCGCTTGCGTCGACTGCTGCCCATAATGATTGCCCACTATTTAGCGGATATAGCCTCGGCGCTGGTTCCTTTGTTTCTCTTGGGACAATGACAACTAAGGGGTTGGCCATGATCCTTGAGAGCCATGATGGCAGGCATGGGGTTAACAAGGCGTTGCAACTGACCGCTTTCCGCTCCTTACGTCGCTCTGCTCCAAGCGGCAGGTGAGCTTGGTCGTTATGCGGATATAAAAAGGGGACAGATTTATATTCTAGAAGTCGTATATCAATTTCACCGGGTCTTGGAATAAGAATTCTTACGTTAGCGTTGCTAAATGTATATGGTACTGAATAAGTATAAAAGTAAATATTAGGCCGTTTATTTGGAGGCTATGTGTCAACTGTAATTAAAATTCAAACGACTGAGTCGCGACCCCTTATAATATTTCCTGTATTTATTAATAAGAAAGGACCTTTTGATTTCGTTCTTGACACAGGAGCAGCCATGTCAATCATGACAGAAGAGCTTGCCAGCATTATTGGAATTGAAGGTATGGAGGTCAAAGATGCAATGGGAGCCGCAGGTAAGAAAATTAAAGTGCAACTTGGAAGAGTTGCTTTAATGTCAATCGGAGAAATTAGAGTCGAAGATGTTCAAGTTGGTATAATGAAAGAACTTCCAAAGTGCGTTGGCCACGGTGTTCTTGGATATAATTTCCTCAAAGAATTTATTTTAACAATAGATTACAGGAGCAACCTGTTAACATTCACTTCACCCACAGAAAAGAAAAGCCATAATCGCTCGTTGCTAACATATATGCCATTACGTCTTGCAAGGCCAGACAGACCAATTATTTTAGTGGATGTTCTTATCAATGCCCAAGAAATTTATCAATTTGTCCTTGACACCGGTGCATCTCAGACGATTGTTTCCCCTGCAATAACTCAAAAATTAAATATTAAAGACATTAAAGCGGATTCCATAATGGGCGCTGGGGGCGCTATCCAAAGTTCAGCAGGAATTTTGAAGTCGATATCTGTGGGAGAAGTGTCTATCAAAAATATAGCTATCATTGTAGCTGACATTTTTTCTGCGCTTAGTCAGGCTGTGGGAGCTAAGATTGAAGGTATTCTTGGTTTTAATTTTTTAAGAAATTTCGAGCTCGAAATAGACTATCCGAATAAGAGCCTTAGGTTTAAAGAATAGGTTAATATAAGCTAAAAGATTATTGATAGAAGAATTTGACTCCACAGTAACAGATATAGTGCCCATTCAAGCGGTTAAGTCGACAAAAGACGGTTCTTCAGATCAGTTTTAATTAATTTCTCTTAATGAACTGAACATCCTTTGCTTAAAGCTATGTTAAAGATGGATAAGAGACAAGTATCACTTAGCAAGTTTATGGCTCTGCTTTTAAGACACAAACCTGAGAAGTATGGTTTAATTCTAGATGAAGAAGGTTATGTGCTGGTTGCTGAATTGGTTAAAGTGGTCAATAGTCATTGGAAGGGAAGTGGGAAAATAACTGAGGGCGACATTGCTCTATTAATTTCGTATTCAGACAAGAAACGGTTTGAGATAAAAGAAGGAAAGATTAGAGCTATTTATGGCCATAGTCCGGATATTGCTCCCAAATACTTGCCAATAGAACCACCAGAGATTTTATATCATGGAACTGCCAGAAGATTTTTGTCAGATATAAAAAAGAAGGGCTTAAGACCGATGGGGAGAAGCTATGTTCATCTCTCTACCACAGAGGAGCACGCTCATATAGTGGGGAGACGCAAGGACAAATTTCCGTTGATACTCAGGATCCGCGCACAGGAAGCGTATCTGGCAGGAATACCTTTCTTTAAAGGGTCGACGCAGGTTTATCTTTCTGAAGAGATTCCTGTTGGGTATATTAATATTCTAAACGAATGAATATGTAAGAACAAAAATTCCGGCAACCTGGTAGAGAACGACAAGAAAGTACGAAGTTACAAGTAGAGTTAAGGCGCGCCTGGCAAGAATCTTATGTCGGCAGACATAGAGGATGACGCTTCCCAAAAAAACCAATGAAATCTTAGTGGCTAGAGGGTCTCTGGGCAATAAAAAATTTAGTTCAATTGCACCGAGTCTGAGTGAAGTCTTAGTTAGTAGATAATCTAGTATATTTAGGATGTTTAAAGCAACAAGGCCCAGAGCGTATATGGTCCTGTTTCTCAAATTTGCCTTCCTGTGCTCTTGACCGCATATAGTGTTATTAAACCATATTTTCTGTTCTCAGGCTATAGGTTCTTTCCTTTTTCTTCAAAAAAAGTGACAACTTTTTGCTTAAGGAAGCAGTAAGGAGACGCAGATACCATAATATGGTAATTCACAACACTATGGGGATAAGAAATACTTGCCAGGTCAAGGATAAAATTGGTGGTTGACGAAACATTAAACTGGATTAATAAATGATATTAAGGAAGGCAGGTCTGATGTAACTATGGTCTGGTCACACTGGAGTTGGCCATTAGCAACTGCTGTTGTTGGATTTATATTTTCCGGGTTGATATTACAGCAGTACTTTCGAAGAAAAAAACCCCATCAGCTTGCATGGTTTGTAGGAATGTTACTCTATGCAGTAGGGGCGGTAATGGAGTTCTATTCTGAATTCTTTCAAATGTGGAATCCAATGATTTACCGTTTTTACTATGTCGTGGCCGCCACCCTGGTGGGTTTTTTAGGACTTGGTACCGTTTATCTGATCTTTAGAAGAAAGATATGGGGGCACCTCTTTCTTGCATATCTGCTGTTAATTCTGATATTTTTTCTATATTTTGCGTTAACGGTTGACTTGATTTATGAAAACCTTGTCCCGGGAATCACAGTGGGAGGAACGGCTATGCCCGGTAGTGTTCGTCTATTCTCCTTTTTATACACTATTCCAGGGAGCTTTTTTCTTCTAGGGGGTGCGGTATACTCAATGATATTATTTGCTGCTAAAAAGCAATATGCATACCGGATGTGGGCATGTGTGCTAATAGCTATAGGTACAATTGTTATTGCTTCGGCTGGAGGGATGGCGCGGACAGGACGAACTGTTGGGTTATATCCCGCAGAAATGGTAGGGGCAGCTTTTCTGCTTTGGGGGTTTTTGAAGGCAGGAACCATTAGAAAAGGAACTAAGAACGGGTAGAGAAAACTCAAAACGTAAAGGCAGAAGGGCACAGGTGATTGATAACACACTTTTCACACCGGGGTTTTTGCGCCAGGCAAACTCTTCGACCGTGCCATATTAGAAGGTCGGTAATATGTGCCCAGTCGCTTTTAGGAACAATACTCATAAGATCTATTTCAATCTGGTCTGCGTTTTTAGATTTAGTTAGATTAAGACGTTTAGCCAAGCGCCTAACGTGAGTATCTACGGCAATTCCCTCCGTTACCCCATAAGCCTTTGCCAGAACAATGTTTGCAGTTTTACGGGCAACTCCAGGTAACATAATAAGTTCTTGCATAGTTGAAGGAACCCGGGAATCAAATCTATCTATTAAAAGTTTTGCGGCGCTTTTAATATATTTTGCCTTACTCTTATATAAGCCCAATACTTTTAAGTGATCTTCTAGGATACTCAGAGGGGCTTCTGCATAATCTGCGGCATTACGAAACTTTTTAAAAAGAGCGAAAGT
This sequence comes from uncultured Actinomycetota bacterium, assembly GCA_964348135.1. Taxonomy (GTDB): domain Bacteria; phylum Actinomycetota; class Aquicultoria; order JACQXZ01; family CAYGBL01; genus CAYGBL01. Next base: position 9,558 of record CAYGBL010000003.1, read on the forward strand.
CACTTCGTTAACTTTTTTGTCTGTAGATTGAGCAGAGAGAATAGTGGCAATTAAAAGCTCTAAGGGATTCTGATATTTAAGGGCAGTGGTTGCGCTGGGGTATTCCCTCTTAAGAATATCAATAATTAATTTAATCCTTTCTTCTGTTTCCATACGAAGTGGGCGGGCTTTCAATATCTACCTCCTGCTATCTTTATATCTGAAAGATTGGCATAAAATATAGCTCGTCGTAATCAAGCTGACAATTTAAAATTAGGAATAAATATTTGGTTTAGAAATTATTGATTCAGAGCTGACAATTTAAAGTACAGCATAAAAGATGTTATGCATAAAGAGAGCAGTAAAGCTAGTTTTTGTTATAAAAGCGTATGTTTTGTATCACATGTTTTGTTCAGATTTTGGATTCTAATCCGTAAGTTTAATCCTTCAACTTTGCCCAGGACAAGTATTTGTTATAATGTCGAAAACTGCCGCAACTTACACTGAAGGAGATAGGTGTGAACAATAATTTAAATACCCTTGAGAGTATCTTTAAAGTTATGGCAAATGAGAAGCGGCTTTCTATTTTAACGTTACTTATGGAAGAAAAGGAAATGTCACTCCAAGCCATAAGTCATCGATTAAACCTTCCCTTGAAGACAGCTTCAAGGAACCTAAATCTTTTAAAACAAAGCGGCTTTTTGCTAAGCACCACCCGGAGGGCTCAGGCTATTTTTCATATAAATATAAATTCTTCCGATTTTCTAATAATAACTTTGTTTGCAGCAGTAAGGGCTTCTTGCAATCCAGAAAGCAAGAAGAGAACAAGGATTGAAGTTGACCAACTTTTAGCAAAGTCTTTTACTACAGCTGCAGGAAATTTTAATAGATTCATCAAACATCAGAGCAGTTAATGAGATTCACAGTGGATGACCAAATAATTAAATTCTTATAAGTTTGGCAATGACTTCGATATGGTAAGTGTGAGGAAACATATCTACTGGTTGTATCGATTCAGTAAGATAGGTTTTTTCTGTTAAGCCTAGCAGATCCCGCACTAAGGTCGTTGGGTTACAGGAGATATAGATAATCTTGTTGGGTTTTATAGAATGTAAAGAGCTGATAACCTTCGGGTGTACCCCCGCTCTAGGAGGATCCAGGATTACTAAATCTGTATTGCTATTTGATGTAAGAGTATCAAGGTAATATTCCGCCTTTGCACATATGAATTCAGCATTAGTTATTCCGTTTAAAGTAGAATTAATTTTGGCGTCCTCTATAGCAGAAGGCCTTGATTCAATTCCATAAACCTTTTGAGCACTCTTAGCTAGAAATAAACTGATTGCACCAGTTCCGCAATATACATCAAAAATCACTTCTGAACCCTTAGCCATTTCGCCTATGTTTTGGTATAGTTTTTCTGCCATGATAGTATTGGTTTGGAAAAATGACTGTGCAGAAATTTGGAATTTCAAATCAGCAATCTTCTCCATTATATAATTATTCCCCCATAGAACTGATTCTGTTTCAGAGGTATATCTATCCGCAATGGAAGCGGTAGTAGTCCAGAGTATGCAAGTTGGAGAGAGTCTGTCTCTTATGAATCGAGCAAACTGTGTTTCGGGTAATGTTCCAGGTGAGGTAATTAAGTTAAGCATAAGCTCATTTGTATTTTTACCTATTTTAACAACTAAGTTTCGTAAGAAGCCTTGATGAGTTTTACGGTTATAAGAAGAAAGCCTGAAACTGCTGCAAAACTCTCTTGTGGCATTGAGAATTTCACTGCTGTTTGGGGAGAGTATGTAACAGTGGGTAAGATCTTCGATAAGAGAAAAGCTTCCTATACGGTGTTGACCCAAGATAATTTGTGAATCGTGTTTAGAAAACGAAAGTTCGCTCTGATTTCGGTAATACCAGGGGTCTTCCATGCCTGCAATAGGAAGGATTGGTACATTTTTCAATTCTGAATGATGCCATACCAGTTCCCTTATTAATAATTCTTTAGCCTCCAGTTGATCCTTATAGCGCATATTCTGCCAGGCGCAGCCTCCACAGATGCCAAAGTGGGGACAGCGTGGCTCAATACGTAGAGAAGAAGGTTCAATTATCTCCAGCGTTCTTCCTTCAACAAAGCTCTTCTTATGCCTGTATATTCTAGCAAGCACCTTTTCGTTAGGAAGAGCTCCTCGAATAAAAGCTACCTTCCCGTTTTTCAAACGCCCAACTCCCTGACCCCCATAGGCTAGAGAGTCAATTTTTACTTCAGCTACAGTGGTCTTTTTTTGAGACATAGTTAAAAAACGCGGTGTTTAATCCCCCTAATTCCCCCTTTAGCAAAGAGGGATAAATAAGAGGCGCTTTAGATAAAGATCCTCCAGCCTTCCTTTGGGACGTGCCTGACGGCAGGCAGGAAGGGGGGATTTATAATTTTAGTACTTGCTTGTTGAATCCTGAAACCTTTAATTGCAGCTCTCACTCTATTTTAATATAGGGCTATAACAGAAAAAAGGCGATGATGCTATCATTTTTGCTTGGTGGACATTTGTTATTATTCGACTAAAATGGCATATGGGTGAAATTTAGATGGTAGATGAACGAATATGGCGGGTTTCAGAGATAAATTTCTACATCCAGACCTTGCTTGAAGATAATCCAACACTTGAAAATGTAATGATTCGCGGTGAAATTGCTAATTTTCATCATCATCGTCCATCCGGGCATTTCTATTTTAATCTATCTGAAAACGACTATATTTTGCAATGCGTCCTTTTTAATGGAGTTTCGTTGGAGCTTCCTTTCAAACTTGAAAACGGTATAGAAGTAGTAGCTGGGGGAAGAATTACAACCTATCCCCCTAGAAGTCAGTATCAGTTAATAGTTGCCAGCATCAAGCCTTCAGGTCTGGGAACTTTGTATCAGGCTTTTGAGAATATGAAGAACAAGCTTGCCAAAGAGGGACTTTTTGATGAGAAGCATAAGAAACCACTTCCCAGATACCCTTCAGTAATAGGCCTGGTTACTTCACCAGTCGGTGCTGCAAGAAGGGATGTGGAAGAGAATCTCCGTAAGAGATATCCTGTAGCTACTCTTAAGATTTCACCTGCAATGGTCCAGGGAGCCGGTGCCTCTAAGTCGATAATTGGTGCTCTAGAGCTTTTTATGAAAAAACCAGCGGTAGATGTGATAATTCTTGCCCGAGGTGGAGGCAGTTTTGAAGAATTGTTCGTTTTTAATGACGAAAGTTTAGCCAGGACTATTTTTAATTCGCCTATACCAGTTGTTACTGGAATTGGACATCAGAAAGACTTTACCATAGCTGATTTTGTTGCTGATGTACGGGCTGGAACTCCCTCGCATGCTGTTGAAATCTGTACTCCAGACAGGGAGGAATTAAAGGATTACATAAAGAGTTTAGGAAATCGACTTTCCATCCAAGCACAACAGATTATTAAGGAGAAGAGTTATCGGGTTGAGGTTGCCGTAAAAAGCAGATTCTTTCATTGGACAGAGAATTACGTAGCACAAAAAAGACAATTAATAGATGATTTTAGAAGACGGTTAGAGTTTCGAATACCTAATGAACTGCGAAGAAAAAAGGAAAAATTAGCGTCTCTTGATCGCCATCTAAAATCGGTTAATCCAATGAGCGTGCTCAAACGCGGATTTTCAATATGTTTTTTGCAGAAAACCAGGATGATAGTCAAGTCGATAAGAGATGTATCGGTTAAAGATGTCATTCAGACACGTGTTGACGACGGAGAAATTTTTTCAAGTGTAAAGGGAAAGGAAGGGAAAAAGGATGAGCAAGAATAATATAGCGAATTTAAGTTTTGAAGAAGCGCTTAAGCAGTTAGAAGAAATTGTAAGTTCTCTTGAGGAAGGCAGAGAGATTACTTTAGACAAAATGGTTTCTTCATATAGTGAAGGATTGAAATTAGCAAAGCTGTGCCAGCAGAAACTCGCAGAGGCGGAATTAGAGGTACAGGAGATAAGCGAAGGAGAGTAGTAGGGTGCAGGAAGAGCAAACAACAAAGCCTCCCTTTTCTAAAGGGAGGTTGGAGAGGTTAACCCTTTCCTAAAACACTTATTCTTATCACCCTTTTTTAAAGGGGGATAAAGGGGGATTAATTCTCCTAAAGAGGGATTATGGGGATTATGCCTTTAAAATTTCATTTATGATTTGATGGGAGGATGAATGGATAAGAACGAAAAGATTCTAAAAGCTTTATGTGATCTGATATGGCTTAATGGAGTAATAGCAACCGAACTTATTCAGATAACAGAAAATACTAGTAAGAGCTTGAGGGGAGAGATTCCTGAGGCCTGTATTACACAGCATGCCAAACTACGGGAGGAAGCATTAGATATCGTAATCCGAAATTGTCCGGAGAGAGCCGAATCTTTAAAGAAACATATTCTGGGCCATCAATAGAAAGCATATTCGGGTAGCGATGAAACCATAAAATAGCACATAAGATTAGCAATTCGGTCAGGATTAGGACAAGAAGGACACTTATTATAGTACATTAAGCCAATTTGTATAAGGCCATTCACTGAGGCTAAGAATTTAGTCAGAGACTTGGAGATATAGAAAGGTGATATAATAACAGATAGGTAAATTATGGTATTAAGGGAGATGTATTGTGATTATAGCTATTGATGGTCCTGCTGCTTCTGGAAAGAGCACAGTGGCTAGGGGTATTGCGAGGAAGCTTAAATTTGATTACCTTGATACTGGGGCAATGTATAGAGCATTAACCTGGAAGGTTATTCACGAGAGAATAGATCTTTCGGATGAAAAGAGAATTACTGCTGTAACTAAGACCTCTAATATTGAATTCGAGAAAAACGGAGACATTGACCGCAAGAGAATATTTGTTGATGGCAAGGAAATATCAAAGGAAATTAGAGTGCCAAAAGTGAATGCCGGAGTTTCAATTGTATCCAAGATACCCGGAGTAAGAAACTTTTTAGTTAAAAAGCAGCGGGATTTTGCGGGAAACAGAAATGTGGTTGTTGAGGGTAGAGACATTGGTTCAGTCGTTTTTCCTCAAGCTCAAGTAAAGATTTACCTAACGGCAACTCCTAAGGAGAGGGCCTGTAGGAGACATAAGGAACTACAGCAGATAGGACACAGTATAAACCTTTTAGCTTTGGAAAGGGAGATATTATCGCGTGATAGGATTGATAGCAGCAGAGGAAGCAGCCCACTTTTGAAAGCGCCTGATGCTCGCATGATAGACACTACTGGTAGAAAAGTCGAAGATGTGGTCAATGAGATTATTTCCACATATGTAAAAAGGTAGCAATTTGTTCTATAGAATCTCTTATTTTATAGTTTGGATTATTTTTTTCGCCCTTTTCTTCTTCAGACGGGAGGGCGAAGAGAATATACCTAAAGAAGGGCCGGTAATCATAGCTGCGAACCATGTTAGTTATCTTGACCCTGTTGTGGTTGGAATGGCTTCGCCTAGGCCAGTCTGCTTCATGGCCAAAGCGGACTTGTTTAAGATACCAGTGCTGAAGCAGCTTATAACTTACCTTTATGCCTTTCCGGTACATCGCGGAAAATATAACAAAGAAGCGCTTACAAAGGCTCTGGATATACTGGTAAAGGGCAAGGTTGTAGGAATATTTCCTGAAGGAACACGGCAATTAAGCGGAAATCTAGGTTCTCCTCATCATGGAATTGCCCTTTTAGCGTTAAAAAGCGGTGCCCCTGTTATTCCTATGGCTCTTATGGGTACCTGGAAACCTTTCCCGGGAAAGCCGATTAGGGTAAAGGTTGGAAAGCCATTGCATTTCAAGAACGATGGCAGAACACAAAAGGAAGCGCTTTACAGTTTCAGTAAGGAAGTGATGGAGGCTATCTCTGAGTTAATGGAGCGAAAGGCTAAGAAATGAAGGTTAAGGTTGCCGAATATGCTGGATATTGCTATGGGGTGGAGAGAGCCTTGAAAATTACCCAGAAAGCCAGTGAAAACTCCTCGCTCCCTATTTATACACTGGGACCGATTATTCACAATCCTCAAGTGGTGGAATCGTTAAAAAAGAAGGGTATAAAGCCGGTAGAGAAGCTGGAAGATATTGAAGAAGGTATTCTGATTATTCGCTCTCACGGGGTTAATCCCAGAATTGCCGATAAAGCTAACTCTAAGGGGCTTAAGGTAATAGATGCCACCTGTCCTTTTGTTAAAAAAGTTCAGCACTGTGCTCAACAGCTTGAGAGAGAAGGTTATCAGTTGATAATTGTGGGAGAGCGTGAACATCCTGAGGTTAAAGGTATACGTGCATATGCAAGCAACAAGGCTATTTTAGTGGAAAAGCCTTCGGATATTCCCATCCTGCGGGAGGGTATTCGAGTTGGCATTGTAGTTCAAACTACACAGCCTTTCGAAAAGCTCGAGCAGGTCGTCAATGAAGTTCTAGCAGTATCTGCCGAATTGAAAGTGTTTAATACCATTTGTGATGCTACGGTTAAGCGTCAAGATGCAGCGCGTAAACTGGCCAAAAAGGTAGATGTTGTAGTGGTTGTAGGAGGTAAAAACAGTGCCAATACTACGAGGCTTGCTGAAATTTGCAGGGCTGAAGGAACAACGACCTATCATATAGAAACTGCGGAGGAGATTGAAAAACAGTGGTTTAATAAAGATATGGAAGTCGGAGTTACTGCTGGTGCTTCCACGCCTGATTGGCTTCTGAAAGAGGTTGTCGACAGACTTGAAAAAATGTGAAAGGACGGAAGTTATAAAGGATAGAAACATGCCCGCTGGGGGCGTTGTCTCTTATGTGGAAGCAGGTAGCATAGGCTCTATGGTGGGCATACTACCCGGCGATGAAATAAGAGCGGTAAACGGTAAAATAGTGCGTGATATTATTGATTTTAAAATACTAACTGATGAGGATAAATTTACACTTGAAGTAAAAAAAGATGGAAAACTAAGCTATGTTCCAGTCAGAAACGAATCGAGAAATCCCCTTGGAATATTCTTTCATTCTTCTATTTTTGATTTTCTTAAAACCTGCCGTAACAGATGTATTTTCTGCTTTGTTGATCAGCTTCCCTCAGGTTTACGAAGAAGCCTTTACCTTAAAGACGACGATTACCGGCTGTCTTTTCTCTACGGGAACTTTATTACCCTAAACAATACTGAAGACCGCGATATTGAGCGTATTATCGGACAGCGTTTAACTCCCTTGTATCTATCCCTCCATTCTATTAGCGAAGAGACGCGTAGGTTTATGATGGGGTACAGCAATCTAAAAATTTACAGTTATCTTGAGGCTTTTTCAGATAGCGGGATTGATATACATGTTCAAATAGTTCTCTGCCCGGGAATTAATGATGGCATAGAGCTTGAAACTACACTTAATGAGCTTAAAAACAGATACTCCTGTGTTAAATCAGTCGGAATCGTACCCGTTGGGCTCACCTCTTACAGGAAAGGACTTTTCTCACTGCGCACATGTACGTTAAGGGAGACCAGGGATCTGGCAAAACAAGTGTTCAATTGGCAGAAAAGATGTCGAAAAGAGACAGGTAAAAACTGGGTATATTTGGCAGATGAGTTCTACTTGACGGCAAATCTTCCCTTACCTGAATCTTCTTACTACGATGATTTTCCTCAGATTGAAAATGGGATAGGACTTACTCGAAGATTCCTGGATAACTTCAGCAAGTCTGCAACAGATTTCGATCCCAGCAGAATCATAAAAAGATTTTCAATTGCAACCGGGAGGTTGATAGGCAAAATCATCGAAATTAGCCTGGGTGAAGCGGGAATTGGAAACATGGTTGATGTCGTTACGATTACCAACAAATTTTTCGGTCCTCAAATCACTGTATCTGGTTTGCTAACGGGAACCGATATTATATCTTCGAAACATATGATAAATAATACATTATTAATATCCAATGCACTTCTTAATGAGGATAATCTGTTTCTAGATAGTGTCTCGTTAGAGGAGCTCCGTCGAGAGCTTGGTCAACCAGTAAGAATTATAGCTCAGGATGGTTCAAATCTCATAAAAGTGCTAATAGATGATGACTAAGGACGACAAGTAATGTCTTTGCCTCTTATTGCCATTGTGGGTAGACCCAACGTTGGCAAATCCACTCTTGTTAACCGTATATCAAAGGAACAGTTTGCCATTGTTGATAAGGAGCCGGGCATAACCCGTGATCGTAATTACGTAGAAACTGACTGGTCTGGCAGAACCTTCACTTTAATAGACACTGGTGGAATTGATTTTGGGACAGGGCTTAATTTAACGGTCGGAGTGCGAGAACAAGCGATGGTAGCTATAGATGAGGCAAATGTCATCTTGTTGGTCGTTGATGGTACCACGGGTCCTCTTGCATCTGATTTTGAAATTGCGGAAGTCTTAAGGCAAACAGATAAACCTGTGCTGTTACTGGTGAATAAAATTGACAGCCCTAAACATGAAAACCTGAAGTATGCTTTTTATGAGCTAAATTTAGGAGAACCGTTGGCAATCTCTGCTCTTCATGGTTTGGGAATAGGCGAGATACTGGATAAGGTCATAGATTTACTTCCTCCGGAAATTGGGGAAAGAAAAGAGGGCGAAGAACTTGGTGTAGCGATTGTGGGACGCCCTAATGTAGGCAAGTCTTCTCTTTTTAATCTTCTAGCAGGACAGGAAAGGGCGATTGTAAGTAACATACCGGGAACTACTCGCGATGCGGTTGATACAGTGATAACTCAGCAGGGACAAAACTACCGGTTTATTGATACAGCAGGCTTTCGAAAGCGCGCTAAAATAGATTTACCCGTTGAATACTATGGGATAGTAAGAACTTTGCGAGCTCTGGATAGAGCTCACATTGCACTTATCTTATTGGATACAACCGAAGCTGCCACAGAGCAGGATCAAAAAATTGCTGACTATGCCAAGAATAGAGGTTGTGGCACCGTAATTCTTATAAATAAATGGGATTTGATAGCAAAAGAGATTGACAAAGAATCATATCTAAAGAGAGTTAGAGAAAAACTTCGCTTTATCGATTATTCGCCTATCTTAACCATCTCGGCAAAGACTGGTTTTAAAATAAAAAGGATTTATCCATTAATTGACGAAATTGCAAGCTATTACTTTAAACAGATAAGTACTTCAGAGTTAAATAGATTTATAAGCGAAACGGCAAAACAGGGACACGCTTTAACAAAAGGAAAAAGAAAACTTAGAGTCTTTTATGCTACTCAGACTTCAGTAGCACCACCAAAGTTTTTATTCTTTTGTAATTATCCTGAGCTTGCTGGTGTTTCTTATAAGCGTTACTGGGGAAACAGAATTAGAGATACTTACAACTTCAAGGGTTGCCCAATCATAATATCCTTTAGAAAGAAATAGAGTTAACTGCAGACTTAATAGTATGGATGGTGTGTTAACAAAAATCCCGTGAAATTTGTTCAGCTTGTTCTTTTGCCAGTATCATATTTTATTGGCTCCATACCCTGGGGAGTTCTGGTAAGTAAAAAATTTTTTGGTATAGACCTTCGCAATTACGGAAGCAAAAATATAGGTTTTACCAATGCCTTTAGAACCTTAGGGCTTTTAGGTGGGATGGTGGTTCTTGTGGCAGACGTGAGCAAAGGAATTATTTCTGTCTTAATAGCCAGGGCAATAGGGGGCAATGACTTACTCGTAGTACTTTCAGGTTTAGCTGCTATACTAGGGCATAACTGGTCAATTTTCCTGAGATTTTCTGGAGGCAAGGGTGTAGCTACGGCAGCTGGTGTTATTCTTGGTCTTTCACCCAGAATTCTGTTTATGCTTTTGGCAATTTGGCTAATAGTCTTGATTATTTCCAAATATGTATCCCTGGCTTCAATAATTACTGCCACCTCTTTCCCTTTATTGGTGGTTTTTTTCTACCGGTGGAACCTTTCGTATATCATTTTTAGTATTTTGGTAGCCCTGGTAATTATAATTAGACATCGCTCAAATATTAAGCGTCTTCTGTCAGGATCAGAGTTACCTTTAAGTTTTCTTTCCAGAAAAGGAGGAAATCTTGGCGCTTAGAATTGCTGTTGTTGGTGCAGGAAGCTGGGGAACAGCAATTTCTATTCTTTTAGCGAGAAAGAAATATTTGGTGAATTTATGGGCTCGTGACTCTGAACTTGCCAGGGAGATAAAAGCTATACGCTATAACCCACGTTACCTCTCAGAAGCCTTGATACCCCCCAATGTCTTTCCAACAGGAGACTTGGAAGAAGCAGTGAGGGAAGTTAAATTTGTAGTTTTAGCGGTTCCATCAATGGCAATGCGTCCGGTGATGAAAAAGCTCAAACAATATCTTTCTAAAGATATGCTGCTCGTTAGCCTTACTAAGGGTATCGAGCCGGGTACGCTTATGAGAATGAGTGAGGTTATTGAAAATGAAATTCCAGTTGAGTTTGCAAAAAACCTCGGTGTGCTGTCTGGTCCAAATCATTCCGAGGAAGTCAGTAAAGATATTCCTACTGCAACTGTGGTTTCGGCCAAAGAAAAACATATTGCATTTCGACTGCAAAAATTATTTATGACCCCTTATTTTCGTGTCTACACTAATCCAGATATAGTAGGCGTAGAGTTAGGCGGAGCTGTTAAAAATGTCATAGCAATTGCAGCTGGAATATCTGACGGTTTGGGGTATGGAGACAACACTAAAGCCTCTCTTATGACTCGGGGATTGGCGGAAATGACGCGATTGGGTCTTGTCATAGGAGCTAAACCTCTGACCTTTGCCGGACTTTCTGGAGTCGGCGACCTTATCGCGACCTGCACCAGCAGGCATAGCCGTAACCGAGCAGCAGGCGAGAGAATTGCAAAAGGTCTAACCATTGAGGAAATATCTGAAGAGACAAATATGGTTGCCGAGGGTTTATTTTCTGCTGCTGCAGTGGACAAGCTTTCCATAAAGCATGAAGTAGAGATGCCAATAACCAGAAATGTTGCTGCTGTTTTATATGAGGGAAAAGACCCATACAAAAGCGTATCCGACCTTATGCAACGAGGTGCAACAGAGGAAATAGTCTGGTAGTTAATAAAAGCAAGAAAGTTCCATATAATGTAAACATATAAAAATGCTGATTTTTGCAGGAAAAAACGGGATTTTGTTGAACTGGTATATAGCTGGTCAGCAGGTAAGTCCGTGTTAAGAAAATCATATTAATGCAGATAAATTAGTTATGATCTCGATTCCTGAAAGGAGGTGACTCTAATGACGAAGCAGGATCTAATTGACGTTGTAGCTAATGAAATCGGGTTCTCTAAAAAAGATGCAGGAAGAGCAGTTGATGCAGTTATAGAAGGAGTAACTAGAGCTCTGCGTCAAGGACAAAAGGTGCAAATAGCAGGTTTTGGAACTTTTGAGGTGCGTAGCAGGAGCGCCCGTGAAGGAAGAAATCCACAGACAGGCCAGACAATTATGATTCCGGCGAGAAAAACACCTGCATTCAAAGCAGGGAAGGCACTAAAGGACGCTGTTCAATAAGCTGAAATTATAGCTTATATCAAAGCAGAGGGGGATAACCTCTCTGCTTTTTGCTTCTTTGGTATCGACTATCATAGTAAAATATAAGTAGAACCTGTTTAGTACGGCTAATTATTTGAAACTCGCAACTGAAGAAAATAGAATATAGATAGCAACGCTGGTTGACGGAGGATTTTAGTCTCTAAACATTAGCTTGTGCAATCTGTTAACTGTGTATGAGTTAATTAAGGATGGGGAAGGAAATTTGAGATGAAGAATTACTTCAAAATACTTGAAATTGATCCTGGTGCTTCACCTGAGGTTATTGAGAAAGCATACAGAGTCTTGTGTGCAAAATATCATCCTGACCGTCAACCTGAGGAACATCGCAAATGGGCAAACAAGAAAATGCAGGAGCTTAATGAAGCATATCATACTCTATCTAACCTTGAGCGAAGAAAGAGGTATCAAGAACGTCTAGGTTTGGATCTATGGGAGATTTTCCTTGATGAAGGTCTTATCGGTTTGGCAAAGTTGTGGATAGGGCGGAGTTGAACCAGATGGGGAAAGGAGAAATTCCACGTTACTGGCCTATCCTTTACATACTCTCGCAGTTAACGAAGCTGGAGATATATCGCAGGCTTCAATATCTGATCTATATTGCCCACCGTCAAGGTCTTTCGGCTACTTATGATTTTATTTTATCAAATGGCAATCTCGTGTCTCCTCAAATAAAACTTGATTTGGAGTTTATGGAGAAAAAGGGTCTGATTAAAGCAATATTCCACAACATTTGGGTATTTGAAATTACCAGGCGAGGTAATTCGTATGCGCAGAGGACTTTCAAATTAGTTCCAAAGAGGCAGCAAAGAATAATGTCAAAAGTTTTAAGCGAAAGCAAAGACATGTCTTATTCAAAAATGTTTGAAAAGCTAACTGAGGAACTTTCAGTAAAAGCTGAAGATTTGAATTACAAACTTAGCAATATCAGTTTGGATATGCAGGTACTAAAATATTCGCTTAAGAGTTCCTTGCCAAGCCACAACCTTCTTTTGCTAATCGGTTCTTTGGATTATGTAAAAGATGCTGCTAAAAGAATAAAGTCTACTGATAACGTTAAAAAAGAGATCCCTTTCATCCTATCAGAATATATTAAAAAATTAGAAGCAGTCGTTAGCCTTACGGGCAAAAACCCAGAGGCTTTAGGAAATATGGATTTATCGTACATAGCGGAAGACTTTGAGCTCTTACAGAAAGTATGTCTAGAAGCAGGTATGCTTTCTCAACTTCAAGAGAAACACGATTTTACTATTTTTGAAGAAATCTAGGAAGGCAAAGTGAGAAGATATTCCATCCTTATATTCTTTCTTATAAATTTCATTCTATTTTCAAATCAATCCGTTTACGCAGCAGTTGCCTGGAAAAAGCTTAAAGGCAAAGATTTTACAATTTACTATCAAAAAGAAGCATGGGGCAGATCCGCTCTTAAGATTACTGCAGAGGAGTACGGAAAGGTTACCGATTTCTTTCGCTTTAAACCTGCCGGAGAAATAAAAATCTATGTCTACAGTGACAAAAAGAGATTCTTAGAAATTGCACCCAGTGAGAAAACTATGGGACTCGCACGTCCCTTTTCTTCAGAGATAGCAGTTCTGGCTCGGGATGGTATGCTTCCTTCAGTGATATCTCATGAACTAGTTCATATAGTTATGCTGCAGAGCATCCCTAATACAGTAAGTTTACCTTTTTGGTTTGTTGAGGGGATAGCAATCTATTTGTCTGAACCTCAGCTTACTGAGGTAGACCTGGAGCGGTATGCCCTTCAGGGAGACCTGCGCGACGTTGAAGAACTCAGGGGAAAACCTGCTTCTGAAGAAGAGGGAAAGGCAGCAGCGCAGGGGTACCTTATCACTAAATTGATAGTAGAAAAATTCGGTAAAGAAAGTCTTCGCAATATAGTTTTTCTCATGCAGAAGGGGACTAGTTTTGATACCGCTCTCGAAAAAACTAGCGGTCTGACCTATGAGAATCTTCAGGGTGAATGGGAGAAATTTGGTGTAAGAAGAAAACGAGAATCTTTGCTGCTAAACCTTCGTATTCTGGGATTTCTCATCCTTGGAGCCTTGTCACTTTTTGTATCTGTCGTTTGGCTTATCAGGTTTAGAAGAAAATTGGCCATAACAGAAGCTGAAGCAAAAGAGATGGAGAAAGAGATGGAGAAGGAAATTTGATAGGTAGCCTTTTACTCTGGAAGAAGATAATTTTATTTATCGCTGCTCTGAGTATATATGCTTTTTTGTTTACTTCTAACCTCCGTTTACTAACGACCCGGACATTTACTATTCAACAGCAAAAGAGATTGAATATTGGAACAGAAGTTGGCTTTTCCTTGGAGGAGCTGCGTCAGGTTGATACCGAGTTAGTAAATTTTATTCACTCAAGTAAAACATTTCCTTTTATTACCGTAAAGTCAGCCGGAGATAGTTCTATACCTCTCTTTACAAAGAGGGAAATAGCACATCTTTATGATACACGAAATTTGCTCCACAAATTTTTTCTCACACAGAGATATTCATTTGTTTTTCTATTACTTGTATTTGTTTTAGGCAGAAAAAGGTTTTCTTATCAAGAGTTGTTCAGGATAGTTTCTTATACAGGGATGGTTATTATTTCCGTTTTGGTTTTTCTTCTCGTTTTTATATTTACCGGTTTTGATAATTTTTTTTATTTCTTTCATACCATTTTCTTCGAATCTGGAACCTGGGTTTTCAGTTCTGAAGAGATGTTACCTCGACTCTTTCCTGATAGATTTTGGATGGAAGCTGCGATAATTTTATTAGGGATCTTTACGGTGCAAGTTATGATTGTGATCCTGTTTCTTAGGAGTCTTGCAAAGAGAGGAAGAAGGAAAAGGCTTGAAATAAAAAGAATAAACACATAAGAATCAGGAGAGCGTGGATGATTCTTCCAGTTGAGTGGGAAACCACCATTAACAAAATGATAAAAGAAAAGGGCACTGTAGTTTTAATCGGAGGTTCCGATACTGGAAAAACCACCTTCGCGCTTTCGTTGGCCAATGATGCCCTAGCTAAAGAAATTCCAACCGCCCTGGTTGACGCTGATCTTGGTCAATCTACTATAGGACCTCCCACTACTATTGGGCTTTCCTTGCTGAAAAAAGGAGATGATTTAAAAGAACCGAAGGTTAACAGTATATATTTTGTTGGTGATACTTCTCCTTTTAGCCATCTTCTTCAGAGTGTGGTGGGAACCAAACGTTTGGTGGAAAAAGCCAGGACTCTGGGAGCAAAGTTAATAGTGGTTGATACCAGCGGTTTGATCACGGGAGCAATGGGTCAAGCTCTTAAGTATCATGAAGTACAAGTAATAGGCGGCGACCACATTGTGGCTTTACAGCGAAGCACGGAACTGGAATTTATCTTAAGGTCATTATCGCATTATCAAAAACCCCAGCTTTATAACCTCAAAGTCCCCATAGAGGTAAGAAGAGTTTCTCCCGAAATGAGAGCACGCCATCGTAAGATTCGGTTTCAAAAATATTTCAGAGATTCCAGAGTCTATGCTTTTAAAGCGAAGAAGATTTCTGTCTATCCCCCAATAGTAGATCTGGTAAGAAGAAGAGATTATCAGAATTTGATTGTAGCTCTAAAAGATGCAGAAAGTGAAACTGAAGGAATTGGAATCATAGTCAATCAGCTTGTCCGGGATGAATTGGTAGAGGTGCTGACACCAATAAAGACAGACATAAAAATAAGAGGTCTTGAGCTGGGTTTTTTACGTTTAAGCGAAGAAGGGGATGAACTGGGAAGAATCAAGCTATGGAAAAGTTAAGCGGGTTTATTCAATTCCTCTGCAAATTAAGTTTTCGTTTTAATAATTAGCATCAACTATTTTTCTTTGTTTAATAGTCCCTTTCAGTCTATTTCTGTTTATGAGAAGCGGCAAGGTGGAAGTACTCTTTTATAAATCTTCTCTGGAGGAAATATTTATTATGTGAAGAATTACAAAATTGCAGCAGCAATTTCAGCAAATATTAACTTACGAATATTGTAAAAGTCTTTTGTGTCACTAACTCTAATTATTCTAGTTTACTAGTGCAGCTCAGGGTCTTAAATCACTATATCTTATGATTCTATTTATTCTTTAACCTCCTTAAGTGTTCGCTAGCCTCTTCCTTTACTGCTGGGTTGGTCTCCAATTTTAGTAGAATTCCCCAGTTTTTAATGGCCAGTTTTTTATTTCCTGCCATTTCATAAATCTGCGCAAGGTAGTATCTAAGAGCAGGATTGTTTGGGTGGTGGACGACTGATTTTTCTAACATCTCTAAAGCCTTCAGATGATTTTTTTCCTGTATATGTATTGCAGCTAATCCTACATAAGAATCTCCAAAGAGAGGATCTTGTCTAAGAGAATCTTTATAGTACTTAAGGGCCTTGCTATTTTTATCCCAGTTTCGGTATACCTCTGCAAGCTCAAAACTAAATAGTGCAGACTCAGGAAATGTCTGCTGAAGTTTTTTAGCAATAGCTATTGCTTTTTCGGGTTCCTTATTTGCGAGATAAGCGGATAGCAGGTTCAGTTCCGGTTGCCAGAGTGCCAGCAGAGAAAAGTAATCTGGATCTTCTATGCTGGTTCTTGGTTCGCGGTAGCTATAGCTGAAGTCTGTTTTTTGTACTATGATTTTACCTCTGCCGGGTTGAAGTCTGAACAGCATACCTTCATATTTCTGGTTGAAGAAAGGAAGAACTTCGAAAAAAATGTTGCTTAGATAGACGGGGTGGTTTTCTATATTCTCAGTAATGAGTTTTATAAGAGTAGAATCGAAAGTTTTTTGACGATTAGGGATTTTCAGCTCGGGTGCGGTCAGCTTAAGTTGGTCAAGATACCAAATCTTTTGGAGACTTCTTTTGCTGACCAAGGTTACATCTGGACGTATATTTTCTATGAAATGGAGATATTCGATAGGGAAGAGGTTGTCTCCATCATAAATAAGTAAAGCATTTTTATCCAAAGACTTTAGAACATTTTGCGCAAAGTCATGTGCAAAAAATTTGTTTTTATTTTTTAGAGTATTAAAATTTTTACCGATTAATATCAGAGGTAAAATTGCGACGAGAAGAGCAGTTGCAAAGAACAGAGGTGAAGAGATCGTTTTAGCATAATTGAGAATAACGTTAAGACCCAAGCCTATAAGGAAAACCATAATTAGAAATCCAGGAAGATAAAGTAAAAGCTCGGATATTTGATAAACATTTACGGCGTAAGCGAAATTCAGAAAGAAGAGCAGCAGAAAGAAAAGTAAGATTTTAGTGTTACGGACAGCTATCCAATATATACCAAGAAGAACAAGTATCAAAAGTGCAGGAATAAGTTGGTCTATAAGCATAGAAAAATAAGCGGTTAATTGGTCAATAATCACTGTCGACGGGAAAAATTGAAAATGTCCCTTGTATTCTGCTGCTGTAATGTAACTCCAAAAATTAGTAATGGTTGTAGTGTCTCCCCAGTTCCTGAGTGGATTTCGTGCCGCGCTGATAGGAATATAGAGGTAAGGTATAAGACCAAGCAAAGCACAGGCCAAGGAGATGGAAACACGTCTTATATTTACAAGAGTCTCAGGTTCAAAAGAAATTATCAGGTAGAGAAAAGCCGGTGCTAGAAAAAGAAATGTAGGTCGATGGGAGACGGCTAATCCGTAAAGGAAGAAAGCAGCATAGAAGTTTAAAGTCCCCTTCTTCTTTATCCATTTTAAAGAAAGGAGAATGAGGGCTGATAGCAACAGAATCTCCAGTGAAACAAACTCAGCAATAATGCTATGTGACCAAAAAGCATAAGAGAAGGAAAAAAGAAGTGAAGCTGAAGCAGCCGGTATCACTTTATTTATAATATGTTGTTCCCTTGGGCTAATTTCTACAACCACAAAGAAATTTAGAATAGCAGCAAAAGAAGCTAGCAGAGCTGCAAAGAGGTTAAATCTAAAAGCCATGTTCCGAAATGGCAGAAATGAAAATATCTTTGCCAGGATAATAAGTAATGGATATCCGGGAGGATGAGGAACGCCCCAAGAATATGCCGACATAATAAGATCGGCACTGTCGCCAAAAACGATATCAGGTGCAAGCGTTGCTAAATATATTATGAAAGAAAAAATAAAAACTATAATTGCACCTGCTATTAATAAAATTTTACTCTTGCTAATTTCCATCTTTTCTAGTAAATTACTAAAAGTCGTTTAAAAATTCGAGACAAGATAGAGTACTCCTTTTTAATAATTATCACTTGGAAGATTAATAAAAAATTTTATTTATAGGAGGAATTAGTTGACCAAAAGAGAATTAGAAAACGACTCCTCCAAACGTGAATTGTAATTTATCACCAGTAAATAAATGTATCATTCAGTTTTACGATTGATCAGGAGGTGATGGAAATTCACCTACGGACATTATTCAAATCTGTGGCTGCCATTATGACAGCCATTTTGATATTTTCTTTGCCTAGTTCCGTTTCTGCTGCAGTGAGAAAAAGCAGCAGTAGAACACGGTCAGTCAGGAACGAGATAGGAGCTTTAAGCAGAGAGCTTAATCAAGTAGCCAGAGAATATGAGATAGCCAGTATAAAACTTTATAAAATTAATAGGGAGTTGAGAAAAAACGAGGCAGCTTTAGAAGTAGCAAGGAAAGAACTGGAAAATAGCCAGGCTGTTTTCAATAAAAGAATTAGTGCAATATATCGTCACGGTCATGTTGAATTTATAGAAGTGCTATTGGGGACTGAGGACTTTTCGGAGTTTACTTCCCGTCTGGAATTGCTGAAAAGGATAGGACAGCAAGATACTTTAGTTTTAAATCAAATTAAGAAACGCAAGGCTGAAATTGATAAAAGAAATGCAGCACTCGTTGAGGGGAAGAAGAGTCAGAGAGCACTGGTGCGCACACTGGCAAGCAAAAGGGCTCAAATGGAAGCTAAACTGAGGAGAAAAAAGGCAACGCTTGCCAGAAGTCAAGCCAGTGCAGGGCTGAGCCGGTCAACTAGAAGGTTAAAACTGGCTGTTTCTCGTGCATCTTATACTTTAAGAGGAGGTTTCATTTTTCCAATAGCAGGAGCGCATGCGCTTACTAATAGTTTTGGAGACCCGCGGAGAGGTCATCGTCATCAAGGAAATGATATTTTTGCCCTCAGAGGCACACCAGTGGTTGCAGTAGTTTCAGGATCTGTTAGCGCAACGTATACGGGTGGTGGTGGCAAAACCATCTATCTTTACGGAAGCGATGGAAATACCTATATCTATATGCATCTCAATGGATATGCCGTAACCGGTGGTAGTGTTTCGCAAGGTCAGGTAATTGGTTATGTAGGTAGTACTGGAAACGCACGTGGTAGCTCTTCCCATCTGCATTTTGAGATACGACCTGGTGGAGGAAGGGCAATCGACCCTTATCCCATCTTAGCAGCATCTCACTAGTTGAAGCTCCTCTAACTGGATTTGTTTCGCCGATTCCCTCACATATTGTATAAAGATATAATTGGAGTTCTCCCTATTTTTCCATCCGATTTAACCTCCTATATCTAAAAACCATTAGATTGTTTACAATATTTTCGTATTAAGGATTTTCCTTTTATATAAAGCTTGATTTACCATTCTTTTCATAATGATGGTAGGTTGTTGAGATGTTTTTGGGAGTTCTTTAATTAATCAAAAACAAAGATTATGGAGCGGCAAGGAGGTCTTAACTGAAGATATGAAAAATGCATTCATAATATATAGTGAGGATTATAACGTAAGTTTTGATAAGCATATATTTCCAGTTGAGAAGTACAGTTTGCTTTACAATCGTCTTTGTCAGGAAGGCTGGATTCATAAAGATGAAATTATTAAACCCAAACCAGTATCAAAAGAGAATTTGCTACTTGTTCATACCGAGAGATATCTCAAAGATCTATTTTCTCTTAGATTAACTGCAAGAACTTCATGGTCAGAGTTATCCCTTACCAAAGAAATAATTAGTTTCTTTTTGCTAACCACAGGCGGAACTATTTTAGCTTGTCAGCAGGCTCTGGAAGCACAAAGGACTGCTATTAATTTGGCAGGAGGCTATCACCATGCCTATCCCGAAAGAGCTGAGGGATTTTGCTATATAAATGATATTGCGGTTGCACTGAGAGCAGTACAGGCACACGACAGCAGGCTCAAAGCAATGATTATTGATTGTGATCTTCATCAAGGAAATGGTACTGCTTACATTTTTAGCGGCGATAATCGTGTCTTTACTTTCTCAATTCACCAGGAAGATCTTTATCCGGTTCCTAAAGAAAAGAGCAGTCTTGATATAGGATTGGAAGGAGGCACCGGCGGAAAAGAATATTTGGAAAAACTAAGAAACTCTCTTCCTGATGCTATTAAAACGTTTGATCCTCATTTGATAGTCTATGATGCCGGTGCAGACCCCTATGTGGATGATCAATTGGGGGATCTTTGTCTGACGAAAGATGAGCTTAAAGAAAGAGATCTTCTGGTTTTGACTCTCGCTCGCTCAAGGAATATCCCGGTAGCTATAGTCCTGGGCGGAGGATATGCCCTGAGGACAGAGGACGTTGTTGACATCCATGCAGCTACCGTTACAACGGTTTTGGAATTTTAATGAAATTTCGAAAATATTCAAGGAGATAGAAGAGAAGCGAAGAATGAATAGATTGGATATTGACCGGATAAGGCCGTTTTGATACTATAGAAATAACCTTTAAACTAGTCCGGCGAGGCTAGCAAGGGGTAAAAGGAATATGTATTGGAGTATGCCTTCTTGCAGCTAGACCGAGGAGGCATTTTTTATGCCCAAACTCAGGTGATTAGAGTGGAATTTAAAGCCAAGACCGCTGTGTTGAACAGCAGTGATATTGAGAGAATAATTACGAGAATTGCCCACGAGATTGTAGAAAAGAATAAAGGAGCTAAGAATTTGGTGCTCGTAGGCATAAGAACTCGTGGTGTTTATCTGGCCAATCGTTTGGTTGAACGTATAAAAAGGGTCGAAAAAGAGGAAATTCCTTTGGGCATGCTGGATATCTCACTTTACCGAGACGATATAGCTCTTCATCCCAAGCTTGAGGTTCAAAGCACCGATATTCCCTTTGATGTAACAGGGAAGGACGTAATCTTGGTTGATGATGTGCTTTTTACCGGGAGAAGTGTAAGAGCTGCCCTTGACGCTTTGACAGATTTTGGTAGACCACGCAGCATTCAATTAGCTGTGCTAATTGATCGAGGGCATAGAGAATTTCCTATTAGGGCGGATTATGTAGGGAAGAATTTACCTACATCCAGAAAAGAAGACGTAAAGGTTTTTTTAGAAGAGACTGATGGCGAAGATTTAGTAGCCTTAGGGAAGAGAATCTAAATCATTGCTATAAGCATTATGGTTCTTAAACCAGGGAGTCAAGATGAGGGAAGTTAAGAACATACCTGAAAACTCAGGCACGCAAGCTAGGATCGAGCAAAAGGCCTTGTCTGCAAAGAACTTGCTGGGTATCAGCCAGCTCTCTGCTGAAGAGATTCATTTGATTCTTTATACTGCACGTTCTTTTGAAGAAATTTCTACCAGAGCGATAAAGAAAGTCCCCACTTTACGGGGCAGAACAATAGTTAATCTCTTCTATGAGCCCTCTACTCGAACAAGAACCTCATTTGAACTTGCTGGAAAGCGGCTTAGCGCTGACGTTATCAACATATCAACTAAAACAAGTGCTGTAGCAAAGGGCGAAGGTTTAAAAGATATGGCATTGACCTTACAGGCAATGGGAATTGATGTAGTCGTGATCCGTCATTCAGTAGCGGGTGCGCCTTATATGATGGCAAGATGGACTGAGGCAAGAATAATTAATGCCGGAGATGGAGCTCACGAACACCCAACTCAAGCTTTACTTGACCTTTATACAATTCAATCAAGATTAGGCAGGTTAAAGGATTTACATATTCTGGTTGTGGGAGATATTTTGCACAGTAGAGTGGCGCGATCAAACATTCTTGCTCTTACTAAGATGAAGGCAAAAGTTACCATAGTGGGTCCTCCCACGCTCATCCCAATGGATATCAAAAAGATGGGAGTAGAGGTAAGTTGTGACTTCGATGAGGTAATACCTCAAGCTGATGTAATCTATCTTCTTCGTCTTCAGTTAGAGCGACAAAAGCAGAATTTTTTTCCATCTTTAAGGGAGTATGCTTCCTTATTTGGGTTTAATAAGGCGAGGCTGGACAAAACAAAAAATAATGTTCTGGTAATGCATCCGGGACCTTTAAATCGGGGAATCGAAATCAGCTCAGAAGTGGCTGATATTGCACAAAACATAATCACTGAGCAAGTTACCAGTGGAATTGCGGTAAGAATGGCTGTTCTGTATCTGTTATTTGGAGGTGCGAGCGATATTGCCGAAGCTGCTGGTTAAAAATGGTGTAATTATAGACCCAACAAATAAAGAAGAAAAGGTATCTGATCTTCTGATTGAAAGTGGGAAGATAAAAAGGATCGGGAAGGGTCTTAGCGGACAGGGAGCCACTGTTCTTGAAGCAGATGGTCTGATAGTATGTCCCGGTCTTATTGATATGCATGCCCATTTACGTGAGCCAGGGAGAGAGGATGAGGAGACAATAGCTAGCGGCACTCGAGCTGCTGCAAAAGGCGGTTTTACCTCGGTTGTCTGTATGGCCAATACTGAACCGCCTGCTGATAATAAATCTGTTCTAGACTACATAAAAGCTCAGGCAGAGGAAGAAGGGGTAGTCCGTGTCTATACAGTTGGTGCAGTTACGAAAGGTCTGAGGGGTGAAGAGCTGGCAGAAATGGCTGAACTTTCAGAGGCTGGGGCTGTTGCTTTTTCCGATGACGGGAGACCCATAATGAATGCAGAGGTAATGCGTCGGGCGTTAGAATATGCAAAAATGTTAAACCGTCCTCTGATCGCCCACGCAGAGGACGAGCACCTTTCCTTTGGAGGACAGATAAATGAGGGTTACTACTCTACACTATTAGGAATGAGAGGGATTCCTGCCGCTGCCGAGGAGACAATAATTGCCAGGGACTTGCTTTTGAGCGAGCTTACAGGAGCAAGACTTCACATCGCTCATGTAAGTACCAAAGGTTCAGTGGGAATGGTTAGAAGGGCAAAAAGGAAGGGTATTCCTGTCACTTGCGAAGTTACACCTCACCACCTTGTATTTACGGACGAAGCCTTATCGACCTTTGATACGAATTACAAGGTTAATCCGCCACTACGTAGCAGAGAAGATATGGATGCACTAAGGGAAGGTTTAGCTGAGGGAATTATCGATGCTATTGCTACCGATCATGCACCTCATGCACTTCAGGAGAAAGAGAAGGAATTTGACTATGCGCCTTTCGGAATTGTAGGCTTGCAGACAGCACTTGCCGTCATAATTACCGAGTTGGTTGAGACAGGAGTCTTAACTATTTCTGAAGCAATCGGGAAAATGAGTACAAATCCTGCCAGGATCTTGGGTATTGATGGGGGAGTTTTGGAGGAAGGCTCAATTGCAGACTTAATTATAGTCGAACCTAAAGCTAAAGTTGAGCTATATAAGCCAGGTTATTCCAAACCTGAAGTTGATGTTGATAACTGGGAGTCAAAAAGCGAAAATAGCCCGTATTTTGGGTGGAAATTACGAGGTAGAGTTATCCACACGGTTGTTGATGGAGAAATTATCGTTAAAGATAGAAAAATAGTTGATAAAAAACCCACATTAGAATCAAGAAAGCGGTATTAAGCTACAAATGGTGAAAGACAATGACTATCATGAATAGAGAACCGTGTATATTGGCTCTGGAGGATGGAGCAACATACTATGGTTGGGCTCTGGGTGAGAAAGGAGAAGCAGCCGGTGAAGTAGTCTTTAATACCAGCATGACTGGTTATCAGGAAATACTAACCGATCCTTCTTATGCAGGGCAAATAGTGACAATGACCTATCCTCTAATAGGAAACTACGGAGTTAACAGGGAGGATTTCGAATCCAGAGGGCCTTTTGTAGAAGGTTTTGTTGTTAGAGAAAGTTCAGGAATCTACAGTAATTGGCGAGCCACCGGGTCTATTAGCGAATTTCTTATGGAATATGGAATAGTAGGCATTGAAGGTATTGATACCAGAGCGCTCACCAGACATATCAGAAGCGAAGGCGCAATGAGAGGGGTCATTTCTTCAGTCAATCTGGATGAGGATTATCTAATCTCTAAAGCAAAGACTATTCCCAGCCTTGTAGGAAGGGATATGGTTAAGGAAGTTACCACAGTTGAGCCCTATGTCTGGAATAACTCAATGGATAAGTCGAAATATATCAGAAAGAATCCCAAATATAAGGTGGTTGTTTTTGACTACGGCATTAAATTTAATATTCTCCGTTCCCTTGAGATTTCAGGCTGTCAGATACATGTCCTGCCAGCAGATGCATCAGCGGAAGAGGCTTTAAAACTTGATCCTGATGGAATTCTCCTCTCCAATGGGCCAGGAGATCCTCAGGGAGTTCCATATGCCATTAAGACTGTTAAGGATTTACTGGGTAAAAAACCTATTTTTGGAATCTGTTTAGGTCACCAGCTATTGGCTTTAGCTTTAGGAGGGGCAACCTACAAGTTAAAATTTGGGCACCATGGAGGAAATCAACCTGTTAAGAATCTTAGGACCGCTAAAGTAGAGATAACTGCTCAAAATCATGGCTTTGCTGTTGACATGGATTCAGTAACCGAAATAGCTGAAGTAACTCATGTAAATCTTAGTGACAACACAGTTGAGGGGATGATATGCAAGGATTTTCAGGCCTTCTCTGTTCAATATCACCCTGAAGCATCGCCCGGTCCTCATGATGCTAAATATTTGTTTCAAGAATTTACCGGTATGATACACCGAAGCAGAAAAAAAGCTTTATCTTGAGCGCTGTGATTTGATTAATGGATAACTGCCAGAAGAACGATAGGTGTGTTCTAATATTAAAACTGGACTGAAGCAAGATGCCTACAAGAAATGACATAAAAAAGATTCTTTTGATAGGATCAGGTCCAATTATTATTGGACAGGCTTGCGAGTTTGACTACTCAGGTACACAAGCATGTAAAGTTCTCAAGGAAGACGGATTCCAGGTGGTACTGATAAATAGCAATCCTGCCACTATTATGACGGACCCGGAGTTTGCTGACCGTACCTATATCGAGCCTATTACCACGCCAATTGTGGAGAAAATTCTAGCGGCGGAGAAACCCGATGCCCTCCTGCCTACTTTAGGGGGACAGACCGGTCTGAATGTCGGCGTGGAGTTAGCTAAAAATGGCGTGCTTGAAAAATATGGCGTAGAGATGATTGGAGCGAAGCTTGAGGCTATTGAGAAAGCGGAAGATCGCAGTCTCTTCAAACAGGCAATGCGGCGAATTGGACTTGAAGTACCCAGAAGCGGCTTTGCGTATAACCTCAGTCAGTCAGAAAAAATAGCAGGGAAGATAGGGTTTCCCTTAGTGATAAGACCCAGTTTTACTCTTGGCGGTTCAGGGGGTAGCATTGCCTGGAATATGGAAGAGTTTAGAGAACTGGTTGCAGACGGCCTTTCAATTAGTCCTATAGGAGAAGTCTTGATTGAAGAGTCGGTCATAGGCTGGAAAGAATATGAACTCGAAGTTATGAGGGATCTAAAGGACAATGTGGTAATTGTCTGTCCCATTGAGAATGTTGATCCTATGGGTATACACACTGGGGATTCTATTACTGTTGCGCCTGCCCAGACCTTAACAGATAAGGAATATCAGAAACTGAGAGATGCCTCTATTAACATAATGAGAGAGATCGGTGTAGAAACCGGGGGTTCCAATATCCAGTTTGCCATAGAACCAGACAGCGGCAGAATGGTAGTAATTGAGATGAATCCCAGAGTATCCAGAAGTTCAGCCTTGGCCTCAAAGGCTACAGGTTTTCCTATAGCGAAAATCGCTGCAAAGCTGGCTACAGGCTATACTCTTGATGAGATTCCCAATGATATTACAAGAGAAACTCCGGCATGTTTTGAACCTACTATTGATTATGTGGTAGTTAAAACTCCACGTTGGGCTTTTGAGAAATTCCCAGATGCTGATTCTACTCTCACAACCAAGATGAAATCAGTAGGTGAAGTAATGTCTATCGGCCGAACTTTCAAGGAGGCACTCCAAAAATCAATACGTTCCCTGGAGGCTGACCGATTCGGTCTGGGAGCAGATGGTAGAGATGAGATTATAAAAGAACAACTTCATCAGAAACTCGCAGTTCCCAATCAAGACCGGCTTTTTTATATCAAATATGCCTTGGAGCAATGTATGCACCTGGATCAGGTATATGAGCTTACGAAAATCGATAGATGGTTTCTCCATAGTATTCAAGAGATAATTTTTATGGAAAAAGAAATATCGAGTACGACAATTAAGACCATCACACCCGGTCTTTTACGGGAAGCCAAGCGCTATGGTTTTTCTGATTTTCAAATAGCGCACTTATTAGGAAGCGATGAGCAGACAGTAAGAAATCTTCGAACAAAGTTTGATATCATACCTACCTTTAAAACTGTTGATACCTGCGCTGCGGAATTTGAAGCATATACCCCTTACTACTATTCAACTTACGAAACTGAAAATGAAATCAGACCTGCCAAAAAGCCAAAGGTCGTAATTCTGGGGAGCGGCCCCAACCGTATAGGACAAGGAATTGAATTTGACTATTGCTGTGTACATGCGGTATTGGCACTGAAGGAAGAAGGTTACGAAACCATAATGATTAATTGCAATCCGGAAACAGTAAGTACCGATTATGATACAGCAGATCGGCTCTATTTTGAGCCCCTTACCTTTGAGGACGTACTGAATATAGTGGAACGTGAGGAACCGATAGGAGTAATTGTTCAATTTGGAGGACAGACTCCCCTTAAGCTGGCGGTACCGCTCGAAAATGAAGGTGTGAAGATACTGGGAACTCCACCCGATAGTATTGATTTAGCTGAAGACAGAAAACGGTTTGGCAGACTTCTAAAGAGATTCGGACTTAACCAGCCTTTACACGGTACCGCTTTCTCTTATGAGGAAGCCAAAAAAGTAGCTCAGCAGATAGACTATCCTCTTCTGGTTAGACCCTCATATGTTCTTGGTGGTAGAGCAATGGAGATCGTATACTCTGAGGAGATGCTAGAGAGCTATATTTTTTCCGCAGCGAAGGCGTCTCCAGAGCATCCTATTCTTATTGACAAGTTTCTAGAGGACGCTGTGGAAATCGATGTTGATGCAGTTGCTGACGGTAACGATGTATTTATAGGCGGAATAATGGAACATATCGAAGAGGCAGGTATACATTCGGGTGATAGTGCCTGTGCTATACCACCGCAGAATCTAACCAAAGAGAAAATAGAGGAAATAAAAAATTACACCAAGAAATTAGCTCTAAAGCTTGGTGTGGTGGGGCTTATTAATATTCAATTTGCAGTTAAGAATGATACGGTCTTCGTTCTGGAAGTAAACCCCAGAGCATCACGGACTATCCCCTTTGTTAGCAAAGCCACTGGCATACCGCTGGCTAAACTGGCAGCAAAGGTGATGGTTGGCCGCACTCTGAAAGAATTAGGTCACAGAGAGAGGTTAGAATTTAAACATATTGCTGTAAAGGAAGCAGTTCTTCCATTTGGTAGATTTCCGGAAGTAGATACTATATTGGGCCCTGAGATGAAATCTACTGGCGAGGTAATGGGAATAGATTTTGATTTTGGCGCAGCTTTTGCTAAAGCAGAAATGGGAGCCAGCTCATCACTTCCAGTACAGGGTGCGGTCTTTATCAGTGTAAACAATAAAGATAAGCTGGCTATCGTTCCCATTGCCCACCGGATTCAGGAAAAAGGATTTAAGATTATTGCAACCAGTGGTACAGCTGAGGTTCTGTCACAAAATGGGATACGGGTTTCAGAAGTGCTCAAATTAAGAGAAGGCCGTCCAAATGTAGTAGACCTTATTAAAAGCGGGCAGATTAACCTGGTTATAAATACACCTTGGGGAAGAGGTACCCGCACTGATGGTTATTATATTCGAACCGCAGCAATGGCTTACAGAATTCCCTGTATAACTACTATCTCTGCTGCTTCAGCAGCGGCCAAGGGAATTGAAGCAATGTCGGACAATGAGCTTTCTGTGTATGCCATACAAGATTATTATAATAAATCATCCTGATTTGAATATAATATAAACCGAATATTGTTTCATATTTATGGTTCAAAATAGATGTTCTAATGAAGATGGTACAAAGCAAAATAAAGGTTCTTTCCATAAAGGAATTAAGTAAAGACATATACCGCCTGTCTCTTGATGCTCCACATATTTCAAAGGAAGCTAAACCCGGTCAGTTCATAAACATTCTTTGCGGGGAAAATCAAAACTATATTCTGCGACGGCCTTTTAGCATTTATTCCAGGAACGATACTTCCATCGAAATTGTCTTTAAGGTTGTTGGCAGGGGAACAGCCTGGCTTAAGGAAGTAGAATCCGGTTCAATACTGGATATAATTGGGCCTTTGGGTAAGGGGTTTGAAATAAAAGAGGATTTTGAAAGCGCGCTGCTGGTTTCCGGAGGGACAGGCATCGCTGCTCTTAGGCTTCTGGCTGAGGAGCTAAAGAATAAAGGAACGAAAGTGTATATAGCTTTGGGAGCTCGTAGTATAAGCAACCTTCCTTTTAGCGATGAGCTAGAAAAGATTGCACATAAGCTGTATCTTGCAACTGAAGATGGAACTTTAGGAAAGAAGGGCCTGGTCACAGATTTACTATCCGGACTCTTTAAGAAGATGAATCTACAGCAAGTCTATGCCTGCGGTCCCAACGCTATGCTTATAAAAGTAGCTGAGCTGTCCTCCCGTTACAAAATCCCTTGCCAGGTTTCTCTGGAGAAATTTATGGGCTGTGGCTTGGGAGTTTGTCTTTCCTGCGTATGTCCGATTAAGATTGATTCCGGAGATTGGGATTATCAGCGAGTATGTATAGAGGGGCCCGTTTTTAAATCAGATGAGGTTGTGTGGGATGCCGTCTAATCTTGCGGTAGAGATTGCTGGAATAAAAATGAAGAATCCAGTTATGACAGCCTCTGGTACCTTCGGAAGCGGCAGAGAATATTCCTCACTGCTGGATATTAACAAATTAGGGGCAATAGTGGTTAAATCAGTTACTTTTAACGAAATTAAAGGGAACAAACCACCCCGTATTTGTGAGACTGCTTCAGGTATTTTAAATAGTATTGGTTTACAAAATAAGGGTGTTGATTATTTTATTAATATGGATCTTCCTTTTTTAAAACAGTTTGATGTTCCAGTTATCGTTAGTGTTGCGGGTTATAATATCGAACAGTATGTTCAAGTAGTAACCAGACTGGAAAAGGCCAGAGGAATTTCTGGAATTGAGCTGAATGTTTCCTGTCCCAATATTAAAAATGGCGGGATGGAATTTGGAAACAGCCTGAAGATACTAAGGAATCTAGTCGGAAGAGTACGGACAGTAACTGACAGGGCTATTATAGTAAAATTGTCTCCGAATATTGCAGATATTTGCAAAATAGCAGAAGCAGCCATAGGGGCGGGAGCTAATGCTATTTCTCTAATTAATTCTATTCCAGCAATGTCTATTGATATCGATAACCGCAAGCCCAAACTCGGCAATGTAACGGGAGGTCTTACCGGGCCAGCGATAAAGCCGATAGCTTTGAAGATGGTTTGGGAAGTTGCTACTAGAGTTGAGGTTCCGGTAATCGGTATAGGTGGAATTATGACCACAGAGGATGCAATCGAATTTTTTCTGGCCGGTGCTTCCGCTGTAGCTATTGGAACTGCAAATCTGGTGAATCCAAAAACGACTCTTACGATTATTGCAGGACTGAGGGACTATTTAAAACAGAAAAAGATCGATGATATCAATGAACTAAGAGGCATGCTAATTATATGATAATAACTTTTATCCGTACTCTTAATATTTTATTGAGGAGACGCGTTGAAAAATCCACCTCTGATTTTGGCCCTTGATGTCTCGAGTCAGATTGAAGTTGCAAGACTCTGCCATATGCTGCGTAATCGGATCGATTTCTTCAAGGTTGGTTTGCAGCTTTTTATTGCAGAAGGCAGACAGGTAGTGGAACTTATCCATACTCTGGGTGGAAAAGTCTTTTTAGATCTCAAATTTAATGATATTCCGAATCAGGTAAGCGATGCCTGTCGCGAGTCGCTCAAGATGGGAGTAGAGATGCTCACTGTCCATACTACTGGAGGTTTCGAGATGATGAGAAGGGCAGCTGAGGCAGTTAAGTGGGAGAATGGAACTACGAAAGTGTTGGGCGTTACCCTGCTTACGTCTTTGGATGATGAAACTGTAAGAGAGATAGGGATAGAGCGCGAAGTAAGTGAGCAGGTAACCTATCTGGCTAAGCTTGCTCAGGAAGCTGGCCTGGACGGAGTAGTAGCTTCGCCTCTTGAAGTCACTGCCATAAGAGAGATCTGCGGTGGTCAATTCTTGATAGTAACACCGGGCATTCGACTTCCGGGAATTGCTGCTTATGATCAAAAGAGAGTTCTCTCAGTAAAAGAGGCTATAAAGGCAGGTGCGTCTTATATAGTAGTAGGGAGACCTATAATAAAAGCATCGGATCCAATAAAGGTTGTAGATCAGATCTTGGCAGAACTGGGGGAATCCTCAGGATGAAAAAGCAGGAAGTACTGGAGCTGTTTGAGAAGAAAAAGGTAATTGAAAAGGGACATTTTTTGCTTTCCTCTGGAAGACACAGCGATACATATCTTCAAACTGCGAGGATACTTCAATTTCCCGAACTAACTCGGAAATTAGCTCAAGAATTAGCCAGGAACTATTCGAAGGTTGATGTGGTTATATCACCAGCTCTAGGAGGAATAATATTGGGATTTGCAGTAGCTGAAGCATTGGGATGCCGTATGATTTTTACCGAACGCTGTGAACAAAAGATGGAGTTGCGCCGCGGATTTGAATTGCGTAAGGATGAACGTGTCTTGATAGTCGAGGACGTTATAACAACTGGTCAGTCAGTAAAGGAAATATTGGATATTGTTAAGGATAGGGAAGCTATTTTGGTGGGTATTGCTGTCTTAATAGATCGTGGAGATAAGAAAATATTTTCAGAGGTTCCTAACGCCCTGGTTAAATTGTCCATAAAGTCTTATGCGCCTCAGCAGTGTATTTTCTGTAATGATGAGATACCCCTGGTTGCCCCTGGAAGCAGATATAAAATTTAAGTTCGACAGTATTGAATGTGAAACTTTAGTTGGATTATGAAGGAGATAGGTTGATATATTTTGCTCAGGCAAAGCAGTCGAAGACACGCGGTCGGCACCTTCTCAACATAGCAATATTTAAATTTAACCGCCGCTCGAGTCTCGCCTCGCGCATAGCCAAGGGCTCTAACCAGAAGGTAGATAGCGAGGCTTCGACACGGTCTTCTCCCTGCTTCGCCTTCGCC
The DNA here is from genome assembly GCA_964348135.1 of uncultured Actinomycetota bacterium. Taxonomy (GTDB): domain Bacteria; phylum Actinomycetota; class Aquicultoria; order JACQXZ01; family CAYGBL01; genus CAYGBL01. Next base: position 40,555 of record CAYGBL010000003.1, read on the forward strand.
TTTCCACCCCTTTTGCTCAAGTGTTGACCTAACTTGTTCATAGACCACTTTAGTTATTCTTGATAACTTTGAACCTAAAAAGTATAATTCCAGATACAATGCGAGGAGGAAGATGGAGATTCCGGAACTTTCTGCCGAAGATCGTAGCCGGGGCTTGGAGAAAGCTATTCAGCTGAGAAGAAAGAGAGCAGAACTGAAAAAAGAACTAAAAAAAGGAAAGATTAGTCTTGAAGTAACCCTCAGGCAAATAGATGATGAGGTGTTGGGCCGGATGAAGGTTAGCTCTTTTCTACAATCTCTACCGGGAGTGGGGCAGGTACGAAGCCGCAGTATAATGAGAAAATTAGGTATAAGTACAGTAAAGAGAGTTCAGGGTTTAGGTTCCAAACAGCGAGAGCTGATTATCGCTGAACTGAAAGAAAAAATGTAGAGAATTCTATTATTTCAAGATATGTAGTATCCTGCTTTTGTGCAATAGAGACTTACGTAAACATATTTGTGAGTCGGTGTGCAGCTTCACTTCTCAATATAGTAGTGGGAAAGTAAAAATTGTTGCTTGTAATCAAAACAGTTATATATGGGTAAATTATGGGTTCGAAGATACACAAGAAGCTCTTTGTAGTATCCGGGCCATCTGGAGCAGGGAAGGGCACTTTAGTAGCAAAACTCCTTAGTTCACTAGCTGGCGTCAAACGTTCTGTATCGGTAACCACCAGACCTAAACGACCGGGAGAGGTTGATGGCTATGATTATTATTTTCTGACCGAAGAAGAGTTTGAGCAGAAGAGGGAACAGGGAGAATTTCTTGAATCTGCTACTGTGCATAAATACCTGTATGGGACCCTTTATAGCGAAGTAAAGCATAAACTGCTTGCAGGTGAGGATGTAATTCTGGAGATAGATGTACAGGGAGCGCTTCAAGTAAAAAAGAAGATTCCCGATTCTATCTTAATTTTTATCCAACCACCTTCAATAGCGGAGCTTGAACACAGATTGAAAAAAAGGCAAACAGAAACTCCAGACGATTTTGCAGCACGAATAGATGCAGCACTAAAAGAGATGAAAGCCGCATATAATTATGATTATGTGATTGTAAACGATAAGGTTGATAGAGCCGTAAAAGAGCTGATTAAAGTAGTGAGTGAAGAGAGAGCAAAAACATCGACATTAAACATTTGAGGATATAAGATGCAGGATACAAACTGCAAGCCCGTTGAAAAATTTATTATTTAACTATTTTTAAAAAATCTCAATACGGAATAGAATATATATGTTGCAGACAATGATTTTGTATCGCGCACCCAAAGTGTTTAAGAATTTCAAGGCAGAGGGCAAAAAGGAGAGTAAAGGTGCTACTAAAACCCAAGATTGATGATCTGCTAAAGAAAGTGGATAGCAAGTATACTCTGGTCATACTGACTGCGAAGAGAGCTAGGCAGATAAATTATTATCAGAGCAGCCTGAAGAAAGAAGAAGGTCTGGTAGAGGGAGTACAACCTTTGATTAAGAGCGAATCAAGTAAACCTCTCACTATTGCCATGGAAGAAGCAGCTGATGACAAAATAACTTATGAGCGTTTAGTGGATGGTATCAAATAGCGTTGAGTCAGTGTACGATACTGGCTTATCTGTTCACTATTGTAAGACCGAGAAGTGGGCGTTAAGAAAAGTATAATCGTTTCAAGATAAATTCTATTCATAGCCGTAAACATAACCTCTTTGTCCTGTATGATTTAGCACGGTTTCACCTCAAACATTTTGAAATAGTCTGCGAAGTGAATTAGAAATGCTTAAGGACAAGATAATAGTTCTTGGAATAACAGGCAGTATTGCAGCTTATAAGTCTGCTGAACTGGCAAGACTTCTGGTTAAAAGGAAAGCGAAAGTAAAAGTAATAATGACCACGGCTGCCCTTAACTTCATAACTCCCCTAACCTTCGAAACTATTACAGCAAACAAAGTTGCAACAAGTCTTTTTGAACCACATTTGCCTGATGAAACTCTGTTTCACATCACACTGGCAAGAGAAGCAGATCTGATTCTGATTGCTCCTGCTACTGCTAATATTATTGCGAAGATTGCCCAAGGAATTGCTGATGATCTACTTTCTTCAACGGTTATTGATTGTACCTGTCCTCTTATTATTGCACCGGCTATGCATAAAGAGATGTATTTAAATCCTGCCACTTTGCAAAATATTGAGACGCTGAATCGCAGGGGAATTCGCCTGGTTGGTCCCGAGGAAGGGGAATTGGCATCGGGAGATGAAGGGATAGGGAGGCTAGCTGATTTATTTACAATTATACAAGCAGTGGAAGAGGAACTTGCCAGAAAGGAGGATCTTAAAGGAATCAAAGTCTTGGTAACTGCTGGAGGAACCCGTGAACCAATCGATCCTGTAAGATATATTAGTAATAGATCTTCTGGAAAGATGGGATATTTTATAGCGGCTGAAGCCAAAAGGAGAGGTGCTCAAGTAGTTTTGGTGAGCGCTCCCACAAGTTTGGTTCCCCTTGATGGTATAGACCTGGTACAAGTTGTTACTGCTGAAGAAATGAGGACGGCCGTTTTCGAAAATATGGCGTCATCACAAGTTTTAATCATGGCAGCAGCTGTTGCAGATTTTAAGCCAGCTTCGTTTAAGCCTGAAAAAATTAAAAAAGACTCAATGCCTTCTTCCATAGAGCTTAGTCCAACAGCCGATATATTGAAGGAGGCAGCAGATATTAAGGGAGACTGTCTGTTTGTGGGTTTTGCTCTGGAGTCCGAACTCGACTTACGAGAGGCTAAAAGAAAACTTATAGAAAAGAACTTAGATTTGATTGCCGTTAACACCTTTGAATATTTAGGTGCTGACAAAAATCAGATAACTTTTGTTAATAAAGATGGCGCTATCCCTCTTCCCCTTCTTTATAAAGAGCAGGCAGCAAGAGCGGTAATTGATGAGGTTGTAAAATTATTTAAGAACAGATAAATGTTACAAATGTTAATAAAGGCTGGTTCTATACTTAGAATGCATTCCACGTAGACACGCAAAAAGTTGTCAGTGAGGAGTCGGTAGTAGGCAGTGATAATTATACTCCCGACTGTCGACTAAGAAACTCCAGACTAGTTTTTGATACCTAGGCAAAAATACTTCATACCTTTTGTACAGAACTAAAATATATTTTGTTAACAAGGTTTGTGCTTGACGATTTTCAGCTCTTCTGATAGATTTCTCTTAACTAAATACTGAAGCTCTCTTATCCAGAGTTGGCAGAGGGACTGGCCCTATGAAGCCCGGCAACCTGGAAGGTAGTCGAAAGTCAAAGGAATCTAAAATCAGCTTGACGTTTGACCCACGAGTAAGGCTAGTAATTAACTAGGCTGAAAGCTGGTAGACTATTTTTTAAGGTGCCAATTCCTGCAGAGCTTTCCAAGGAAAACTTCTGAAAGATGAGAGGAATAGAGATTCTAACGACCCTCTTCTTGCTTTGAGAAGAGGGATTTTTATCGATGGGAGTTCAGTCGAAATGTCACAAAGATACGCAGGAAATTTATCAGTGGGGAATCGGTAGTCGGAAGTGAAAATTATACTCCCGACTATTTACTAATAAACTTCCGACTAGTTTCTGATGTTTAGATAAACGGGAGCTGTTTTTACATAGAAGTATAGAAGCTTTAAAGGGACTGAATAAATGCAGCTTGAGGGTTTTCAGAGGTCTTTATTTAAACTTATGAAAAGGGGGAAATGAATGAAAAAGCAAAGCTATTTTTTCACCTCGGAATCAGTAACTGAAGGACATCCAGATAAAATAGCTGATAGAATTTCTGATGCTATTCTTGATGGTGTATACATGGATGATCCAGTTGGGAGAGTAGCCTGCGAAACCCTAGTCACTAGAGGCCTTGTAGTTGTAGCTGGAGAAATAACTACTACCACATATGTAGATATTCCGAGGGTTATCAGGGATACTGTGAGAGAAGCCGGTTATACACGAGCAAAGTATGGTTTTGACTGCGATACCTGTGGGGTTGTTACAAGTATCCAGGAACAGTCAAGGGATATTTCGATTGGAGTCAACCATGCTTTAGAAGAACGCACTGGTGAATCTACTGATATTGAACTGGATAAAGAAGGAGCAGGAGACCAGGGAATGATGTTCGGCTATGCTTGTAACGAAACTCCTGAACTTATGCCTATGCCAATAATGCTTGCCCACAAGCTGGCTCACCGGCTGGCTGAAGTAAGAAAGTCAGGTGTGGTCCCCTATCTTAGGCCAGACGGTAAAACCCAAGTAACACTGCAATATGTTGATGGGAAGCCGGTGGCGATTGATAAAGTTCTTATAGCTGCCCAACATCGGCCGGGGATTGATCTGGAAAATCTTATACGGCCTGATTTGATTGAGCATGTTGTTAAGCCTGTCCTGCCGGAAGAATTGGTGGATAAAGAGCTACTTGAAGACAAACACCGTATGTTGGTCAATCCAACTGGACGATTTGAAATTGGAGGTCCTATGGCTGACACAGGGGTTACCGGTAGAAAGATTATGGTAGATACTTACGGTGGGATGTCAAGGCATGGCGGTGGGTGCTTTTCTGGTAAAGATCCTACAAAGGTAGACCGGTCCGGTGCTTATGCAGCCCGGCATGCAGCGAAAAATGTAGTCGCAGCAGGCCTGGCTGACAGGTGCGAAGTACAGATTGCTTATGCTATAGGAGTAGCGCGCCCACTCTCTATAGCGGTCCATACTTTCGGAACAGAGAAGATAGATAAGAGGAAGATTGAAAAACTGATAGAAGAATGTTTTGATTTTAGGCCGGCTGCTATCATACGAAACCTCGATCTAAGAAGACCAATATATAAGAAGACTGCATGCTATGGACATTTTGGCCGCAATGATGCCGATTTCACCTGGGAGCGAACAGATACAGTTGATGTATTGAAGAAAGAGGCGGGTACACAATAAATTGAGGAACTTTTTCCAAAAGGTCTAAAACAAGATAATTTGCAAAAGAGCCACCATTTAGGGTGGCTCTCTACTGCTAGCCTGCAGTTATCCAAGCTGATATAATCGGAAAATCGAGGGTAGGTATATGGAGAGATTATTTGCTGAAATCATAGTTGATGTTCCTGCAGAAGAAGTCGACCGCCCATTTACTTATGCAGTCCCCAGGAAATTGCACTCTCAGATTGCTGTTGGTTCGATGGTTTTGGTTCCCTTTGGAAAAAGACGCGAGGTTGGCTATGTTGTTGGACTTTCCTTTGCAACTTCTTATCCTTCAGTAAGCGAAATTATTAGCATCATTGATGATCATCCCGTTTTAACAGCAGAGATGATTGAGCTCAGCAGCTGGATTGCGTATTACTATATCTCTACTCAAATTGCAGCATTGAGGCTTTTTCTTGCCCCGGGACGAAGAAGGAAGATAGTTAAACGAATGGTCTTGATTGTTAAAAATGAACATATTGGTGAAACTTCTCTTTCAGAACAAGAGCAGCAAATTTTGCAGATGATTCGCTCAGCAGGAGGCGATTTGCCGTGGGAAGAGATGAAAAAACATTTGAATGTTAAAAATTCTTATACCGCTCTTAAAAAACTAATGGGAAAAGGCATTATTGAGAGTAGATATGAATTAACGGCGCCACGCATAGGACCCAAGCGTGAAGAGTGGGTTGAGCTGATTGCAGAAATCAATGAGCAAGAGTTGAATAATTTTAATAAGTCTTCTAAACAGAAGGCAATTCTTGAAGAACTGGTGAGAAGAGAAAGGACAATGAGGGTAAAAGACCTGCTCTTGCATACAGATACTACTAGAAATCCATTAAGGTCTCTGGAAAAGAAAGGGAAGATTAGACTGTACAAAAAAGATGTTAGACGCGGGAGCAGAGATTACAGCTATGATCTAACTCAATCAACACTGAATTATGATCTTAACACGGAGCAAAGGGAAGCACTGCATCATATTAAAGAAACTGTTGAGGAAAGAAGTTTTAAAGTTTTTCTTCTTCAGGGGGTGACTGGTAGTGGAAAAACAGAAGTTTATCTTCAAGCTATTGCTTATGCTGTCAAACAGGGGAGAAGTGCAGTTGTAATTGTTCCTGAGATAGTACTCACCGCACAAATGGTGGAACGGTTTAAGAAAAGATTTGGTGAACGAGTAGCAGTAATGCATTCAGCACTGGGTGAGGGAGAGCGGTTCGACCAATGGCAGGCGGTGAATAGAGGTAATTTTGATGTAGTGGTTGGTGCACGCTCTGCTATATTTGCTCCGCTCAGAAACCTGGGTTTAATTGTCGTTGATGAAGAGCAAGAGACTAGTTACAAACAGAATAGAAACCCTCGTTATCATGCCAGGGATGTTGCCATCAAGCGGGCCAATTTGAATAACGCTGCTGTTATTCTAGGAAGCGCAACTCCATCGGTGGAAAGTAAATACAGGGCAGAAAAGGGTGAATTTAAACTTTTAACCTTACCTAAGCGCGTGGAAGAGAGGCCGCAACCGGATATTGAAATTATCGATATGAGACAAAGAAACGATCGATATATTTTTCACCAGAAACTCTCTGATGGAATAGGCTCTGCGCTTTCAGCAGGTGATAACGTTATATTATTTCTTAATCGCCGGGGGTTTGCCAGTTTTTTAATTTGTAAAGATTGTGGTTTGTCAGCCAGATGCGAGCAATGTGCAGTATCTCTCACTTACCATTTACCGCACAGAAGCGGTGAAAAGAAATTGCTAAAGTGTCATCATTGCGGTAGCACAAGGTTACCACCTCAAATTTGTCCAAGCTGTGGAAGTCATAACATTGGATATTTTGGATTGGGAACACAGCAAGTTGAAACAGAAACAAGAAGGTTATATCCTCAAAATAAGACGATAAGAATGGATACTGATGCATTAAGCAGTAAGAATGCATATATTCATAAGCTTGTTGACTTCAAATCGTCTTCAGGTGCCATACTTCTCGGCACCCAGATGATAGCAAAAGGTCTGGACTTTCCCGAAGTGACGTTAGTTGGAGTAATAAATGCCGACACTGCTTTGAATCTGCCTGATTTCCGGGCATCAGAGAGGACTTTTCAGCTTCTAATGCAGGTGAGTGGCAGAGCCGGAAGGGGAAACCGACCCGGGAAAGTGCTAATTCAAACGTATGCACCTGAGCATTATGCAATTGATACTGTGAAAAACGGAAATTATGATTCGTTTTATCACCGGGAAATAACATTTCGAAAAGAACTTGGTTACCCTCCCTTTTCGAAGATAATAAATATTTTATTTACGGGAAGCGAGGAGAAGCAAGTTTTGACGGTAGCAACAGAGTTAGCAAAACACTTTTACCGGAAAGGGACAGATAGATGGATGGGTGTGTTAGGTCCTGCATCTGCACCTATCTCAAAGATTAAAGGACGGTATCGCTGGCACTTGATGCTTAAAGTTAAGAAAGAGGGACTGCAAAAATTCATAAAGGAATCCCTGCAGGAATTTAGAGCTCAAAGGATTAGCGACAGAGTCAATATAATAGTAGATGTTGATCCCATTTGGCTCTTATGAGAAAAATATGAAATAATCGTCTCTAATCCTTCTTTAAAACCTTCCTGCCGGCAGGCAGGAAGAGGAGAACATATATAGTCTCCCTTTTCTAAAGGGAGGTTTGAGGGATTAACTCTTTTCTAAGGCGGGTACAGGGGGATTACAGTTAATTTCCAATTAATAATTGTCAATTGACAATTATTAATTGCTGAGGTGGAGGATTAGCCAATGTCAATATTATCACTAAAAAAGCTGGGAGACCCTGTTTTAAGGGAAAAATCAAAACAGGTAGATATAGGCGATGAAGGATTGAAAGATTTGGTAAAGACAATGGAGCAGCTAATGCGTGAATCTCAGGGAGTTGGTTTAGCTGCAAACCAAATTGGAGTATTGAAAAGAGTTTTTGTTTATGACATTGGTGATGGTTTACGGATATTACTTAATCCGCAAATAGTTTCAAAGGAAGGAATAATAGAGGAAGAGGAAGGATGCTTGAGTGCCCCGCAAATAAGGGTCAAGGTCCAGCGCGCTGAAAAAATCAGGGTTACAGCGCAAGACCTAGAGGGTAATCCTGTTGATCTTGAAGTTGAAGGGCTGGTTGCTCGCGTCTTTCAACACGAGATTGATCACTTGGAGGGAAAGCTTATCATCGACCGGTGCAGCAAAGAAGAAAAACGCAGAGCATTGAGAGAAATGGAAGGTATTTGAATCAAGAGAGCTAGGAGCAAATTAGTTGCGATAGAACGAATTTAAATTACAATTGTTAAAGGTTCCTGCTGTTAAACAGTTTTACTGACTGGGGATAGAAAATTGGAATCTTTAAGCAGACACATGCTTTTCTAATCAATAATAAATTAACCAGGTTACTGAGTAATATGATGCGTATTCTTTTCTTTGGTACCCCGCAATTTGCTTTACCGTCTCTGCAAGCACTGGTAGACTCCCATCATCAGATTGCAGCTGTTGTTACCCAGCCAGATAGACCAAAGGGGCGAAAACTACACACAGTTTCACCTCCGGTAAAGATAAAAGCCGATCGCGAAGGTATATTGTGTATGCAGCCTTACAGCTTAAAAGAAAAAGGGATTGAGAAACAGATCAAAGCTCTTTCCCCAGATATAGCTGTCGTTGTAGCTTTCGGACAAATCATCCCTAACTGGCTTTTGGAATTTCCTCCCCATGGATGTCTTAATTTACATGCTTCTTTGCTTCCAAGTTATAGGGGAGCAGCTCCTATTCAACGAGCCTTGATGGATGGGGTGAAGGAGACAGGTATTTCGATTATGCGATTAGATAGTGGTATCGATACCGGACCTATATATAGGCAGGAGAAATTGGAGGTTACTGATGATGATACTGCTGTCTCTCTCTATATCAGGCTTTCTGAATTAGGTGCCCGGGTATTGATGCAGGTAATTGAAGAAATCGAAAAGGGAACTGCTGTTTTAAAACCTCAGGATGAAAATCTGGCAAACTACGCACCTAAAATTGAAAAAGAAGAAGGGGAAATAAAATGGTTGCTTCCAGCAGAAGTAATTCACAATTTAATAAGAGCATTAAATCCAACACCAGGAGCTTATACTTTTTTTGGTTCAAGAAGATTGAAGATATGGAAGACAAGAAAAGAGCCGACTATGTTACAGACAAAAGGGAAAGCAGGCGAAATACTTGCTGCCGGGAGAGAACTGCTGGTTGCAACCGGCACAATACCTTTAGCAATTGTTGAAGTTCAACCGGAAAATAAGGATAGAATAACGGGAGACGAGTTTGTTCGCGGTTACCGGATTAAAAAAGGCGATAAATTCGGAGAATGAAATTTGTAATTAAAGCTGATAGGGTACTATATAAAAGCTAACCTTTCAGAATCTTGAATAGCATATCATCTATAGTGTATGATATATTTTAAATGCTTAAAGGTTAGTTGGATTATAAAGGAGATAGGTTGACACATTTTACTCAGGCAAAGTGGTCGAAGACACCCCGCCAGCGGCGGGGCCGCTCGAGTCTCGCCTCGCGCATTACCAAAAGCTTTACCTAGAATGTAGATAGCGAGGCTGCGACACGGTCTTATCCATGCTTCGACTTCGCCCCTTCGCCTTTGTTTAATCAAGTGTTAACCTAACTTGTTGATAGACTAGGTTAGTTTTAAATAAAATACAGGAAGGTGAAACGTTCATGTTTTTCTTTGATCCCCTATATTTCATAATACTTCTTCCGGCAATTGCCCTCTCTTTGTGGGCTCAATATAAAGTAAAGTCTGCCTTTGAGAAATACTCAAAAGTTGCTGCTTCATCACGAGCGAGCGGAGCAGAAGCAGCTGAGATGATTTTGAAACGAAAAGGACTGAGCAACGTAAATATTGAGAGAGGCACTGGTGTACTTACCGATGCTTATGATCCCAGGAATCGTGTTTTGAGACTGTCACCGGATGTATATCAGGGACGTTCTTTGGCAGCACTAGGAGTCGCTGCTCATGAAGTTGGCCATGCTCTTCAACATGCGGTTCAGTATACTCCACTTAAGATAAGATCGGGGCTGGTGCCAGCAGCAAACTTCGGTTCACAGATGGCATTTCCTCTTATATTCTTGGGTTTTTTATTAGCACGAGGAGGTTCTACTATAAGTCCTATGCTTATAAATTTGGGCATAGTAGCATTTTCAGTTGCAGTACTTTTTCAGGTGGTTACTCTTCCAGTAGAATTTAATGCAAGCCGTCGTGCTATGTTATTACTCAAAGAATCTGGCCTGATAAGTTCCGCGGAGGATCGACAGACCAAAGCGGTACTCGATGCTGCTGCCTTAACCTATCTAGCAGCGGCTCTGGTAGCAGTTCTTCAACTGCTCTATTTCATATTAAGAGGTCAGAGAAGAGTTTGATGTCCTGGTGTCCTCAAAAGCTGGTGTTTCCCGCAGTGCAAGAGAAATTGCCTTCAATATAGTACAAAGAGTTCACCAGACTGGGAGTTATGCCCACATTCTTCTTAACAGGGAGCTAAAGAGAAGTAAGTTAGAAAGACGTGATAAAGCTCTCTTAACAGAGCTGGTATACGGAAGTTTGAGAGCAGAAGGCACCCTTGATTGGGTGCTTTCGCAATTTACTACAAAGCCCATAGAAGAACTACCTCCCTCTATAAGAGATATTCTTCGTTTAGCTATATATCAACTTCTTTATATGAATAAAATACCAGTCCATGCTGCCTGCAATGAATCAGTCAAGCTTAGTAAGAAAATATCCGGTAAAACATTTGCCGGTCTGGTAAATGCTCTTTGCAGGAGAGTTGCTAAAGAAAAAGATCAACTGCTGTGGCCCAAATGGGAGGAAGATCCTATAGGATTCATTGTTCTTACTACTTACCATCCCCGCTGGATAGTGGAAATGTGGGTTGATGAGCTAGGATTGGAGGCAACAAACCAGCTTTGCCAGGCCAACAATAGAAGATTTCCACTCGCACTCCGTGCTAACACTCTAAAGACCACAGTGACGGAACTTAGGAGCAGGTTGGAGCAGCGGGGAATGGAAACGACTCCCTCAACCTTAATTCCTGAAGCATTGTTAGCAAACCGAATAGGAGATATATCAGAACTACCTGAGTTTCAGAATGGTCTCTTCCAGATTCAGGATGAAAGCTCAATGCTGGCAAGCTATGTAGTTGACCCCCAGTCTGGTGAGAGTGTATTGGATCTGTGTGCCGCCCCTGGCGGAAAGACTACGCATCTTGCAGCGCTAATGAAGAATAAAGGAAGGATCATTGCAGTAGATTTGCATGCACATCGGTTGAAACTGATTGAAGAGAATTGCAGGCGCCTGGGAGTCGAAATAGTTCAGCTTAAGAAGGGAAATGCCACGAGACTAAAGGATTACATGGATGAAACAGTGGACAGAATTTTAATAGATGCACCTTGTTCTGGGTTGGGGACTCTTGGACGCAGACCTGACAGTCGATGGAGAAAGACTCCACAGACTATTAAACAATTAGTAACTCTGCAGCAAAGACTTTTGGAGTCTGCTTCAGGTTTCCTAAAGCCCGGCGGTATTCTAGTATATGCAACCTGCACCATCTCCAGGCAGGAAAACCAGGATGTAGCGAACAACTTTATTATGAAACATAAGGATTTCACCTGGGATGAGGCTGTTAAATATACGCACGGGAATATATTTTCAGGTGATGAACCTTGGATCCAATTGTTTCCCCATGTACACAAAACTCAAGGTTTCTTTATCGCCAGGTTTAGAAGGAAGATGGTTTCATAAAGTGCAGTATGGTTAATCCCTGCCTGCCAGTATGCAGGCCTGCAACTCCCTCCAGGAAAGGATAATCCCTCCAACCTCCCTTTTGAAAAGGAGACTATATATGTTTCCCTATTTACTAAAGAGGGATTGGCGGGAGATTATCTGAACTTTGTTCTTAGGTGCAGGAATTTCTCTTATCTACATAATTCTAGTACCTCAAGCTATTGAATCAAACATCTTTATCAACCTTTGATAGCTTGCAATTGATGCATTCCTTTGCTAGAATTTGCCTAAATAAAGATAGGAAGTATCTTCGGGGCAGGGTGAGGCTAATAATGCCAAGTCCCGACCGGTGGTAAAGCCCACGAGCTCCGCACTTACTTTATTGCATAATTGGAGTTTATATAACAGATTGTATGATTGCGTGCCTCTGTTGGTTACTTCAAAGTTTGCAGTAAAGTAAGTGCGGGGCAGGATCTGGTGAGATTCCAGAGCCGACAGTATAGTCTGGATGGGAGAAGATATCTTTTGGTATGATTTACGAGCCAAGGGTAATTCTCCCTTGGCTGCTTATTTTTAAGGATATGGAAAAACCGAATCAGCAGTATGAGAAGTATATGGAACGAGTACTTGAGCTGGCCGAGAAAGGACGGGGTAGAACAAGCCCTAATCCTATGGTGGGCGCTCTTGTGATTAAAAATGGGGAGGTAGTCGGTGAGGGCTATCATACTGCAGCAGGAAAAAAACATGCAGAAGTAGTGGCTTTGGAGAATGCAGGAGAGAAAGCAAAGGGCGCAGTTCTGATTTCCAGTCTGGAACCCTGTTGCACTGCCGGAAAAACGCCGCCCTGTACCGAGGCAATTAAGAAGTCTGGAATAAGCAAGGTAGTTATCGGATTAATTGATCCTAACCCTCTGGTAAATGGTAAAGGATTATATGAGATTCGAAGTGCAGGGATTGAAGTCTTTAGCGGAGTTTTAAACCGGCAGATAGCCCGTCAGAACGAGATATATGTTAAATATATCACGAGCAGGTATCCTTTTGTGCTGATGAAAACAGGAATGAGTTTGAACGGTATGATTGCAACCCCTCAGGCTGATCGAATTACTGGAGAGAAATCACACCAAGAGGTTCATATTTTAAGGGATGAGTATGATGCCATAGTAGTAGGCATAGGTACCATATTCGCTGACGATCCGCTGCTCACTGCGAGACCTGACAATAAGATAGGACATAATCCTATTAGAGTGGTGATTGACAGCAAAGGCAAGCTTCCTCTTGACGCCAAGGTTATAACTGACAAGTCTGCTCCTACCATAATTGCTACCACTGAAGAAGCGTCGCTTGAGAGGTTAAATGAGCTGTCGAAAAAAGGCGTAGAGGTTTTGGTTTTAAGGTCTGATCAAAATGAGGTAGATCTCTGGAATCTTATGGACGAATTGGGTAGACGCGGTGTAACTAGTGTTCTCCTGGAGGGGGGAGCCAGGATTTATAAATCAGCTGTTAATTCTGGCATCGTAGATAAATACGTCTTTTTTATTGCACCCAGGTTGATTGGAGGTTCAAAAAGCCGTGGGTTAATCCCCTTGGAGGGGTTAGACTGGTGGCAGGATTTAAGGTTCAGCCGTATCAGGAAGATGGGTGAAGATTTAATGATAGAAGCATACCCTATATAGGCATATATTGCACTTTTGAAAAGGTAAAGAACTTACTTCTTATGCGCGGGAAACACCAGATGTTTGGCATCAAAGGTCAAAATACATTCTCAAAATTGGTTTTTCACACTACCTATCCGCTGTATAAAAATCTGACAGATTGGTTGTTTTGCGTTTTGAGTCTTCAATCAAGTTTATATTGAGCAGTTTGACTAAGCTCACTACAGGTTTGTCGAGGGACTTATAGCAAGTATTTAAGTTTTAGTTAATCTTTAGCAAATAATCCTCACTTCTAAATAAGTGAGAATCTAGAGTGTCTATGCTACAGAAAGAGAGCCGGATATGTTCACCGGAATTGTGGAAGAAGTAGGCATAGTAAAGAGCTTTAATCGAAGAATCTCCAGCGTGAATATCAAAATAAGGTGTTCAAAGATAACTGGTGATTTGAGAACAGGAGATTCAATAGCAGTAGACGGGGTCTGCCTAACGGTTACAGATATTAAGGGTCAGGGATTTAGTGCTGACATAAGTATAGAGACTCTTAAGAGAACAAATTTGGGAGGACTCAAAGCGGGCAGCAGAGTTAATTTAGAGCGAGCAGTTATGGCTGAGACAAGGCTTGGGGGGCATATAGTTAGCGGTCACATTGACGGAGTTGGGACAATTGTCCGTAAACTCAAGAAAGGGGCAACAGAAATTATTCAAATAAGGACTCATAGAGAGATTTTGAGATATCTGGTGCCGCAAGGTTCAGTGACTATAGATGGAATAAGCTTAACAATTTTAGAGACCTCCAATGACAGCTTTACGGTCGCAATTATACCTTTTACTGCAGAAACCACAACTATTGGGAGTAAAAGGATGGGGGCGAAAGTTAATATTGAATCTGATATTATCGGAAAATATGTTATTAGTCTCGTTGAGCGTAACTTCTATACAACGAAGAGGAAAGCGAGGTAGTGAAAAATGGCTTTTTCAACTATTGGGAAGGCATTAGAAGATATAGAAATGGGGAAGATGGTTATTGTGGTTGACGATGAAGCCAGAGAGAATGAGGGGGATTTGGTTATGGCTGCAGAAAAGGTAACTCCTGAAACCATCAATTTTATGACTAAATATGCTCGCGGTCTAATATGTATGCCCTGTGAAGGCAGAAGGCTGGATGAACTGAAGATACAAGCTATGGTCAGTGATAATGATTCTACCCACGGGACTGCCTTCACAGTATCAATAGGAGCAAAACACAAGATAACCACAGGAATTTCTGCATTTGATAGAGCAGCAACTATTCAAGCTGTAGTTGATCCCGATACAAAACCCGAAGATATTTGCCGTCCTGGTCATATCTTCCCCCTAAGAGCCAGAGACGGAGGGGTACTAAAAAGAGCTGGTCATACTGAGGCAGCTGTAGACTTGGCCAAACTGGCCGGTTTGGCTCCAGTCGGAGTAATATGCGAGATAATGAATGATGACGGAACTATGGCCCGTGTACCTCAACTTGAAGAGGTTGCTTGTAAGCACAATCTTAAAATGATTACCGTTGCCGGCCTTATTGCTTATCGGCGAAGAACTGAAAAGCTGGTGCGGCGCATCGCAGAGGTAGTCCTGCCTACCAGATTCGGAAACTTCAAGGCAATAGGTTATGAAAGCATACTCGATCGTAATTATCATCTTGCGCTGGTGAAGGGCGAAGTGGCGGGTAAACCTAATGTTCTTGTTCGTGTCCACTCGGAATGTTTGACTGGTGATGTCTTTGGTTCTCTTCGATGTGATTGTGGAGATCAGCTATGGAATGCACTTAAGAGGATTGAAGAGGAGGGCGCAGGGGTGCTTCTTTATATGATGGGACAGGAAGGAAGGGGAATAGGTTTACTTAACAAGCTTCGCGCCTATAAATTACAGGAAAAAGGCAAGGATACAGTCCAGGCAAATGAAGCTCTGGGTTTCCTACCGGATCTTAGAGATTATGGAATTGGAGCACAGATACTGGTTGATTTAGGCCTTTCTTCCATGCGCTTAATGACAAATAATCCAGCTAAAATTGTTGGTTTAGAAGGATATGGTTTAAAAGTGGCAGAGCGCATTCCTCATGAGACTGAACCCAATCCCTTAAATATTGACTACCTGGAGACTAAGAAGTCGAAATTGGAACATCTGCTAACCGTGGATGACGAAAATAAAGAAAATACAGCTGTTGAGCAGTAATTTGTATAAAAAAAGTGATAAGGAAAGGAGTCATATGAAAGTCTTTGAAGGCAAGCTTATTGCCAAGGATTTAAGGTTTGCTATAGTGGTAAGCAGGTTTAATGAGTTCTTGAGCGCCCGGCTTCTCGATGGAGCCCTGGATGCTCTAAGAAGACATGATGCGAGGGATGAAAACATTGAGGTGGCTTGGGTGCCGGGTTCTTTTGAAATGCCGCTTATTGCGCAAAAAATGGCCATGTCTAAAAAATATGATGCCGTGGTTTGCCTGGGGGCTATTATTCGGGGAGATACACCTCATTTTGACTATATAGCTAGTGAGGTAGCAAAAGGTATAGCCAAAGTAAATTTGGACACAGGTATTCCCGTATCTTTTGGCGTAATAACTGCTGATACAACAGAGCAGGCAATTGAAAGGGCTGGTGTAAAAGCAGGAAATAAAGGGTGGCAGGCTGCTTACTCTGCCATTGAAATGGCAAATCTTTTAAAGGAATTTAAAAAATAATAAAGAATATAAAGGCAATTCATGTTCGTTGATGTGCAGAAGTCTGTTTACAGAAATAATTGCAGCAAAAGTTTAGGGTGTAGAAGTTACAGATGAAGCTGAGAGGAAGATGGTTAGATGGCTTTCTGCTGGGAAATAAAGAAGTGTCCGGCCAGTCAGTACATGAATTGCTCTGCATATAAAAACAGGAAAAATTGTTGGGAAGTTAATGATCGTCCCTGTACAAGAGATATTACTTTATGTATAGAATTTGCTTGTCCTGTATATCTTTTGAATCAGGAAAAAATTGAGAGAGCTTATTATGAACGCGTAGTACCTATTCTGGAGGTCGGCGAAGAAATAACCGGTTCGAATCCTAATTAAGAAAGTGAAAAGATTCTTATTAGATAATGGCAGTATTTTTCTGCCATTTTTTGTCTTTTTGATTAAAAATCCCAATGTAAGAAGGGATTTTTAATCAAAAGAAGAAAAAAAATACGATTAATTCAGACTGTTAATATGGTAATTTCCAGGGAGGATTTATCTTGAAAAACAGCAAACGTCGTTCAGTTTCTGAAGGGCAGATTACAAACGCTGATTTATCATTGATTGTTTTTGAGCTGGGAGACAAGAAATATGGTGCGAACGTGAGTCAAATTTGTGAGGTTATCCGGATGGTTGAGATTACGGAAATCCCTGGTAGCGCTCAATTTATTGCGGGAGTAATAAATCTAAGGGGAAAGGTTATTCCTGTTATTGATCTTAGAAAATATTTTAGAATTCCAACTATTACCTATACATTGGATAACGCTATTTTGGTTGCAGAGATTGAGGGAAAAACTGCAGGTATAGTTGTGGATAGAGTATGTGATGTGGTAAATATTCCTCGAATCTCAATCGAACAACCGGAGGGAAACACGACGATTTATTCGGAGCTCATTGAAGGAATTGTAAAGCTCCCGGAATTACTATTACTTATTGTTGATTTTAATAAAGTTTTAAGCTTTGAGGAAAAGAGAGAATTAGAGAATATAGCGTCCATATAGCTTATTTAATACGGGGTGTAAAGAAAGCGGATTGAAAACAAAGGAAATACTTCATCAAAGAGCAGAAGCTTTAAGTAGATCAATCGAGTCAAAAGAGCTTGCTACCGAAAAGATACTTATATGCACTTTGGATTCTGAATGGTACGGACTAAAACTGGATTGCGTAAGAGAGGTTATAAAGATTGGGAAAATTGCAGTTCTACCCAGTGTACCGGAGCAAATAAAGGGGCTGGTAAATCTGAGAGGGAATGTACTTTCCATTACTGACCTCAGGCCCCTGCTTGGGTTAATTTCTGGTGGAAGAGAGGAACTGCGTACAGTTGTAGTAGTTGAACAAGGAGGAGTACAAACAGGTATTTTGGTAGAAACTATATATGGAGTGATTGAGATTTCCTCAAAACTGATTAAGCCCCCACTTCTGACTATGGATGAAACAAAAGGAGAATACTTAATAGGCGAGTTTCAGTATGAAGGCAAGCTTGTTGGTCTTCTAAATTGTAAGAGTTTGCTGGCATTAGTTAAATGAATTAAGAAGGCTGGAATGGCAACAATGTATATAAAAGGGGCAATAGAGGGGGATATGAATGGTTACAGCGTTTAGGAATCGGCTACGAATATCGCTGGGATTAAGAATCTCTTCCGCTGTTGCACTGCTGGTGTTCATGATTGTAGTTTCTGCAGCCATTTATGTTTATTTTAAAGATCGTAACATCCGCACCGACAGTATGAAGGATCATGGCATGGAAATAGCAGAACAGTTTGCCAGAATGAGTGCTGATGCCGTCTTACTTGATGATTATGACGTATTAAAAAACTACGTAATTGAGATTGTTGAAAATAATCCCCATACATCCCGTGCTACGATTCTTGATAAAAATGGCAGGGTTCTTGCATGTTCCGACACAGTCTTCGAGGGAAAGATTTTAAGTGACAGTGTGAGCGTAACTGCGGCAAATACAAAAGAACCTTTAATTCAGTTCTATAAAGAAAAAGGTGAACCCTTTTATGATATAGCCGTTCCACTGGAGATAGAGGGGAATAAATGGGGCCTGGTAAGACTTGGAATATCGCTTAAGAGCACCTTTTACGATATAGAGCTTGACTTGTTGAGGAATTCGGTTTGGGCATTTTTTGGTCTGGTCTTCGGATTTTTTTACTCTCTTATGCGGTCCCGGTCTTTAACCCAACCACTTGATGCATTAAGCCACCACATTAACTCTTCCTCTTCCGAATTATTAGCTGTTTCCCAGGAATTGGCGTCTGGATCGACCGAGCAAGCCGCCTCTGTAAATGAGACTACTGCTACCCTAGAAGAACTAGGGGCTGCGGCTAGACAAATTGCTGACAATGCGGGCTATACCGCTCAAACCACGGAACAGGCTTTAGCCAGTGTTCAAGAAGGCCAGCAGGTAGTGGAAAGTACTATCCATGCTATGGAAGAAATCAGTCAAAAGACTAAGAATACAGCCCAGGACATACTGTCGCTAGGTGAAAGATCTCAGCAAATTGGTGCAGTTATGGAGATAATCGATGATATTGCTGAGCAGACTAACTTGCTTGCCCTCAATGCAAGCATCGAAGCAGCACGTGCCGGAGAAGCCGGGAAAGGTTTTGCGGTAGTGGCAACCGAGATTAGAAAACTGGCTGAGAACGTGGCCGATTCAACCTCTGAAGTCAAGGAGTTAATAACTGAACTACAGTCATCAACCAGCAAAGCAGTGATGACTACTGAGGAGGGAATGAGGATGGCTGAGGAGGGTGCGGAATTAGTAAGAAAAGCTGGGGAGACCTTCAAGCACGTGATAGACGTAATTGCTATGACTACGGATTCGGCAAAGCAAATATCGCTAGCCACACAGCAGCAGCAGTCAGCAAGCGAACAATCTATTGCAGTTATTAAGGAGATAGATAAGTTAGCGGAGCAAACTGCAGCGGCCAGTAAAGATCTCACTTCTTCAGCACAGGAATTGGATAGCCTCACGAGAAATCTACAGCAAGTATTGGGTCCTCGAAAGGATGGCCAGCTTTAGTTTAAGGAATCAGACTATGGAAGGTATAGATCAACAAGAATTTATTATCAAATTTATAGAAGAAGCAGAGGATCATGTAAAAGGTCTCAACCAAGGGCTGCTCAAACTTGAAGCAGATCCTCATAATAGAGAAATCATAGATGAGCTCTTCCGCTTGGCTCATACCATGAAGGGCGCAGCAAAAATGGTTGGACTCTTGAAGATAGCGGATTTGGCGCATAAGGTAGAGGACGTTTTTGGAAAGGTAAGAGAGGAGGGAAGACAATTAACCCACAGCGAAATAGATTTACTTTTCGGTTCATTCGATACTTTTAAGGAACTGCTGGATGAGGCGGTTGGAAAAAAGGAAAGTAAAGAAGGTGTTGATATAAAGGAGTTCTGCGTCCTTTTAAATGAAATGACCGAAGACAAAAAGACATCCGCTAAGAAAAAATCGAAAATTGAGAGAACCAGAAAAGAGCCTAAAACCATTATCCCTACCGCAAAAACCACAGGTAAAGAGAGTAAGCCTAAAGTTGTAGGAAGACGTCTGGAAGACAAAGAAGAAACTATTAGAGTAAGAACAGAAAAGCTTGACATCTTGTCTGATTTAGTAAGCGAGATAATTATGGGTCAAAGACAGGTCGAGCAGAATTTATGGGAAGTCAAGGAACTGTATCTACAAGCAAAAGAAGGTCTGAGGTTGGAGTCTTCGTTTAGAAAAAAGATACAGGATTTGCAAACAACAGTAGCAAAGAAAGAACAGCTCCTTGAAGATATGGATAATATTGAATTTATTTATACCCACTTAAGAAACTCTTTGCACAAGCTATTTAAAAAAAGTGTAGATAGTCTTTCCCAATTAGCTATGAAGACTAAAGACATGCAACAGAAATTGCTGGAAACTAGGATGCTTCCCCTCTCTGTTATTTTGGATGATCTGCCCAGAGCGGTACGTGATCTCGCTAAACAGTTTGGAAAAGAAATATGCATAAGGATAAGTGGAGGCAATACGGAATTAGATAAGAATATGTTAGAAAACTTAAGAGATCCCATAATTCACATGATTCGAAACGCTGTTGATCATGGAATAGAATTTCCAGAAGAGAGGGAAAAGTTAGGAAAAGACCGGTCAGGAATGATTGAAATTTCTTCCTGGAATGAGGGAGACCGCATAATATTGGAGATAAAGGATAATGGTAGAGGCATTGACTGGAAAAAAATAAAAAGAGTAGCAGCGAAAAAAGGTTATATCAGCCCTGAATTTACACGCCATTTAAGCGATGGAGATGCCGTTAGTTTGCTCTTTCTTCCGGGATTTAGCACGAGCTCCACTACGACTGACATATCTGGTCGTGGTGTGGGACTTGACATAGTGAAGAAAAATATTGAAGAGCTGAAAGGCAATATCAGTATATCCACCAGTCGAGGTTGGGGGACCACAGTAAGACTGGAGATGCCTCTTACGCTCGTAATGCAGCGAGTGCTTTTAGTGAAGGTTGCCACGGAGACAATGGCAATTCCTACAGTCTCAGTTCAGGGAATTATTAAAATAAACTGGGCAGATGTTCGAACCATTGAAAGGAACCAGGCACTGATGATAAAAGGAGTCACTATTCCTCTTATGTATTTAAACCAAATACTTGGATGGAAAGCATCACCGACTGGAGGTAAGACCGAAGCTATTGCCGTTTTGGTTCAATGGTTAGACCAAAGAGTTGCCTTTCTGGTTGATAAGGTGATTGGTGAGCAAGAGGTGATAGTGAAAAATTTGGGAAGGCATTTAAGGAGAATTAGAAATGTAGCGGGAGTCACCATACTTGGCAATGGAGAGGTTGTTGCAATTCTTCATATTGCCGACTTAATTGATTCGATCCGTGGTCGTTCTTCGGAACCTCCTGCCATAAAGAAAGAGAGCAAGATTAAAGAAAGCCAATATTCTATATTAGTTGTAGAGGACTCTATGACGACTCGGGAGATGGAAAAAAGTATTTTAGAAGCTTCGGACTATAGCGTAGAAACGGCAGCGGACGGCATAGAAGCAATGGAAGAAGCGGGTAAAAAGCGATATGACCTTTTTGTAATTGACATTCAGATGCCTCGCATGGACGGGTTTCAGCTAACGGAATATCTTAGGAGCGATCGTTACTACAAAGATACACCTATTATTATAGTTACGTCAAAAGAGAAGGAAGAAGACAAAATAAGAGGAATTGAATTGGGGGTAAATGCTTATATAACCAAAAAATATTTTAATCAAAATGTCCTTTTAGAGACTGTAGATCATCTAATAGGAGAAAAGAAAAGCCAGAAGGAGAAGGTAATAATTGGAAAGTAAGATAAGAGTTTTAGTAGTTGATGATTCCGCGGTTGCACGGGAGATGATCTCGCGAATTCTAAATAGGTCGCTTGATATAGAAGTAGTTGGATATGCAGAAAATGGAAAAGAGGCTATAAGAAAAACCGGCATACTAAAACCTGATATTATCACTATGGATATTCGCATGCCTACTATGGATGGATATAAAGCAACCGAACAAATTATGGCATATTATCCAACCTCAATTCTGATTTTAGCAGCTTCTCTGGACGAGCTCGGCCTTAACTCAGTTTTTAAGGCACTTAAAACAGGAGCGCTGGATGTTATAGAAAAACCAAGTTTAGAGGAGGACTGGTCGGATTTGGAGAGCTTCAATCGAGAGCTCGTAAACAAGGTAAAGTTATTATCGAAAATAACAGTAATTAGTCATCCTAAAGGAAGGTTACGCCAGGGTTACGAAATTCATAAGGTGATTTCGAGTCGGGGTTTTTGTATTGTTGCGATAGGTTCATCGACAGGTGGACCAGGTGCGCTTTCAAAAATCCTCTCAAGATTTGAGCGGGATTTCTCTGCTGGAATTGTTATAGCCCAGCACCTCTCAGATAGCTTCATCAAAGGTCTTGCAAGGTGGTTAGATTCTGAATCCAGAATTAGCGTAAAAGAAGCAAAGGATGGTGAAGCAGTTCATCCGGGAGTAGCTTTGATTTCACCGGCATCATACCATATGCAGGTTGGAAATGGAGGGAAAATTAAACTGATCGATTCTTCGAAGATACAGGGAGTTAAACCTTCAGCTGACATTCTGTTAAGTTCTGTGGCTGAAGTCTATGGGCCTAAGGCAATAGGAGTAATCTTGACCGGCATGGGCTCAGATGGCGCTAAAGGCCTCAAAAAGGTAAGAGAAAAAGGAGGCGTGACCATAGCTCAAGATGAGTCGAGCTGTGTAGTTTTTGGAATGCCTAAGGAGGCTATAGAAGTTGGTGCGGTGGACAGGATAGTACCTCTTGATTCAATTGGAGAAGAAATTATTAACCTGGTATCTTCTACGACAGCTATAAAACTATAGGCAAGAAAATGCAAAAAGTAGTGAGACCGGATCTTACTTCAGAAGAGTTTAAGTTGTTTCGAGACCTAATAAGAGAACGCTGTGGTATAGATCTAAGTAAGAGTCAGATTGATTCTTTGAGAATAAGCCTTCTTGCCAGAACTAGCGAAAAGCATTCGCTGGATTATATAAGTTATTACGAATTTCTGAAATCTCATCCCGGCGGGAAAGAAGAGTTTAAAGAGCTTATAAACCTAATTACTATAAATGAAACCTCCTTTTTTAGACAGCAACAGCATTTTGAGATTCTCAGGAATTATATAATTCCTGAAATTGTTAGGACCAAAAAAGAAAAGAAGCTTAATATTTGGAGTGCTGGTTGTTCCACAGGTGAAGAGCCATATTCAATTGCCATAACCATCAAGGAGTATTTTCCGGGTCTTTCTAAGTGGCAAGTAAGAATCTTGGCTACAGACGTAAGTAAGAAAGCTTTGTCTGCAGCTAAAGAGGCAGAATACGGAACACATACTCTGCGTTTAGTTGAGCGCAGGATTCTTGATAAGTATTTTGAACACATAAATAACGAAAGCTATCAGTTAAAAAAAGAAATTAGGGATATGGTTTGTTTTGGTTATCACAACTTGATAAAGGAGCCCTATCCCATTTTAATAATGAGTGATTGGGATATTATTTTTTGCAGGAATGTAACCATATATTTTAATATAGAATCTACCAAGAGAGTATTAGACAATTTCTATAATAGTCTTGGTGATAATGGATATCTTTTTATTGGATACGCTGAAATGATTCAGCATGTAACCAAAAAATTTAAGGTAACAAAGAGAGACGGTGTATTCTTTTATAGGAAGAGCCAACAAAAGGAAAGTGAAACTCATTACGCTGCTATGACAGTTGCGCCTTCATTGACAAAGCGACTGAAAGATTTCTTGCCCCATAGCCCTTTGAAGATTGAACAAAGTGATGATGAAATACTCAGAAGAGCAACAAGTCTTTTTAAGGAGGAAGAATACACTTTAGCCAGAACTGAAGCGGAAAAACTGATTGCTCGAAATCCCGCAAATATAGCGGCACGATTACTTAAGGTCCAAATATACGCAAATGATAAAGAATATGCCAAAGCAGAAGAAGAATGCTTATTAGCTATAAAAATTAATCAGATGAATGAATCCGCTCACTATTTACTCGGCATCATATATGAGGGACAGAACAGATTAGAGAGGGCTATAGATGAGTATCGCAAGACCATATATATAGATAAGGATTTTGTCCTGGCTTATTTTAATCTGGCTAATATATATCGTAAACAAGGCCGGATAAAGGAAGCGTCAAGAGAATTTCGGAATGCAACCATAGCTGCAGAGCGAGCTCCAAAGGGTGAATGGACAAAATTTACGGGGGGATTTCATACGGGAGCCATTGTGGAAGCTGCAGAAAAAATTGTGTCAAGGTTAAAAGAATGAAATGTAGAATAAATTGGTAATGATCCCTCAGCATACTGGAGAAGAGGGCTATGGCAAACGAGACTATTCTAATAGTAGATGACAGCCCAACGATCCAAGAAATACTCAAAAACTGGCTGACGACTAAAGGTTTCGTTGTTATCAACGCATCCAACGGACTTGAAGCGCTTAGTAAACTGGAGGAGAATATTCCTGATTTAATTATTCTGGATATTGAGATGCCGCATTTAAGTGGGTATGATGTGTGCCGAGAGGTGCGGAAGAATTTACGGACAAGCAATATTCCAGTGATTATGCTTACTTCTCGGACCGATATGAATGATAAGATTTTGGGATTAGAATTTGGAGCAGATGACTACTTAACCAAACCGTGCGACTCCCGGGAGCTGATAGCTAGAATAGAAACGAATATTAGACGCAGCAGGCAAGAGAGAGAAGCAAACCCACTTACTGGGCTTCCTGGCAATGTCCAGATTCATGATCAGATAGATAGTAGGATTCGCTCAAACACTGAATTTGCTCTGCTTTATCTCGATCTCGACAATTTTAAATGTTTCAATGATGTTTATGGATTCTCTGAAGGCGATAAAGTAATACAAAGGTTGTCGGAAATAATTACTGATACTGTAAGAACAGAAGGAAATTCAAATGATTTCGTCGGGCATATTGGCGGTGACGATTTTATATGTATAACTACTCTGGATAAAGTTAAAGTTCTATGTAAGGATATAGTGCAACGTTTCGACAGCAAGATTCCATTGCACTACAATGAAGAGGATAGGAAGCGTGGGTTTATTTATGGCGAGAGTAGGGAGGGAAAGAAATCGAAGTGCGGTATCATGACTGTTTCTATTGGTGCAGTTCTCAATACAAGCACTGGCTATAAGACAATGTGGGATTTAGTAGCAGCAGGCGCAGAAGCGAAACGAAATGCAAAAAGAAATTCCGAAAGCAGTTATTATATTCTTAAACCAGGAAAGGTGACTACAGAACCCTTAAGGAAATAACTGAAACCTAAGTCCCAAACTCCCTGCTGTTTTTAAATTAGTTTAAACCGCATATATTTTTATATAGGAAGTTATTGCTATATACTCATCTTGATGATCAATTATCCGGTGAATAGAACCAGAATAACGTTTATAGCTAAATAGCTCGCACAACTTTATTGCTTTTTATACACTTTGTACATATATTTATAGTTTTGGGTGTTCCGTCGACAATCACTCTGGTTTTCTGGATATTAACATTCCAGCGTTTTGCTGTTTTTCTTTGAGAATGACTGACATTATGTCCAAATAATGGGCCTTTGCCACAGATGTCACACCTTTTAGCCAATTGATAACACTCCTTTTTGATGTGAGAATTTAAAATATTTGGCCGAATTAAAACATTTGACGATAAATCTACCATCTTTTACTATCTTTGGCAATATGCTTTGGTTTAGGCTATTTAATATATCATAGACTAGAATTAGGGGGTTTATAATGGTTAAAGACCAGATATTTGGAGATATATATATATCTGACCAAGTGCTTGTTGACCTTATAGGCTATGCAACTCTTCAGACTTATGGAGTTATACGATTAGCAAAAGAAGACATACGCACGGGAATCCTGCGTTTAGCAAGACGAAGGAGCGGGAGAAGGAGCATTATTATTGAGAGAGAGAACCATAGCGTGAAGCTTGATGTTTTAGTGGTCATTGAATACGGCATAAATCTAGCAGAAGTAGCAAGAAATCTCTCAGGGAAAGTAAGATACGAGGTGGAGAAATATACGGGTCTAAGTGTAAGTGATGTTAAAGTACATGTTAAAGAGGTAAAATAGACAAGATCATGGCCCTTCAAGGTTGCAAGCCACAAAAATCATTCTTATAGATCTTCTGCTTATTCATACCGTGAGGTTTCAGAGTTGGTTAAGGGTAAAAAATTCAACAAACTGACCAAGAATAGAATTCTTACTGTTCGAGTGATCCTAAGCTGGTTCCCTTGCTTTCTGTCATTCCTTCACTTCGTTCAGGACGGTGTCTAAGGCGAAGCTGAAGAATCTCTCGACCTTGCCTGAATAATAAATTTTCAATCTCGGCCAGATAGTAAAAAGCTTATAACTTTTAAAATTATATAATACCGACATGGTTAACAAAGATATGGAAGTCACTCCTGATGTAAAAGAAATAAAACGGGCACTAAAGGGTGGCTTGACTACCCTCGAGAAATATGAGGATGAGATCAATTGCCTGAATGTCTTTCCCGTTCCTGATGGAGACACGGGAACAAATCTTCTAATGACTATGAGATCGGTAGTAGAAGAAGCTGAACGAATAGATCAAGCCACTTTTGAAAATCTGGCTCATGCAGTTTCTTATGGCTCACTTATGGGAGCAAGGGGCAATTCTGGAGTAATTCTCTCTCAAATTATTAGGGGTGTCTGTGATATCCTGATAAAAAGGAAATCCATAACGCCAGAAGTTATTGTTGAGGCACTCAAAAATGCCAGACGGATTTCCTATGCGGCGGTTAGAAAACCAGTAGCAGGTACTATGCTTACTATTATCAAAGATGCTTCAAGAGCAGCTCAGAAAATATATAAACAAAAGGCAGATCTTAAAGAATTGGTAGAAGCAGTACTTGCAGAGGCGAACCGGTCTTTATTAAGGACACCGGATCTTCTACCCATACTTAAGGAAGCAGGGGTTGTGGATGCTGGTGGGCGCGGCCTAATTGTCTTGGCAGAGGGATTAATCGCGGGTTTCAGAGGGGAAGAGATGGTTGATACTTTCAAGCCCCCTGCAGAACTTCTAGTTCCCTCCATAGAAAAAACCTCTCTTCAATACGCTTACTGCACCGAATTTCTGCTGCGAGGTAAAGGTCTTAGCTTAGACGGGCTTGAGAAAGATTTGAAACATTTAGGGAATTCGATTATGGTTGCAGGATCAGTAGAAATGGCAAGGGTTCATATCCATTCCAATCAGCCTGAAGAGGTTCTCAAGATTGCCGCTGCTAGTGGCGATGTTTCTGAAGTGCGGATTAATGATATGCAAGAACAAGCAGAGAAATACCAAGAATTTGCTGGGGAGAAAACTGAAAGGAAGCCATTTGGGATAATAGCAGTAGCAAGCGGAGAAGGAGTAAAGAGAATTTTGAGCAGCTTGGGCGTTGATGCTATAGTTGAAGGTGGACAGAGTATGAATCCCAGTGCTGCTGAAATAGTTGGTGCTATTCAAAGGGTACAAACTGATATTGCTATTATCTTTCCTAACAATAAAAATGTGATACTGACAGCTCAGCAGGCAGTAGATTTGGCGGAAAAGAAAGCAGAAGTAGTTCCCACAACATCGGTTGTTCAGGCGTTCTCGGCTATATTGGAACTTGATCCGCTTAGAGAAATTGATGAGAACTTGGAAGCAATGAAGAAAGCGGCATCCCGTGTGAAGGTGGGAGAAGTGACTAGAGCAATAAGGGGTGCGCAAACACCACTTGGACCGGTAAAAAAAGGCGATTTTATCGGGTTAATAAATCATGAAGTAGAAGTAGCGGGAGATGATCCACTTAAGATGTGTGAAAGATTAGTAACTCAGATGATAATTGAAGAATCTCAAATCGCAACCATTATTTATGGTGAAGAAACGCCATATAAAGAGGCAGACACTTTAGTTAAGATGATAAATGAGAGATACCCAAATATAGAGGCCGAGCTTTACCAGGGAGGTCAAAAGATTTATAGATATATAATAGGTATAGAATAAATTGGAAACTCGTCTGTCTGTGAGAGACAGCAAAGAACCGAAAATATACAACACTAGGAGAACAAATGTCCCGTATCGGAATAGTGGTTGACAGTACCGCAGACGTACCATTCTCTTTTTATCAAGAACACCACATAACCGTAGTACCCCTAAAAGTACATTTTGGAGAGGAAAGCTTTAAAGACTGGATAGACATTGATCCAGAAACATTCTACCGCAGACTTAAATCATTACCAGTGTTGCCAAAAACCTCACAACCGTCAGCTGCTGATTTTGAGAATGCCTATCGCAATTTAGCCAAAGAAAATGACTCTATTATATCTATACACATCTCCTCTAAACTTAGTGGCACAGTTAATTCCGCTCAGGCCGCTAAAGCTGCTTTACCCCAAATTCCCATTTACATAGTGGATACAGGTCTGGCTTCCATTGGTACGGCAATGGTAACCCAAGCGGCAATAAGGGAAATTGGTACCGCTGCTTCTATTGAAAAGGTCATAAAAGCGGTAGAAAAAGTGGCTGAGCATATAGTTATTCTCTTCGCAGTTGATACTCTAGAATATTTGCAAAAGGGCGGCCGGATAGGTAAGGCTTCAGCGCTTTTAGGTTCTCTTTTAAATATCAAACCCATTTTAACTATTAAAGATGGTGAGGTTCACCCCTTTAAAAAAATTCGGGGGAGCACCCGACTGTATCAAGAATTTGTGAATATCTTGAAAGAGCAGGTGGAATCGGGAAAGAAGCTTCATCTTGGCCTTGCTCATGCAGCAAATCCGCAAGCTGTAAATAGACTAAAGTCTCAAATTGAGGAATCAGGTATTGGCTACGATGACCTGCTCATCTCAGAAATAGGTCCAGTCATTGGAACCTACACCGGACCGGGAGCTTTTGCATTGGTATTCTATCAGGAATGAACCTTCTTTTAATATGCTAGCACTTTCTACACCAGTCGATAAACTGAAGGGAATTGGCCCTAGATATAGAGACAGACTGTCACATCTAAAAATAGAAACAGTCTCAGATATGCTTTTCTATGTTCCCCGTCGCTATCTTGATTTCAGCAAAATTGTTCCTATTTCTAAAGTACGCAACGGAGAAATAGTGACGATTAAGGGAATGGTCAGGGACATTGTCAACACTAAATCCTTTAAAAGAGGAACTGTTATAACTGAGGCCGTTATAAAAGATTCTTCAGGTAGTATCAAAGCGATATGGTTCAATCAAGCCTTTTTAGTGGAGATACTTAAAAAGGGTACGCAGGTTATGCTAGCAGGGAAATTTGAGCGGCAATATGGCCGTTTAGGACTTCAAAGCCCAGCATACGAAAGAGTATCAGAAGATCCCAAGCACGTAGGACGAATAGTTCCCATTTACCCTGAGACTGAAGGTGTAACTTCACGTTGGTTCAGAACTATAATAAAACCATTGCTAAAGTTGGTCGATGAAGTTGAGGATTATCTTCCTGATGAAGTTAAAAACAGGCAAGGTCTTATAAGTTTGCCTGAAGCGCTAAAAGAAATTCATTTTCCCGGTAACAAGGACGATCTGGAAAGAGCTAGAGATAGGTTGAGTTTTGATGAACTGTTTCTTTTGCAGCTGGGAAGACTGAAGAGTAAAGCAGTCTGGCAGAAAGAACACGCTGCTGCTATCAAATTTAACCGGGATACAGCTAGAGCTTTTGTGAACTCTCTTGGGTTTGAGCTTACCAAGGCACAGAAAAAGGCAGCTTGGGAGATTCTTCAGGATTTAGACAAAGAAACTCCGATGAATCGATTGCTGGAGGGTGATGTGGGCTCAGGAAAGACTGTTGTAGCAGCTCTAGCTATGTTGGTGGCAGTAGAGTCAGGTTATCAGTCTGCTCTAATGTGTCCAACCGAAGTCTTGGCTAAACAGCATTATCAGAAAATAACCGAGATGCTGGCTTCTTTCTCTATAAGCACAGGACTTCTAATTTCAGCTGTCAGAAATAATTATAAAGAAAGAGTGGTTGAAGAGATAAGTAATGGAAATACACAAATTATTGTTGGCACGCATGCTCTGATTCAAGACGCAGTTGAGTTCGGCAATTTAGGACTTGCTGTCGTAGATGAACAGCATCGGTTTGGAGTAAGACAGAGGCAAGCGCTGAAGGAAAACAATATGTCAAACACTATGCCGCACTTTCTCTCGATGAGCGCAACACCAATACCGCGAACGTTAACACTTACGCTTTACGGCGATCTGGAAATTTCAGTTATAGATGAGATGCCTCCAGGGCGTCAAAAAATCATTACAAAATTGATACCCACCAAGAAAAGGAAAGCCGCATATGAATTCATTCATAAGGAGATTTCGAGAGGAAGACAAGCATTTGTCATATGTCCCTTAATTGATGAATCTGACAAACTTGGTGTTAAGTCCGCAACGCAGGAATACCAAAAGCTTACAAGTCACATTTTCCCAGACGTAAGAATAGGACTTCTTCATGGAAAACTTAGACCTCAAGAGAAGGATACTGTTATGAAGGAGTTTTCGCAAGGAAGAATAGGCCTCCTGGTTTCAACCTCAGTGGTAGAGGTAGGAGTTGACGTGGCTAATGCGACGATTATGTTAATTGAAGGCGCCGAACGATTCGGACTGGCACAGCTCCACCAGTTTAGGGGAAGAGTAGGACGGAGCGGGCATCAGTCGTATTGTTTTTTGTTTACGGATTCGCGTGCAGAGACTTCTTTAAAAAGGCTGAAGGCTCTAACTGAAATAAGTGATGGATTTAAACTGGCTGAGATAGATCTGCAGTTGCGTGGTCCAGGAGAACTCTTTGGTACTCTTCAACACGGTATGCCGGATCTTAAAATGGCAAGCTTACTGGATGCCCGGTTAATAAAGAGAAGCAGGGAAGAGGCAGAGAAGTTGATAGAAAAAGCTCCAGAGCTTAGAGGATTCCCACTACTTTTAAGAAAGCTTTCTGAATTTGAACTGAGTTATCATAATGAGTAGGTGAGCATTGTTGCGCGTAATAGCCGGTGTTGCTGGAGGGCAACTTCTTAAGGCTCCACGAGGAAGAAGGGTTAGACCTACATCTGATAGAGTTAAAGAGGCCCTTTTTGATATTT
The DNA here is from genome assembly GCA_964348135.1 of uncultured Actinomycetota bacterium. GTDB lineage: Bacteria > Actinomycetota > Aquicultoria > JACQXZ01 > CAYGBL01 > CAYGBL01. The sequence goes on from CAYGBL010000003.1 coordinate 71,381, forward strand.
TGGGAGATAAAGTGAAAGGAGCAAGGGTGCTCGATCTATATGCCGGGTCAGGAAGCTTGGCTATCGAAGCCCTAAGTAGAGGTGCAGAGGAGGCGTACCTGGTGGATGCTTCGAAGGAAGCGATAAGAGCTATAAAGGCAAATTTAAACAAGACAGGATTAAGTAATCGCGCTCATATAATAGAGGGTGGAGTAGAAGCTGTTTTAAGCCCACTATCAAAAAAGCAGATATATTTTGATTTGATTTTCATAGACCCCCCATATACAATAGGCCTAATTGAATTAGAACATGTCTTTAATAAGTTGCATAAAGGCAATTTATTATCGCTATATTCGCAGATTGTATTGGAAAGTTCTTCACGAGTAGAACTGCCGAGATTTTCAGGATTTGAAACCATGCTTTATAGAAAATATGGAGACACTATTTTAAGTTTTTATAAGTTGAGGGAGGGAACATAAAAATGCAAATTGCTGTGTGCCCCGGAAGCTTTGATCCTATTACAATAGGCCACCTGGATATAATAGAAAGGGCATCAAAGATTTATGATAAAGTTATAGTTGCTGTTGCAATCAATACAAGTAAACAGCCCACGTTTACATTGGAGGAAAGGCTTAAATTCATCAAACAAGGTATCTCAGGTCTAGCTAATGTTGAAGTTGAGGCTTTTGACTGTCTCTTGGTTGAGCTTGCCCGCAAGCATGATGCTCACACTATTATAAAGGGTCTGCGTGCAGTTACTGATTTCGAACACGAGTTCCAAATGGCTCAACTCAATCATTATCTGGATAACACTATTGAGACTGTGTTTATGATGGCAAATCCTCAGTATGCTTATCTTAGCTCAAGCGCGGTGAAAGAGATTGCTTCCTATGGTGGGCTAGTTGAAGGACTTGTGACCCCTGAAGTAGAATTAGCTTTAAAAAAGATTCATAGTAAGGCAAGTAGTTAACACCAGCTCCGAGGAGGAAAGATGGATTTTCTAGTTTTAATTGACAAATTAGAGGAATTAGTGAATGGTTCAAAACGTGTTCTGCTCTCTCAGTCAGTTTTGGTTAATCAAAAGAAACTTTTTGCTATAATTGACCAGATTAGGGCAACTCTGCCGGAAGAGATTAAACAAGCTCGCTGGATAGTAAAGGAACGGCAGGAGATGCTTGAGGAAACAGAGAGGGAGGCAAAACGGATACTGGAAGAAGCAAGAGTAACGGCAGAGAATTTAGCAGCAGAAACAGAAATCGTGAAACTGGCTGAGCAGCAGGCGCGAGAAGTAATAGAAGCTGCCAAAGTCAGAGAACGGGAGATTCGCCTCGGTGCTGAGGATTATGCTGATGAAATGCTGGCAAATCTTGAGGTAAATTTAGGTAAACTTTTAAACGCCGTACAGAGGGGTAGAGACAGGTTGCAGGGCAACTTAGAGCAGCGAGAATAGGAACTTGTTGCTTATGAAGTTGTATGCAGGCACGGCAAAGATTTACCCCGCAGATGCGGGGTTTTTCATTTAGACGCAATTTCTTGCGGGTAGTATCTATGTTATAATGTTACGGATTTCGACTTGGAGCCCTTAATGTCTCTGTAATATGTGTCTTTAGTCATTTAAATCTGTTAAGAACTGAGTCGGTTGGAATTATTTCAAGTTTGATTGTAAATACAGGAGAAAAGCAATGCCGAAATTTCTTATCGACATATCTGATCTCGTAGATAAAAGAATATCCCAGAAGGAAGTGCACATGAAAGAGGAATTGGCTCCTATCAAGCGGGGAGACGAGGAGCTTTCCTTTTATAAGCCAGTCGAATTAGATATCATATTGGAAAATATTCTTGAGGGCGTATTAGCTAAAGGTTCTATCCAGACTGAGATTTTAACAATCTGCAGCCGCTGTTTAAACAAAGTTTATCTCGATCTGCAATTGGATATTGAAGAGGTCTTTGTGAAGAGCAAAAAACAGGCCGAAGTGCTTATGGGAAAGGAGGAGGCTGAAGAGGTCTATTTTATAACAGATACAAAAATAGACCTTGAGCCAGCAGTTTATCAAGCTATCCTTTTAGCACTCCCCATACAACCTCTCTGCAGTGAAGCGTGTAAAGGATTGTGTCCGAAATGCGGCCAAAATCTAAATATTAGCAAGTGCGGTTGCCGTGTTGACGAAATAGATGTCAGAATGGAAAAGCTAAAAAAGCTACTTGAGAAGAAAGAACCTGGTAATTAGGAATTAGGAATTAGGAATTAGGAATTAGGAATAGACCCTAATAACTAATTCCGAATAACGAATAACTAATTCCAAATTACGAATAACCAACTATAGGAGGATATAATGCCAGTTCCCAAAAGGAAAACTTCGAGATCGAAAAGGGATAAAAGGAGAACTCACTGGAAGTTGAAATCACAAAGTCTTTCAGAGTGTCCCCAGTGTCATCAGCCGAAGCTTCCTCATCGTGTATGTCCTAATTGCGGCTACTATGGTGATGAACAAGTGCTGGAGATTGAATAACTTCTAAAATAGATGCATTACGATGACCAATAAAAAAGTCCGGATCGCTGTCGATGCTATGGGTGGAGACTATGCGCCTTATGAAATAATTAAGGGCGTACATATGGCGCGTCGACTGGGAGATGTTGAAATCCTTATAACCGGGCCGAGGGAACAAATCACCAAACACTTTTCTGAAGATGATACAAAAGAAATAACGATAGTGGATGCTCCTGATGTAATTGGAATGGAGGAGAAGGGTGCTCAAGCTGTACGTTCAAGGCCTGAGTCGTCACTTGTAAAAGCTATACAACTATGTCATATAGGTAAAGCTGATGCTGTTGTCTCTGCCGGAAACAGCGGAGCAATTATGGCGGCAACATTGCTAACCTGGGGGAGAATAGAGGGCATACAGAGACCGGCAATTGCTGTGGTTATTCCTACACCTTACAGGCCAGTACTCTTATTGGACGCTGGAGCCAATACAGAGTGTAAACCTGAAAATCTCCGGCAATTTGCACTAATGGGACATGCTTATGCCCGGGGAGTTCTGAATATTAAAAATCCCAGTATTGGCTTGTTGAATATAGGAGAAGAGGAGAGCAAGGGAAGCGAACTTACTCAAGATGCACATAGTTTGATTAAACAGAGCGGAGTCAATTTTTTTGGTAATGTGGAAGGAAAGGATATCCCGTTTGGAAAGGTAGATGTAGTAATCTGTGATGGTTTCACAGGAAATGTAGTTCTTAAGTTAGTGGAAGGAATAGCTGAAGTATTTTTCGGAGAGATAAAAAGTGTTATTTACAAGTCCTTTGCCAGTCGTACGGCAGGACTATTTCTTATGCGAGGATTGCGTGAGCTTAAAACAAAGCTTGATTATGAAGAGTATGGCGGGGCACTCCTTCTAGGAGTTAACGGAATCTGTATAATCTGCCATGGTAAGTCAAAAGCCAAGGCAGTGAGCAATGCGATCAGTGTAGCCAGAAATGCTGTTTTGAGCAACATAGTAGCTGAAATCGGAGAAAGTTTTTTCTCCAGGTCATAAAATATTGGTCCTTTCCTGCTTTAGCAGAAAATACCTAATCTGTAAGTATATAGTGTAAATAGGTAAACAGTTAGTTTTAGTTGGTTTAGAAAGAGGATAGGTTGATGCATTTTGCTCAGGCAAAGCAGTCGAAGACACCCCGCCGTCGGCGGGGACGCTCGAGTCTCGCCCAGCACCCATTTGAGGACATAAACTATTATAATGACAGAGCTCTTCATTCAGATAGTCTCTGTTGGCATATGAAAACTTTGCTCTCAAACAGGTGCGGGGCTGCGACACGGTCTTCTCCTTGCTTCGCCTTCGCCCTTCATCTTTGTTTAGTCAAGTGTTAACCTAACTTGTTAATAGATCGGATAAAATTTAAGAGGTTAATTTTTATGAAGAATGCAGTTATAGCCGGTATAGGCATTTGTGTGCCCCAGAAATTAGTCACCAATTCTGATTTAGAAAAGTTGGTGGATACCAGTGATGAATGGATTAAGACCCGGACAGGAATAGCAGAACGATGGTTGGTTGAGGAAGGACAAAATGCCTCGGATCTAGCTGCTCAAGCTGCTAAAAATGCACTGGTAAGCGCTGGGGTAAGAGCCAAAGACATCGATCTTGTCATAGTAGCAACAGCATCTCCAGAAATGATTTTTCCTTCAACGGCATGTTTAACTGCCAACAAGCTGGGCATTAAGAACAAGCCGGCTTTTGATATCTCAGCCGCATGCAGTGGTTTTGTATATGGTTTGGCTGTGGCAGGACAGTTTATTTCTTGCGGTACTTACAGGAATATCCTTCTTATTGGCACTGAAGCTATCAGCAAGCTAATAGACTGGACTGATCGTAATACCTGTGTTCTTTTTGGAGATGGAGCAGGAGCAGTTGTTCTACAGCAGGGTGAAGAGGATTACGGTCTCTTGGCTAGCTATCTTTCTTCAGATGGATCTGGTGCAGATCTGCTTAAGATACCGGCAGGGGGTTCGCTTAGTCCTGGAAACGAAGATACGGTAAGAAATCGTCTCCATGCCGTAAAAATGAACGGAAACGAAGTCTTTAAGTTTGCTATATATGCTATGGAACAGGCGGTAGAAGAAGTTTTAAAGCAGTCGAGTTTAACGCTGGAAAAGGTTGATTATATCATTCCCCACCAGGCAAACAAGCGAATAATAGAGACGGCTGTTTCAAGATTGAGAGTTGATCCCGCGAAGATTGTAACCAACATAGAAAAGTACGGTAATACCTCAACAGCTTCGATTCCCCTTGCCTTAGAGGAAATATGGAGAAAAGGGCAGTTGAAAAAAAATATGATTGTTATGCTGATAGGATTTGGTGCTGGCCTAACCTGGGGAGCGAATTTAATTAGGTGGAGCATGGATAAAGAGCGATAAAGCAGCATGTCAGTGAACCTTAAACGGTGAGCCTTAAAAGGAGTTTCTATGGATTACCTTTTTACTGAAGAACAACAGATGATCAAGGACTTAGCTCATAAGATCGCTGAAGAAAAGATTATTCCCGTAAGGGCAGAGCTTGATGAAAAGGAAGAATTTCCCTGGAGTATAATGAAGGACTTAGCCCAGGCTGACATGTTTGGTTTATATATCCCGGAAGAGTATGGTGGATTGGGAGCTGGCTGTTTTGAGAATTGTTTAGTTATGGAGGAGCTGAGCCGTGCTTGCTCAGGAGTTTCAGTAAGCTTTGGAGCCAGTGCGCTGGGTGCGTATCCAATACTTCTATTTGGTAATGAGAACCAGAAAAGAAAGTTTCTCCCCGAGATTGCCAGAGGTGAAAAAATTGCCGCATTTGCCCTTACGGAAGCTAACGCAGGAAGCGATGCTGCAAACATGCACACGCTGGCTGAGAAGAAAGGGAACTACTATGTTCTGAATGGCAGCAAACAATGGATAACTAACGGAGGCGAGGCTGAGGTCTACACTGTTATTGCTATGACTGATAAAACTAGAGGGTCAAGAGGAGCAAGCGCCTTCATAGTTGAAAAGAGTGTTCCGGGCTTTTCCTTCGGGAAAAAAGAAAAGAAAATGGGTATCAGATGTTCATCAACTAGAGAACTGAATTTTGATGGTTGTAAAATCCCTAAAGATAATCTTCTCCAAAAGGAAGGGATGGGATTTATAATAGCGATGAAGAATCTAGATATGACCAGACCCATTATCGGTGCACAAGCAGTAGGTGTTGCACAGGGCGCTTTTGAGGCAGCTTTGGGATACTCACGGCAGCGAATTCAGTTTGGCCAAACCATATCATCCTTCCAGGCTATCCAGCACATGCTAGCGGATATGGCCACACAGATAGAGGCAGCGAGAGCACTGGTCTATAGTGTTGCGCGGATGATAGACAATGGAGCTAAGCAGATTTCCAAAGAGTCTGCCATGGCTAAGCTCTTTGCTTCTGATATGGCTGTTGAGGTAGCAACAAATGCAGTGCAGATATTTGGGGGCTATGGTTATATGCGAGATTATCCGGTAGAAAAGATGATGAGAGATGCCAAAGTGATGCAAATATACGAAGGTACCAATCAGATCCAGCGGAATGTCATAGCTTTAAATCTCATTAAGGAGATTGCCAAGAAGAGTTAGGTGGACTGTTTAAAGGATTGGTTAGCAGTTAGTTTTATAAGTTTTACTAAGATTCTATTTACCCTGAATTAAAACTTGATACATAATTCAAGATAAGCGATTTAAGTTTAAGAGTAAATTTGCTTTATTTTTATTACATCATCCTGCTATTTGTATTTGATATTATGAACCCTGAATTTTTTATTATAGAAAGGGCAAATCGGTCTTACCTGTATGAGAAGTGCTGACCTGAGTTACGTATAATTTAGCTATAGGGACTCTATGAACATAATCGTATGCATAAAGCAAGTACCGGCAACTACTGATATAAAAATAGACCCAAAAACTAACACTCTTATAAGGGAAGGGATTGAAGGAATTATCAATCCCTATGATACCCATGCTTTAGAAGAGGGTTTGCGGCTGCGGGAAAAATTGGGAGGGACATTGACTGTTATTAGCATGGGTCCCCTGCAAGCTGCCGAAGGTTTAAGAGAAGCAATAGCTCTTGGAGCTGACCGGGCTTTTCTTTTGAGCGACAAAGTATTTGCTGGAGCCGATAGCCTGGCTACTTCTTATACTCTGACCTGTGCCATAGCCAAGATCAAAGAATTTAATTTAATTATTTGCGGAAAACAGACTATGGATAGTGACACGGGTCACGTGGGACCAGGTATTTCAGAAATGCTTAACTTGCCATTTATCGCCTATGTGAGCAAGATTATGGAGGTATCACCTGATTATCTAAAGGCTCAGAGACTGGTAGATGGTGGATATGAAATAGTGGAAATGGAGCTTCCGGGTGTGATCTCGGTAGTAAAAGAGATAAACAATGTGCGCTTACCCTCTCTGCGGGGAATGATGAAGGCGAAAAAACTGAATATTGACGTCTGGACTGCAAAAGACATAAACGCAGATCTTAATAAAGTGGGTTTAAGTGGTTCAGCAACTTATGTTGAAAGAGTGTTTAATCCCCCAAGCATTAAGAAGGGGGAAATGATAACTGGCAGCCCAGAAGAGCAGGCCTTAATACTGGTTGAAAAACTGAGGAGTCAAAGGCTACTCTAAAAGGAGTTAAACATAGAGCTATGGTAGCGAGTGAAGATAATTTAGGTGGCAATAAGAGCATATGGGTATTTGCAGAACAACATAGAGGCGAGGTGACATCAGTAGTCATTGAATTATTAGGTGAAGCAAGGAGGCTGGCAGATCAGCTCCAGGCAGAGCTTTCCGCAATATTATTAGGATATGAAATAGAGGAGAAAGCTAGAATGCTGGTTGAGTACGGTGCAGATAAAGTTTATCTATGTGACAAACCGGAGCTGAAAGATTTTTTGGATGAAAACTATGCAGAAGTCCTTTCTCAAATGATTACTGACTACAAACCTGAAATTGTGCTTGCTGGAGCTACTTCCTATGGCAGATCTCTTATCCCCCGGGTAGCGGCTAGAGTAGGGACAGGCTTGACGGCAGATTGTACCCAGCTTGAAATAGATTTGAAGCGAAGGATACTGGTGCAGTCAAAACCAGCATTCGGAGGCAATATTATGGCAGATATAGTCTGTCCGGAAAGACGACCGCAGATGGCAACGGTTAGGCCCCATGTTATGAAGAGAGCCGGTAGAATAAATGGAAGAGAAGGGGAGATTATTCATTATGGACCGAAGAACAGTCTTAAAACAAAAGCGCACGTAATTGATTTTATCGAAGATATAGAGGAGAAGGTAAGGCTTGAAGAAGCAGAGATAGTCATTTCTGGTGGACGGGGGCTGGGCAGCGCAGAAAATTTCAAAATAATTAGAGAGATGGCAAGAATTTTGGGAGCAGCGGTTGGAGCCTCAAGGGCAGCAGTAGATGCAGAATGGATCTCCTACCCTCATCAGATAGGTCAAACGGGTAAGACAGTGTGTCCCAAGATATATTTTGCCTGCGGAATCTCTGGGGCTATACAGCATCTGGCAGGCATGCAAACCTCCGAGATTATTATAGCAATAAACAAGGATCCACAAGCGCCAATATTTAACATAGCGACTTATGGTTTGGTTGGGGATCTTTTTGAAATTATTCCGGCTCTAACTGAAAAGTTTAGTGAAGTTTTAAAAAGACAAAGGAGTGTAAAGTAGGTAAGTTTGCTTTCCTGTTTCCAGGTCAGGGTTCTCAATACGTGGGGATGGGTCTACGCTGGGCTGAAAAATACCCAGAGGTTAAAAGAGTATTTGATTGTGCAGATGATATACTGCAAAAGTCTATTTCAAAAATTGCCTTCAGTGGTCCGGAGAGTGAACTGATCAAAACAGAGAATAGCCAACTGGCGATATTTGTTCTTGACTGCGCATATTGGTCTCTGTACAAAGATCTTTTACCAGCGGCTACAGCAGGGCACAGCTTAGGTGAGTTTGCAGCTCTGGTTGCGTCAGGAGCATTAAGTTTTGTTGATACCCTAAAACTTGTGAGGGTGCGGGCCGAAATGATGGCAGAGTGTGCTCAAGCTTTTCCAGGTGCAATGATAGCAGTAATAGGCGGGGATCTCCAACTGGTTCAAGAGACTATACAGACATTGAAAAAAGAAGGCACTGCTGCTATAGCTAACTACAATTGTCCGGACCAAGTTGTGGTTTCTTGTGAGAGACATCTATGTAAAACGTTAAAGGAGAAATTGCAGAGGCAGGGAGCCAAGAGGCTTGTTGAGCTCCCGGTTTCTGGAGGATTTCACTCGCCTTTGGTAGCAGCTGCAGCAAGCCGTTTCCGTACACAGCTAAAAGGAGTAAAATTTAGTGACGCAATCATTACTCTTGTTTCCAATACCAGTGGGGAAGGCAGCAAAAACGGAAAAGTGATTAAGCATAATTTAGAACAGCAAATGGACTCTCCTGTAAGATGGGAAGAATCTGTAAGATGGATGGTCAATAGAGATATAAAGAATTTTTTGGAACTAGGACCAGGAAAAGTCCTTAAAGGCCTGGTGAAAAGAATCGCTCCAGAAGTTAATGTGAGGAGTATTGAAGACTCTTCTTTTACTGAGATCAGGGATTGGCTAACGGCAATAGTAGGATAACAGGGGCATAAAATGGTAGATCTTGAAGGAAAAACAGCATTGGTAACAGGTGGCTCACGAGGCATTGGCAGCGCTATAAGTATAGGTCTTGCTCGATGTGGAGCGGATGTGGCAATAAATTATAATCAGAGCGAGAAAAAAGCGCAAAATTTAGTAAAAGAGATAGTAAAGATGAATAGAAGAGCAGCTGCTTTTAAGGCTGATGTTTCTAATAGCACTCAAGCGCAAAAGCTCGTTAAAGAAGCATTGTCATATTTTGGGCGGTTGGATATATTAGTAAACAATGCAGGGATTAACCGTGATTCCTTACTTATCCGTATGAGAGAAGAGGATTGGGATCAGGTGCTGGCAGTAAGCCTTAAAAGTGCTTTTAACTGCACTCAGGAAGTAGCAAAGCATATGATCAAAGAACGTCGGGGAGTAATAATAAATATTTCTTCTGTAGTTGGCTTAATTGGGAATGCAGGGCAGATAAATTATGCAGCAGCTAAAGCAGGAATCATAGGACTTACAAAATCAGCAGCTAAAGAACTTGCCTCAAGAGGAATAAGGGTAAACGCAGTTGCGCCCGGTTTCATAGACACAGATATGACTGCAAGGTTATCTGAGAGTATAAAAGAGAAAATTGTGGCAAACATTCCACTGGGAAGGTTAGGGACACCTGATGATGTGGCTTGCCTGGTCTGTTTCTTAGCCTCGGACGAAGCAAGCTATATAACAGGTCAAGTGTTCACAATTGACGGAGGGATGACGTAGCTGGGTGTTAGCTATTGGCAGTTGGGCATTGGCAGTTAGAAGTAATTGATAAACCGCTTAGTATTAATTTCTGGTTTCAAATAACGGAGGTGAAGTATGGAAAAAGAGGAAATATTTGAAAAAGTAAAGGCCATTATTGTCCAGCAGTTGGGAGTAGATGGCGGTGAAGTTACATCGGATGCGAATTTTGTAGAAGACTTGGGAGCGGATTCTCTTGATATTGTGGAACTGATAATGGCTTTGGAGGAAGAGTTTGATACGAAAATTCCTGATGAGGAGGCTGAGAAGATCGGTACAGTGGGTGAAGCAGTTGAATATATAGGAACAGAAAATAAAGGAGATTAAATTTCTCTTATGGATAAAAGGGTCGTTATTACGGGATTGGGTTCAATATCTCCCGTTGGTATAGGCAAAGATGACTTTTGGAATGCTCTGACAGCTGGCCGCAGTGGAATTCAAAGAATAACAGCTTTTGACGTCAGTGAATACACGTCTCAAATAGCTGGAGAAATAACTGATTTTGAACCCAAGGATTTCATGGATGCCAAGCAGGCAAAGAGGATGGATCGTTTCACTCAATTTGCAGTAGCTGCAGCAAGGTTGGCACTTGAAGATTCAAGATTCCAGGTCAGCCAGTCTAATGCTGAAAGAGTAGGAGTTATTATAGGTTCAGGAATTGGCGGGTTGTCCACACTGGAAGCTCAGCATAAAATCTTGATAGAAAAAGGACCGCAGAAAGTAACTCCCTTCCTGGTACCTATGATGATTTGCAACATTGCTTCCGGGCAAGTTTCTATAACATTTGGAGCGAAAGGTCCTAATAGTTGTACGGTTACTGCCTGTGCTTCAAGTGCTCACGCTATCGGAGAGGCATTTGAGTTGATAAAAAGAGGTGCAGCTGATGCCTGCATTACTGGTGGAGCAGAGGCATGCATTACTCCTCTTGCACTTGCCGGGTTCTGTTCTATGCGGGCACTCTCAACCCGCAACGATGAGCCTTCCAAAGCCAGTAGACCCTTTGATGCAAAAAGAGACGGTTTTGTAATGGGTGAGGGATCGGGAATTCTTATTCTAGAATCGCTGAATAGTGCACTTAGAAGAGAAGCCAATATATATGCTGAGATTATCGGTTATGGAATGACAGGAGATGCTTATCATATTACTGCACCGTCACCCCAAGGCGAAGGTGCCGCAAGGGCGATGGAGGCTGCTCTTAACGAAGCTGAAATTGAACCTCACGAGGTAGATTATATAAATGCTCATGGGACCTCCACTCCTTATAATGATGAATTTGAAACAATGGCTATCAAAGATGTTTTTGGAAAGCATGCCTATAAATTAGTAATTAGCTCTACGAAGTCCGAGATAGGACATCTCATTGGAGCTGCAGGAGGAATTGAACTAATAGTATGTGCTTTAGCCATTAACCATGGAGTAGTACCTCCAACCATTAATTATGAATATCCAGATCCTCTATGTGACCTGAACTATGTACCAAATACCGCTTTACACAGGGAAGTAAGAATCGCCATGTCCAATTCTCTTGGTTTTGGCGGCCACAACGCATGCTTGGCTATAAAGAGGTACGAGTAAAGACATTGTTTTAAGATATAATTATAGTTGGGCATGCTAAGATTAAAATTTATGACGTAAAATATGAATAACTTTGTAAAATTCAAAGATCAAATACCAATTTCCTTCGCTTGCAATAACACACCTCAAGCAAAAAATCAGTTTTGGAGTACTTGGGAGAAAGGATATAAAGAAGCAAAGCAATTTTAAGTTTTAGTTTGCCGTCTTTATTTTTAAATTATAGTTAGAAAATAAGCCGGCTTTATTATCCAAGGTGCTTTCAATAATCCGCGTAGTACAATGGAGCGTATTTATGGTTAAAGATAGAGAGGTTGAAAAGGCAGAGAACTGTTTAGGTCTAAAATTTGAAGACAAGAATCTTTTAAGAATGGCACTTACGCACCGTTCATTTGCCTTTGAAGCGAACCTTAAATCCAGTCAGATTAATGAGAAGCTTGAGTTTCTGGGAGATGCAGTCTTGAATTTGGTTATCACTGACTTTATATTCCGCAGATTTCCCCAATTTTCTGAAGGAAATCTGGCCAAACTCAGGGCAAACTTGGTGAATACCGAGATACTGGCAGATCTTGCTCAGCAGATAAGTCTGGGTGATTGTGTTTTTCTTGGCCGCGGTGCTGAGATAACCGGAGGAAGGACACGGGAATCAATTCTTGCTGACTGTTTCGAGGCAGTTTTAGGGGCACTATATTTGGATAAAGGGATTGAGGCTGTGCGTTCTTTTGCACTTAAGAAGTTCAAGAATATTATTATGAAGAAAGCAGGGGTGAAGGAGCTTTCTGATTTTAAAACCTCTTTACAGGAATATACTTCTCAGAAATTTGGAGTAATGCCTGAATATAGAATCTCAAAAGAAGAAGGCCCGGTCCATGAAAAAATATTTTTTGCTGAGGTTTCAGTCGAAGGGAAAGTAGCAGGAAAAGGCAAGGGGAGGAGCAAGAAAAAGGCTGAGCAAGAAGCAGCAAAGAAAGCACTTAAAGAGTTGAAAAAGCCCCGTTAAAGAAAGGAGGATTATGGAAAATAAATTTAAAGCCTTGAGGTTTATCGCTATTATTTACAAAATATTAGGCATAGTCATTTTAGTTATTGGAATAGCACTGTCTATCGCGCTACCACTTTCAGCACCTCAACCCTGGGGATCACGTATAGGTGCATTCTTAGCATTGCTATTTGCTACTCTGTTCTATGCACTTTTTATTTTCGCAGCCGGAGAATTTATTTCTTTAGGACTGGCAATTGAGGAGAATACCAGATATACAAAAGAAATCTTATCCAGGAAGAAAGAAGCAACCAGTGGGATAGATTAGGTAGCATATACGTTTATTACCCGTATAATTGCCAAATATAGTAGCCAAAGTACTACTAATGTGATCAGAGCCGAAATCTCGAAAACGTTACCC
>CAYGBL010000003.1:84265-150456 GCA_964348135.1 uncultured Actinomycetota bacterium
TATCATTTACAATCCCCTGGAAGAAGGCCACGAACGGATTTGTAATATCATAAATTAGCTTTACAAATGAATTTTCAGTATTTGCGCCAACGAGTTTGAAGATAAAACGAATTATTATGCAGCTTTCTATAACCCAAAAAACAGCATCAAAGAAACGAACAGCCTTGATGCTTGTCTTCCTTGCTGGTTCCCGGAATTCTTCCTCGGCCTCAACTGTTTTTTCTTTACTTGCTTCTTTGTTAATATCTTCGTTCATTGTTTCCTCCCTTGGCATGTTTCCTGAAATTATATCACAAGCCATTAAGACTGAAAATAAAATCCCAAAAAGCGTTAAGCGGGTTTGCTTTTGCAAAGTTTTGTTCTAGGTAAAAGCAAATCCGGCTGTTTATTTAAAAATTTGGGAGCGTTAACTTAACTAAACGCAAAAGGGCTAAAAGCCCTTTATATATGTAATATATCAAATTTAAGAAAGTCTTCCCTTATAAAGAAGTTAAAAAATCATAAGGGCTCCGATTTTATCGGGATTTGTCCGCAAAGCCATAGGGGATTTCCCTATAAGAATTTACTAAAGTAAATATGTCTAAATTAACCGTTTAGAGTTTTAAAATAGCAATAAAGCGCTCAATTAACTATAACGCTACCGAAAATTTAAATTTCTGGAACCTACAAACATTATTTATATATAGGGTATACTAGTAATATTAAATGCGGTTTTATAATTCCGGCTAATCTTTTAGTCCCCTTTTTTCTATAAGAATCATATCCAATAGCTCTTTGTCAGGGAAGCTCTTCTGCATATGAACGGAACTATACCGGGTTTCCAGTTCCGCTGCGATTAATGCACACTCATATAAAGATTTTTCTATAAGCGAGCTTGCCAGAAATCCGACCAGAAAGAAATCTATGGAATTACTCCTCTCCATATGATCGCGTTTTTTTTGTATTGGTATAAAGAAATCCTCATCTTTTGAAGCAATATGCCAGCCCTTATTTTCGACTTTGCATACAATATTTTTTGGTCCATAATCTAAAAGTTCTTTTATTCCCTGTGGATACTCTTTTACATTTAGAGACTTCAACTCATAGTTGTCCAGAAAGAGTATGTAGCTTTTATTAATAAGAGGGATAATTCTATGTAATTCTTGATTGGCATTATCTCGTCCAATTCTAAGACTTATCTTTACAGAAGAATTAATCTCCTCCACTACTCTTTTTTGAGTCTCTAGAGATATATCACCAATAAAAGGGCTCATATGTAAGAACGGTGTCTTATTAAGGTAAGGAATGTCAGCGTCTTCATAAGTAAAAGAATCATTTGCATTTCTGAAGACAAGCCTTGACTCGGATTCTCCTGCGGTAAGAAGCACCATACGTACACCCGTAAACCCTCCCTTTTTTATCCTGGATGTGTCTAAATCTACTAAGCTTTCTATCAGGAAATCACCGAACTTGTCTTCTCCTACCTTTCCCATAAAACCAACATTGAATCCCATCCTGGCTAATGCTAACGCTATGTTCGCTTCTTCTTCACCGCTGCGTTGCCAGACCTTTCGGCCTATATGCGAAACAAAATTGAGGTAGCTTTGAAAATGTTCGGAGCTACCGCACTTCTTCCCATTCTTTTCAAATTCTACAATTCCCAAATTGAAGTTTTCTGGATTTTTAATTTGAAAAAACAAGCTGATACTCAAACTGCCAAGGCAAATAATATCTTTCATAAAAACTCTCTTTCATTGATAATCCGGTGTTGCAGGAGCTTATAACTAATAAGTTGAGTGCATTAAAATTATAAGACATTTTAAAAATACATACGCTCTTAATCTATCTGCCTGCATGCAATATCTATTGCCGTGAAACAACTGTGGCACTCACTACTTGAATTTGACAGAATAAACCAATTTTGCTACCGTTTAACTATTCAAATCTGCGCAGAAAATGTGCAACTACCAAGCTTGTCCACCGTCTCTAGATTTATAGTGTCTGAAGTTAGAATATAAAATATAATAGAAGTTGCTCGATTCTTGGTGAGTTTTATTACGATTAATTTACAAATGATTAAACTCCTATTAAAAAGAATTTAAAGGAATAGCATGCAACTTAGCACGGATTCCGAAATAGTCAACAAAAAGAGAGTTTTTCTCTATTTGTTGGTTTTTCGGTGGATATCCCTCGGTTATGTATTGCTTTTTCTAATAACACAGAAATCATTTTTCAAACCATACAATTATTGGGTCTTCTATTTTGCGATTTTGTATCTCTTCGTCCTTACACTGTTTCAGAACACTGCCCTTACGTACGTTTCGCAGAAACCAGTTTTTGCCGGGATTGATCTTACCTTATGTCTGCTCTTTGTGATTCTTGGCGGCTGGCCTAAAACCTGGTTTTTTTACTCATTAACGCCCATTATTATATCAGCTCTTTTCTGGGGATACATCCAAGGATTTATCTTCACCGCAATTATTGGCATTACCTATATGCTGTCTGTTTATTTGAATGGTGCTTATTTCATAGGAGAAGAGAATTTCATCCGCTTTGACAGCTTTGTTTTTCCAGTTACAGGTGTTTTATTTGCTGCAGCGTTATCCACTTTGCTCTTTCGCACAAGAAATACAAGTCTTGGGTCTTTTAAAGAACTGCAGTCACAACTTTCACAATCAGACGATAAGCTAAAAGAAGCAGAGGCCAGATACTTCAGTAAAATAGTTGAATTGGTGCATGGAGCAGCCTCGGTAATCAGTCGCGACGAACCCATAGAGGTATTATCCGCGCTAGCCGAAAGTGCTAAAAAGCTGATTAAGGCTCAAAAGATTGCAGTAGCCCTTTTTGACAGAAAGAGCGGTATAGTTAAAATTGATGCGCAAACTCTTGTAGTTAAAGGGAGAAAAGACCAACACTTAGAATCATGGTGGAAAGAAGAATTTAATAAAATAACTAAAGATATTGTAAGCAAAGAAAGATATCAAGAAAGTGATGAATCTTCTGAAGAAGGGGAGTTAGCAACAGATTATGTTTTTAGAAAAAGCAATAAAGATACGTCTATGATATGTGTTCCTATTCAAGCAAGAAACAGGTTTATTGGAATATTATCAGCATTTAATGCATACCCATACTTTTTTACTGATAGCGAGATAAATGTTTTGTCTGCCATTGCTGATCAAGCTGCGGCAGTATTAAGTAAATTGAAACGTTCTAGAGAACGGCCTAAGGCGAAAAACTCTGAGCTGGAAAGGGAAATAGAAGACATAACCACAAGGTGCTTGCAGGCGCAAGAGGCAGAACGCAAGAGGATTTCCAGAGAACTCCATGACAATACGGCCCAATCTCTAACTCATCTTGTGATCCGATTACAGAAACTCGATGCCTCAATCCCCAACGAACAAACGGATTTAAAAAAGACTATGTCTAAACTAATAGGTATTGCAGAACGCACGCTTGAAGAAGTTCATGAAATGGCTTTTCAAATGAGACCTGCTATACTTGAGGACCTTGGTCTCGTGGAGACGATAAACTGGTACATTTCTCATTATTTGGGAACGGCTACTCTAACAGTTAATTTTGCATCTGCTGAGAAAGAAGTAAAACTCCCTCCCCATGTTGAAATAGCGGTACTGCGGATTATTCAAGAAGCTCTTACCAATATCCGGAAATATGCACACGCCAGTGAGGCATTTGTTAAATTGGACCTTGTAGATGAAGAACTGTTAGTGAGTATTGAGGATAATGGAGAAGGGTTTGATGTTGAAAAAATAATGACAGAGTCTGCGGAAAAGAAATCTTTGGGACTGAAAGGAATGGCAGAGAGAACTGAACTTTTAGGAGGTTCGCTTGAAATCATTTCGCAGCCTGGCGAGGGAACAAAGATAACGGCAACTGTACCGTTGAGGATTAGGAAGTAAGAGATGATTTAAAGATGGAAAAAATACGAGTTATCATTGCTGATGATCATGCAATAATGAGAGAAGGCTTGTGTTTCATGTTAGAATCAGAGTCGGACATTGAAGTTGTGACTCAGGCTGTTGATGGTCAAGACGCCGTTGAAAAAACCGACAAGTTTCTTCCCGATGTCATCGTTATGGATATTGATATGCCCCGGATGAACGGTCTTGAAGCTACGCGCGTAATAAAAAAAGAACATCCAGAGATTGGAGTTCTGATTTTAACTGCTCATGAAGATAACGAATATATTTATGGTTTACTAAAAGCTGGAGCAACCGGATATATGCTTAAGAAATCTTCTGGCTATAACCTGGCCACCTCGATTCGGGCAATAAAGAATGGAGAATTTCCTCTTGCGCCTCAGATAGCGGAGAAACTAGTTACCAATTATATTCAGCCAGCGCAACAGCAAGGGGCTCAGGTTGAGGATAGTTTTATCAAAAACTTAACTGATCTTGAAGTAAAAATTATGAAATTAATTGTGGAAGGGCTTACCACAAAAGAGATTGCAGAAAAACTTTCCAGGGATATTAAAGCGGTTGAAAAAGAGAGGACGCATATCTTCCGAAAATTAGATATTCATGAAAGAGGCGAAACGCTCGATGAACCTAGTATTGCCAAACTTGAAAGAGCCGTTAAAAAATATGAACAGTCTACTGTTGATTTTTTGGCCTCAGAGGCACCCCAATTAAAAGAAAAGTTTAGAGGTAGTAGGAGTCCTGATGGAATTGTTACTATAATGTTTACTGACCTCGTAGGTTTTACTGACTTAACTGAACGCATTGGGGATAAGGCTGCTTGTGAACTCCTTAATAAATGTAATTCTTTGATAAGAGATGCTATAAGTAAAGCACAGGGATATGAGGTTAAAACAATAGGAGATGCATTTATGGTTGCATTCAAAAGCGCCAGGGCAGCTGTTCGATGTGCTCTCAATATGCAGCAAGCAGTGAAAAGGCTAAATAGTTTAAATGGACCGGATAAACAACTTTCCATAAGAATTGGGTTAAATGCTGGTGAACCGGTTAGACAGGAGGATGATTTTTTTGGATCCTCGGTTAATCTGGCAGCAAGAATCGAAAGAAAGGCGCATGGAGGAGAGATTTTGATTTCAGATTTGGTTTATAGATTGATTGGAAATATGGAAGGAGTTACATTTATCGACCGGGGCTCATTTGTTCCGAAAGGATTTAATGAAGGATATCAGATTTATAAGATTGTTTGGGAAGAGGATATTGCCTAAACACATTCTTATCTGAAGAATTTGCTTCTTAAAACATCCAGGTCTAATAAAATACTACTGTTTCTTTTTAAACATAGAGTGCTGAAATAGATAGAGTTTATTTTTATTTTGAATGAAATATACTTTTTAGTTTTGAGGAAAAGATGGAAGAAGAAAAAGATCAATTGATTCTAAACAGGTATAGAATTTTATCAAAAATTGGAGAGGGGGCCTCTTCTGTTGTATATGCAGCCCATGATGTAAAAATCGGGCGTGATGTGGCCATCAAAAAGATACGTATTGGAACTTCAACTGCCCCAAGAGTACTAAGAGAGATGAGGACTATTGCTACGCTGAGTCATCCCGGGATTGTTGTTATGTACGATTTTGAAGAAACTCCTAGTTATTATTACATCATTATGGAATACCTTGACGGTATCACTTTACGAAAGGTTTTAAAAGAACAGGGAAAAGTCACTGTACCACAAGCGGTTAATATAGCAAATCAAGTGTGTGAAGCTCTTGAATATGCTCACTCCCGTGAGATTGTCCACCGGGATATTAAGCCGGAAAATATTATGATTTTAAACAATGGACAGGTAAAACTAATGGACTTCGGAATCGCTCAGCTAATTTCCAGAGACGATAGAGAGAGAAAAATTGTGGGTACTTTAGGATATATGTCACCGGAACAGATCACCGGCCGGTATGTTGATGAAACCAGCGATATCTTCTCTCTGGGCATTGTTTTATATGAGATACTCACCGGAAAAAACCCTTTATTTTCAGGAGCTTTGAAAGAAACAGCGATGCGTATTCTGACCTCCACTCCTCTCGGTCCAAGCTCAATCAATTCATCGATACCGGAAGCTCTCGATGCTTTGATCCTCAAAGCAATGGCAAAGGACCCTGAGGGTAGATTTCATAGTGCCAAGGAGCTCGGAGCCAAGCTCAGAGAGTTTCAACAAGAAGATGCTTTAGCAGAAAAAGTCCTCGAACCTATTACAAAGTCAATATCAAAGACTGAGACGGCAGAAGTTGCTGGGCAGAAGGAAGAGATTGCATCTCCCACATATAGATACGTCAAGAAACATGAAATACAAATAAGAAATATCTGCTTGGGCGTTTCTCTAGCGGCATTCTCTGCTTACGGTATGGTAAAAATGGATTTTTATCCCCTGATAGTTTCCTTAACGATTGCTGCATCGGTTCCATTTTTATCGTTTTATTTTCCCAAAATATCTTTAGGCGTAGCTTTGGCAGCATTTCTTCCCCCGCTGTTTGCAAAGTCATTTGTTCATGGGATTTTGGGATTGATACCCGCAGCTCTTTATTATTCCTACTTTTCAAAAAAAGACATTTATGCTGCTATTGCTCCTCCTTTTGCTCTTGTTTTGGGTTTAGTGAGAATGGATTTTCTCTACGTAATAACCGTTGGCTTATTTTTTCAATCAGCGGTTACTTTTGCAACAGGCGCTATGGGGGCTCTCTCACTTGAGGTTTTAGACCTGGCAGCGTCTCCAAAACTTAGGTTTTCTTCCGCAGTTAATAAATTTCCCATGTATCCTCAAATAGACCCGGGTGATTTCTTTGGAAGCTTAAGAGCAATACTGCAACCTTTTTTCACTGACTATTTCCTTCTCCTGCAAGTTTTGCTGTGGGGATTAGCTGCTTTTGCAGTGAGCTTTCCGTACAGTAATGTAAAAAATAAGATCCTGGCAAGAATGTTGGGGGTTGTTTTGGGGAGCGTGGTTCTGCTTGTGGGCTATGCTCTAACAAACCCTATACTTAACACTCCGAACACAGTTATAAATAGGGTATTTACTGGACTAGCAATACCAGTTGCGGTTGGTTTGTTACTTTCACTTATTCTCGGAATAGGTAGCGTTAGAAGGGTCAAATCTACGGGCAGTTCATAGAGACCATTATATAGGGAGGTGCTTTATTGTTAAAAGCAAAAGGTGAAACAAAAAGCTATAGAGATCTTGAGGTTATTTTTCGAGAAGGCGATACAGGAAAAGAGATGTACATAATCAAGTCGGGCAAAGTTAAAATTACAAAAAAGATGCGCGGTCTTGTTGCTAATATTGCCGTTTTAGAGCCTGGAGATTTTTTTGCGGAAATGGCTCTTTTTGAGGATAGCCCCCGATCAGCGACTGCGACGGCGATGGGCAAAGTGGAAGTTATTGCATATGATAAGAACGCTCTTGCCGAAAGCATAAAAGAAGATCCGGGTATAGCTTTCAAGATGCTCGAGGTGATGAGTAAGAGAATAAGGAAAATAGACGATGAGGTGACTGGCCTTATCATAAAGGGCCTTTTGCCTAAAGAGGAAGCAGAGAAGATAAGACGGTATACTTTTGCAGGAACATATGACTAAGAATTAATCGTAGCGCTGTTTGATTAGTGTGGCAGGGATGCTGGGGGCAAGCAAAAAGGAGCGTGTTTCCAATTACAAGCAAAAGTAGCACCGTAAAGCGGATGAGCATCATGGATGTGATTTCTGCGATAACTTTTATGTTAGGAAAAGACTGTTGAGACTATTTAGAGAAATGGAGGAAGAGATGCTGGAAGAGCACGGGATAACCAAGAAGTATAAGAGTGGTGATATTCTCTTTAGGGAAGGTGACAAGGGTGAAGAGATGTATATCATTCGCTCGGGTAGAGTCAAGATCTTTAGGACTGGGAAAGGGCGGGAAGTAAAACTCAGCTCTCTGGGGCCCAATGATTTTTTTGGAGAAATGGCACTTTTTGGTAGTCGTTCGCGCTCAGCTTCAGCTCAAGTTGAGAGCGACGCGGAGATTCAAGTGGTTGATGCTCAAACGTTTAAGAGTTTCATTAAAGAGCCGATTGTTTGGTCTATTCTTGAAAAGATGAGCAATATAATTAGGGAAGTGGATGATAAAATTGAGGAGCTCAGTGTGCAAGATCAAATAAGAAAGGAACATTTAAGCGGCCTCGTCAGTCGTAATAGATGGCTTGTATAGAAACATATGCCAATCTTCTATGCGTTACTTTTAGCTCATCTCATAACAGACTTTATGCAGCCAGCAATATTAGTTAGATTAACAAAACGGGGTTTTGCTGGAGTACTTGTTCATACGATAGTCTATTTGATTCTTTGTACTGTTGTGCTCTTCGGATATGGCAGCTATTGGTGGGTTTGGGTAATCGTACTTGCATTTTCGCATTTTTTTGTAGACCATCTAAAATATGTTCTGAATTATAAAGTTTCGCGGGGTTTTTATGTCTTTATTTTAGATCAAATCATACACGTTGCGATAATAGCACTAGTTGTTTTCAAAGGTAATTTTGCCAAACTGGAACCCTCTCCCTTTCTTTATTTGGTATCTGATTACTGGAAACTACTTCCTGCTGTCGCAGGTTACGTTGCAGGAACCTTCGGTGCTTCAATATTGGTATTTGAAGCCGGTAGAACTTTTACCTTTAAATCTGATTGTTCTGTCCGCGAAGCCGGCCAAAATGCAGTAGCTACTTTCAGAGAACGTTTTCCTGGTATAGTTGAGAGGGCATTGGCTATTTCTTTTATCGTTGCTAGCCTGTATTATTTGTTGCCTTTTGCCTTTAGTATTTCGATATATAAGATTATCAAGAGATATGGGACAACTGCGGCAAAAAGATTTATAATAGAATTTGTTGTAAGTACGATTAGCGCAATAACTATTGGCTTGGCAATCTTATTATTTTAAATTTTTGTTTCAATTTAGAACTATAAGTGCATTAAGAATTTTATAGCAATCTACGGAGCGAAGGCAATCTGATAGAATATTTAAAACCAACAGGAGGCGGACCTAATGGGTAAATGCTGGGAAGTTCGTGGATGTCCTCCAGACATGCTCGATACGTGCCCTATTAGTCAAAGAAATGCTCTTTGTGTGTTAAACTGCGAGTTTGCTCAATGCTGGAGTCCAAGACACAAAATGTCTAAAGACCCCGCGTTGATATTTGGTGAACACATGCAATCAGATATAAAGGCAGTGAAAAAAATCTGTCTTATCTGTGAGTTTTATTTAAATTATGCTTATAAGAGCAGCAAATCTTCACAGGAAAAATAAGGACAGTAGTAATTGCTGTAAAGTTATAAGTTGACCATCTCTTACTTGCGCACGGTGCAGCCCAAAATCGTTAGCTGCCTATTTTTAGCAAATATAAGTACTATCAGGTACCCTGTTAGCCCATCTCTTAAATCCAAACTGATTCCAAAAATGATAGATGACTTCTACTATCCCCTTTGCTACTATGGTGTGTTAAAATATATTGGCTATTTTTACAATTGGAGGAGAACTAGTTGTACCTTAAATCTCTTTCTATCCGAGGATTTAAATCTTTTGCTGATAAGACAAATCTATACTTTGAACCCGGAATAACAGTAGTTGTTGGACCTAACGGTAGCGGTAAGAGCAACATAACCGATGCAGTGCTTTGGGTGCTGGGGGAACAGAGCGCACGGTCTCTTCGCGGCTCTTCTATGGAGGATGTAATTTTTGCTGGCAGCTTTGCAAGAGCACCTTTGGGTTTAGCGGAAGTAACAATTTGTCTGGATAATAGCGAAAATAGGATACCTATTGAGTTCTCTGAGGTTACAATTTCCAGGAGAGTTTTAAGAACTGGTGAGAGCGAATATAACATAAATAGCTCTCCTTGCCGTCTTCTGGATATCCAGCAGCTTCTATCTGATTCAGCTTTAGGCCGGGAGATGTATTCTGTAGTTAGTCAGGGAAAATTAGAAGAAGTGCTTAATAGCAAACCGGAAGAACGGCGAAACCTAATCGATGAAATAGCAGGAGTACTAAAATATCGCCGTCGGAAAGACAAAGCTCTAAGGAAGATGGTCTCGATAGAACAAAACATTATAAGATTGAAAGATATCCTAAAGGAGGTAGAAAAGCAGATAAAACCACTTAAAGCTCAGGCGAACCAGGCTGAAATATATAACCAACTCTCAATAAACCTTAGGGATATAGAAACCGGGCTTGTTGTCACGGAACTTAAACAACTTCAGTCTGAATGGGAACAGGAGAGCACGAAAGAGCAGCGGGTGCAAAATAGACTGAGGGAGTTGGAAGAGGAGCGTTGTAGCCAGGCAGACATCATTAAAGGATTAAGGAATGATATGGAACAACAGAACTCTGATGCTGATAGCCTGCAGAACCAAAGCAGACAATTAGAGAGGTATTTGGAAAGGGTATCAGGAAGCCAGCTTTTGCTGGAGGAGAAGAAGAGAAACTTTAAAGGAAAAATTGACGATGCTCATTTAGAAATTGAGCGGCTGAAGGAAAAGTTATCGGGTAAGGAGAAGGAGCTGTTTTTAACAAGGGAGGAGCTAAAAAATATAAGAAGCGATCTGGATAGGTTTAAGCAGCAGTTTAAGGAGAATATAGTGCACATCGAAGAGACAAATATTGGGATCGTTGAGTACGAAGAGGAGATTGGAAAAAAGAAAACACAATTGGAAAAAGCTAAGGAAGAAGTTGAAGGACTTAGCAGGCAAATAGAAAAATCTGAAGCCTATGTTAGTAAGGTTAAGGGAGAATTAGACCTTTTCCAGTCTCGTATGCAGACCAGCCAGAGCCGTGCCGAAGAAGCAATTCAAGTTTTACAGGGGAAACAGGAAGCACTAAGCCGGATAAACCATAATTTTATCAGTATTCGGAATCGGCTAAGGAGTTGTATGCATCATGGTGAGGAATGCGAATATCTACCAAAAATGGAAAAATTAGAAGTTCAGATTGAACGTATGCTTGAGAGCGAGATTAAAGCTATTGAAGGAAGACTTAAAAAAAGAAAGGAGCTTGATAAGATAGTTGCTCGCAAGGTTGAAGAAAAAGAGACTGAACATGATAACATTGTGAAAGAGGTTTTATATAAGCAGGAAGAGCGAAATAGACTTTCTGTAATAGTTGAAGAGATAGAAAAGGCAATTGATGAGATTTGGCAAGAAAGGGACGGTCTTAAAACCAAGCTTGAGCAGCTAAAGGAAGAAGAAGGTATTTATCAGGTTAAGGCGGCTTCTCTTAACGAAAGGCAGATAGGTCTGGAAAAACAGATTGCCGGTTTGAAAGCAGAGGTTAGGGAGGTTGAAGCGGAGCGTGGTAAGTTGTTTGAGGTTGTCGAGAAAAGTAAAGTTCAGGTTGAACGGATAGATTTCCTTGCGGATACAATTGATGGATTACTTGCACAGATAAGGCAAAAGATCCATATTCTAAAAGAGTCGGTACGAGATAAAACTCTTGCTTATGGAAATATTCAGAAACAGCTTGCCGAAACGCAAAGCAGAGAGGAAAGATTAAAAGATGAAATTACTACTTTGCAGGATAGAATTCACCAGCGCGATTTGTCTAGAGCTCAACTTGAGCTTAGGGTACAGGCGGCTGTTCAAAAAATTGTAGAGGAATATAATTTACCACTGGAGAGAGCACTGGATAAATACCCTGAAGATATTGATTTGGAGCAGTCGAAATCTCATGCGCGTTCACTGAAATCAAAAATAGCGGCACTGGGTCCAATAAACCCAATTGCCATTGATGAATATAAGGTGTTAGAAGACAGACATAATCTTCTTCTAAGTCAAATTGATGACTTGATGAATAGCAGGAAGATGTTGTTCAAGATAATTAAGGAAATGGATAAGAGGATTGAAGGATCCTTCTTGCAAGCATTTAAGGAAGTAAACCAAAACTTTCAATCCCTTTTTGGTTACCTTTTCCTGGGAGGAAAAGCAGAGCTGCTACTTACTAATCCAGATAACCTGCTGGAAACAGGTGTTGACATTGAGGTCTTACCAGATGGAAGAAAATCTCAAAAGCTCTCTTTATTATCAGGAGGGGAACGAGCACTTGCAGCATTAGCCTTTTTCTTTGCAATGTATCAGACTAAGCCAAGCCCGTTCTATATATTGGACGAAGTTGAAGCAGCATTAGATGATGTTAATGTGCAAAGATTTATCAATCTTCTGGAACAAATGAAAGAGCAAACCCAGTTTCTTATCATAACTCATCAAAAGAGAACAATGGAGGCAGCTAGCTCTCTTTATGGTGTAACCATGCAGCCAGATGGCGTTTCAAGAATAATTTCTCATAAAGTAGCACAAAACTGAGAGGTATATTAACCTCTTGCGTAAAAAACTGATTTAGCTGCACGCAACCTAAACAACGTTCTATAATAATGGAAGGTGGCTTTAATCTTAAGACTATGCGTCAATTTCGAATTTTTCGGCGAAAAGAAGAGAGTGATAAAAGCTGGCTAGGTAATCTACGCGAAAGCTTAAGTAAAAGCAGGGAAAAAATAATAGGCCAGCTCTCAGAAACTTTTAGGAGATTCAAACCGACCGATCAAAATCTATGGGATAGGATAGAGGAAATTCTTCTTTCTGCGGACGTGGGAGTTCAGGCCACACTATATCTTGTGGAACAGTTAAAGCTTGGAGTGAAGGAAGGGAAGATAAAAGATTCCTCTGAGGTACTCGACAATCTCAGAGAAGAAATGGTGAAAATTCTTAGTATTGATTCAGAATTGAAGTGGGAGGATAAGAAATCTCCCCTAATCGTGCTGATAGTAGGAGTAAACGGAGTAGGAAAAACTACAACCATAGCTAAAATTGCTAATTCTTTAATAAAAGCAAAAAAGAAAGTTCTTTTAGTCGCAGCTGACACCTTCAGAGCAGCTGCAATTGAACAGCTGGAAGAATGGGCAGAAAGGCTTGGAGCCGATATACTAAAACATCAAAGAAGAGCAGATGCTGCTGCTGTTGTTTACGACGCAGTAAAATCTGCTCAAGCCAGGAAAATAGACGTAGTGCTTGTTGATACGGCAGGAAGACTACACACTCATGTAAATCTTATGGAGGAGTTGAAAAAAATTAAGCGGGTAGCAGAAAAAGCAAACTCGGACTCTTTAGTAGAAACGCTTTTAGTAATTGATGCTACCACCGGCCAAAATGCCATTTCTCAGGCAAAAACATTTAAAGAAGCTTTGGATATCAGTGGAATAATCTTGACAAAACTTGATGGAACTGCAAAGGGAGGCATAGTCGTTGCTATTAGTGATGAACTAAAGGTGCCAATCCGTTTAGTTGGAGTAGGAGAAAATTTGGAAGATATACAGGAGTTTTATCCTAGAGATTTTGTTGATGCTTTACTGGAAGAGTAGCTATTAAAGTTAAGAGTTGAGCATGGAACTAAAGCCAAGAGAAGCTAAATTAATCAAATAGAGGTATACACTTTTATCTCTCTCTGGTCCCGTATCTATTTTAAGCTAAGGATTTAAAATGTTTGAGAATCTTTCTACAAAATTACAGAGCATATTGACACGACTTAAAGGACAAGGTCGGCTAAGTGAAAGACAAGTGGAAGAGGCCTTAAGGGAAGTCCGGCTTGCTCTATTAGAAGCTGATGTTAATTACAAAGTAGTAAAAGATTTGATAAGCAGGATTAAAGAGAGAGCCATTGGTAAGGAGGTTATGGAAAGCTTAACCCCTGGGCAGCAGGTCATAAAGATTGTAAACGATGAACTCACTCACTTGATGGGGGAAACACAGAGTAAGTTAGTCTTTGCCCCTAAACCTCCAACAGTGATTATGCTTGTTGGACTACAGGGTTCGGGTAAAACAAGTACAACTGCTAAGCTTGGTTACTATATAAAGAAAAATGGGAAGAAACCCCTTCTTGTGGCGGCCGATATATATCGTCCAGCGGCAATAAAGCAATTAAAGACTTTAGGAGAAGAACTTAATATTCCGGTATTTGCTCTCTCTAAAGAAAACTCTACAGTTAGAATTGCAGAGGGAGGGATTGAAGAAAGTAAAAATATCGGTTCTGATGTTATCGTAATTGATACAGCTGGCAGGCTTCATATTGATGAAGAGATGATGGAAGAACTTGTTGAACTGAAGGGCCGGATAAAACCACACCAAATAATACTTGTCGTTGATTCTATGACTGGTCAGGATGCAGTTAATTTGGCAGAGGCATTTCAGAAAAAGCTAGATTTTGACGGAGTTATCCTTACAAAACTTGATGGAGACGCTAGGGGAGGAGCGGCTCTTTCAGTGAAGGCAGTTACTGGTGTGCCCATAAAATTTGTGACTGTTGGCGAGCGAATGGATAGCCTGGAGCCATTCTATCCTGATCGTATGGCATCACGCATTTTAGGGATGGGTGATGTTCTCACTTTTATAGAGAAGGCCGAGGAGACTGTTAGTCTTAAAAGAGCTCATGACCTGGAAGAAAGGCTGAGACGGGAAGAATTCAATTTAGATGATTTTTTTGAGCAATTGCAGCAGATGAAAAAGATGGGGCCGCTTAGCCAGCTAATAAAAATGCTACCTGGGCTACCTGGGCTTGGCAAACTTAAATCCATTGACGTTGATGATAGGCAGCTTATTAGAGTGCAAGCTATAATTCAATCAATGACCAGAGAAGAAAGGAGAAATCCTCGCATTATTGATGGGAGTCGTAGAGCAAGAATTGCCAGAGGAAGCGGGACAACGACTCAAGATGTTAATCGTTTGTTGAAAAATTTTGAGCAGACTAAAAAATTGTTGAAGCAATTTGCCTCTTTTGGTGGTAAAATGGGGATTAAATTTAGCGGCAAGAAACTACCATTTTAGGGTAAATATTGATTAGGAGGTGAGATATTGAGTGTAAAGATAAGGTTAAGTAGAGCAGGCGGCAAAAAGAAGCCATTTTATCGCATTGTAGTTACTGATTCGAAAATGCCTCGAGATGGCAGATTTATTGAAGTTGTTGGTCGATATGATCCGAGAAAAGAGCCATCTTTGATTGATATAGATGAGGAGAAAGTAAAAAAGTGGCTCGCCAGAGGGGCTGAACCCTCTGACACAGTTGAGAATTTGCTTAGAATTAAAGGCGCACGCTGAGAGGATAGGGAAGCTCAGGAGGTGACAAAGTGAAAGAGTTATTAGAGACGTTGGCGCAGGCTTTGGTGGATAAGCCAGAGGAGGTTAACGTAACTGTTGTTGAGGGAGAAAAGTCAATAATTCTTCAATTGCATGTGGCACCTGATGATGTAGGGAAAGTAATTGGGAAGGAAGGAAGAATAGCTAAAGCATTACGAACAATAGTGAAAGCTTCTGCAACAAAGGTAGGAAAAAAGGCAATAGTTGAGATTATAGACTGAAAATTGAAGTTATAGTATCAAAGGGAGCTAAGATTTATCCACATGTGTGGTTTTCTTGGTTCCCTGTTTTTTGGAGAAATAGTTGAAATCTGAATATTTAGCTATAGGAAGAATAAAAAAGCCCCATGGAACTAAGGGAGAGGTAAAGGTAGATGTTCTAACTGATTATCCGGATAAGATCAAGCCTGGTTTAGAAGTTTATGTCGTTTTACCTGAAGAGCAGAAGAGTTTGCATATTACTGCAGTTCGTTCAACAAAAGAAGAACTTCTAATTAAATTTGAAGAGATATCAGATCGAAACCAGGCAGAATCGCTGAAAGGGGAGTTTCTACAGATACCTCTTGAGAGTGCAGAGCAGTTACCCAAGGATACTTTTTGGCAACACGATATTATCGGTCTTTCAGTTTTCGATATATCAGGTAATTTTCTAGGCAAAGTAGAAAGTATCTTGCGAACCGGAAGCAACGATGTTTATGAAATCGAGTCACCTCAAGGGAAGAAGATTCTAATCCCGGCCATAAAGGAAGTAGTGAAAGAAATAAATCTTAGTGAATCAAAAATCGTGATTGAGCCTTTACCAGGGCTTCTAGACTAGGCAGTAGTTATCAGATGGCAGTTAGCGGTTGGTAAATAGCAGTCAGGAACAGGAGATGGCAATTTAAATTACTCTATTACGGGTTGATCCAGTTTTTGGTGAAAGAACATGAGAATTGATATCTTTTCGATTTTTCCTACCATGTTTGACTCTGCTTTTGAAGAAGGTATGCTTCGTATTGCTCAGGAAAAGAAGCTTGTACAAATATGGATACACGACTTAAGAGAGTTTACTCACAACCATCACCGTCAGGTTGATGACACTCCTTATGGCGGTGGCGTTGGCATGGTAATGAAACCAGAACCTTTCTTTGAAGGAGTTGAATCTTTGGCGTCTCAAGGGCTGGATTTTCTAAGGAATAACGCAAGAATTGTCCTTATGAGTCCTCAGGGCGTCCCTTTAGATCAGAAGATTGTATATAAGCTATCAAAAGAAGAATGGTTAATTTTTCTTTGTGGACGCTATGAGGGAGTCGATGAGAGAGTAAGAAAGCATCTAGCTAACATGGAGATTTCGATTGGAGATTATATTTTAAGTGGAGGCGAACTTGCTGCTATGGTGGTAGTTGAGGCAGTTGCACGCTCTATTTTAGGTGTTTTGGGCAAGGAGATGTCTTTGGTTGAAGAGTCTTTTAGCAGGGGGTTACTGGAATATCCTCAATATACAAGACCAAGAGAATACCGGGGATGGAAAATACCGGAAGTGTTGCTAAGCGGCAATCACAATGAGATTGCAAGGTGGCGGCAAAAAAAGTCACTGGAAGTAACTCTGAAGAAGCGGCCAGATCTTTTAAGAAGGGATCAGCTTACAGATGAGGAGAAAAAGTTACTGGAAGAGCAATAATCCAAGGTTTAGGTATAGAATGCAAACCATGTCAACAGGAGGAAGTTTTCTCGACAATAAGGGAAATTGATGGTATAATTTCGCTGTTTTGAAGGGCGTAAGGAGTGCTATTAATGCAGCGTTTGGATAATATTGATAATCTACAAAGAAGAAAAAAGCCGCTTAGTTTTAAAGTAGGGGACTTAGTAAGGGTCCACGTGAAGGTTCAAGAAGCGGGAAGAGAGAGAATTCAGGTTTTTCAAGGTACGGTGATTGGAAGGAAAGGCTCAGGAGCTCGGGAGACCTTTACGGTAAGAAAAGTATCGTTTGGAGTTGGCGTAGAAAGGACTTTTCCTGTACATTCACCCCGGGTATCTAAAGTAGAAATTAAGAGCCGTGGCCATACACGCAGAGCAAAACTATACTATCTGCGGGAAAAAGTAGGTAAAAAAGCACGGCTAAGAGAGAAGGCAGGAGTAGTCATAGCTAAGCAGATAGCTGAAAGCGAAACCTCCGAGGTTGAAGAGAGGAGTGAAGAAGAGGCCTCTTTAGAAAAAGACGAGGAAAGCAAAGAGCCTGATACACAAACCAAGCGTGAAAAACCAGAGCCTCAGGAGGAACAGGGCGAGGAGGAGCCTGAAGCAAAGGAAGTAGCGAGTGAGGATAGTAAAACCCAAGTTTGAAGAAAGGTTTGTCTAATTTGTTCAGAAATATACATTTCATAAGAAGAGAAAGGGGAGGTTCTTTCCTTTCTTTTCTTATTGAATTACCAGTTTTAGTTCTTATAGCTTTTGTCATAGCCTGGATAATCAAAACTTTAATAGTCCAGCCTTTTTTTATACCATCAAGTTCCATGGAGCCTACTCTTTCTCCAGGAGATCATGTATTAGTAAACAAGTTTGTTTATTATTTTGGCGATCCTCACCGTGGAGATATAATTGTTTTCAAATATCCATTGGATCCGAGCAAAGATTTTATTAAGAGAGTTATCGCCGTTGAAGGGGAGACGGTACAGGTAAAAGACGGAAGAGTGTACATAAATGGCAAACCTTTGAAAGAGAAATACGTAATAAGCAAACACGATCCTAGTAATTTTGGACCCGTAAAGGTAGCAAAGGGAAAGATATTCGTTTTAGGAGATAATCGGGTAAGCAGTTTCGATAGTAGAATTTTTGGCTTCCTTCCCAGAAAAAATGTCTTAGGTAAGGCATTCTTCATCTACTGGCCACTCAAACGAATTAATACGCTGAGCTGAAAATTATTTTGCTTTTTGATTTGAATGTCACGAAAGAAGCCCGCACATGCGGGCTTTAAATTTTGGGAATTGTTTCACTTTGGAGGTTTTTTATCGAATATATAGAAGATATGAACGATGAGGCCTAACCAATTCATACATGCAAAATATCCTACATCTCAAAACATCGGGCAAGTAAGAGTTTTCCTGTTTTGGTAAACCTTTATTTAGTGGAACTTTTCTGTTAGAAGGGCTAAAGTGTAAAGGTGCAAATGGAATAACTCATCCCATAGAGCTATTTATGGCTACTATAGAAACTGCACGGTCCTAAGTATTTATTGATGTGATGATTGGTTTAGATATGTAAGTAAATGATAATGTATAACAAAAGAAGTATATGAATTTGGAAAAACTATCTTTGTCTGAAATAAAAGATTTTTGGGACAATGCTTCTAACGGTAAAAGGGAAATGTTATTACAATCTCTTAAAAGGGACTGCAGGAAAGGTTCCGCAAAGATAATATCTCAGTTTAATAAGAAAGCAGAAAGAGAAAAAACAGCGGAAAGGGAATTTTACCAATTAAGTAAGTATGAGAGAAGGTTAAGAGAGAAAGGATTTAGTCTTATAGCCGGCGTCGATGAATCTGGACGGGGAGCACTGGCTGGTCCAATTGTGGCGGCAGCTGTTATGTTGCCAGAGGATTTTTTCCTGCTGGGCATAAAAGACTGTAAGAAGTTATTGCCCGCGAAGCGCAAATCTATGTACGATGAAATAATTAAAGTAGCTATTAGTTGGAAGACTGCAGTAATCGGACCTGCAACTATAGACAGGATAGGTATCCACAAGGCTAATATTGAAGTTCTGACTGCAGCTGTTAGGGGATTAAGCATGCAACCAGAATTCGTATTGGCAGATGGTTTTAGCTTACCTGACTCTTTTAAGGAACCCCATCTGAGTCTTATAAAGGGAGATACTGTAAGCTTATCAATAGCGGCGGCTTCTATTATTTCCAAGGTAACTAGAGACGAGATAATGAAAAACTACCACAAGAGATATCCCCTGTACAGTTTTGATGCACATAAAGGATATGGAACCCGTGAGCATTTCTTGCACATAGGTGAGAATGGGATATGTCCTATACACAGGAGGACTTTTTTGGGATGAGAAGAGTTACTAATTGAAAAAAGATGACAGATAGTCTGGGCACAAATGGGGAAAAGAGAGCTGAGGTCTACTTAAGGAGAAGAGGTTATCGAATTGTAGAAAAAAATTACCGCTGTAGATTGGGTGAGATTGATCTCATAGCTTTTAAGGACAAGACAATAGTATTTTGTGAGGTTAAGACGAGAAACAACAAAGAATATGGAGAACCTTATGAATCAGTTACAAGACATAAACAGGAGCGTCTAAGATTATTAGCTGAAATTTATCTTCAGAAGACCAAAAGATATGATTTTGATTGCAGGTTTGATGTAATATCAATTCTGCTTGGATTGCATGGAAGAGTTAAAGAACTTATCCATATAAAGAACGCATTCTAATTTGTTGATCAGTGAGAAAAGAGAGATGTTAGCCAGATTAAGTAGCAGCACAGTTTTAGGTATGGACGCATATAAAGTTGAAGTGGAGGTTGATATCTCTTCAGGTTTACCTTCATTTAACATCGTTGGTCTACCCGATACTGCTATACAGGAAGCAAGGGAAAGAGTCAGGGCAAGCATCTCTAATTCCGAATTTGAGTTTCCTATGAAGCGAATTACGGTGAATTTAGCACCTGCTGATGTGCGTAAGGAAGGTCCTTTGTTCGACCTGCCTATTGCTTTGGGAATACTTCTTGCTACAAAACAATTATCTAACACTTTAATTAATGACTACATATTTCTAGGAGAGCTCTCGCTTACAGGGGAGGTAAGAAGGGTTAACGGAATTCTACCCATTGTCCTTAATGCAAGGAACAGTAAGCAAAGAGGAATTGTATTACCAAAGGAAAATGCGGCTGAAGCAGCTTTAATTCGGGAATTGGAAGTTGTTCCAGTAGCAAATCTTAGGGAAGTTGTTGATTTTTTAAACCAGGAAAAAGTAATTGAACCAGCAAAACAAGACCTGAGATATCTTTTAAATCGTACTAACTTGTACGATATAGATTTCGCTGAAGTAAAAGGGCAAGAGCATGTAAAAAGAGCTCTGGAGGTAGCCGCTGCTGGTGGACATAACGTCTTAATGATAGGCCCACCTGGTTCTGGTAAGACCATGTTAGCCAGAAGATTACTAACCATACTTCCTGAGCTGAGTATGGATGAAGCTCTCGAAATAACTAAGTTATACAGTATTGCTGGTCTATTACCGGAGAATATACCGCTTGTTACAAATAGACCATTTCGCTCGCCACACCATACTATATCGGATGTAGCTCTGGTAGGGGGAGGCCATTTCCCACGGCCGGGAGAGATTAGTCTCAGTCATCATGGTGTACTTTTTTTAGATGAATTTCCTCAGTTCAGTAAAAATGCTCTTGAGGTATTGAGACAACCTTTAGAAGATGGCTGCGTTACTGTTTCTAGGGCTCTGAGCAGTTTTACATTTCCAGCTAAATTTACTTTAGTAGCGGCAATGAATCCCTGTCATTGTGGATATTACGGCGATAAGATAAAAGATTGTTCTTGTACACCCCATCAGGTGCGGCACTATCGAAGCAAGATTTCAGGGCCGTTAATGGATAGGCTGGACATTCATATTGAGGTTCCTAAATTGAATAGATATGAGCTGATGAATTCAACAACTGGAGAGTCATCTCAAACAGTGAAACAGAGAGTTGAAGATGCCAGGGAAAGACAGCGTAAAAGATTTGGGAAGTCGCGAGTATATTGCAATGCCCAGATGAGACCGCGTCAGGTAAAAGAATTTTGTAAGCTTACAGATTCTACTCATGATTTTCTGGACAATGCTATTGAGAAGCTGGGACTAAGCGGTCGGGCTTTTGATAGAATTCTTAAACTAGGAAGAACTATAGCTGATCTATCGGACAGCGAACATATCGGCCTAGAGCATATAGCAGAGGCAGTCCAATACCGCAGTTTTGACAGAAAAGCAGAGTTCTAGGAATTGAAGTAACTGGGTGGTTTAGCAGTGTCCAAAGAAACAGAAAACCGAAAGTACTGGCTAGGTTTAAAGCTAATTTGTAAACACGATAATAGGATTTTTGCCTGCTTACTCAAGCATTTTGGTTCTCCCAAAAAGGTCTGGGAAGCAGGGATCAGTGACTTAAAGGAGACAAGGTGTTTAGCTTCAGACAAGATTTCCCAAATAAGGTCGCGTAGAGACGAAGTCAATCTTGATGAAGAATTACAAAAACTGGAGCAAGCAAATATTGGTATTTTGACCGTAGATGATCGCGATTATCCTGAACTGCTTCGTCACATCTTCAATCCTCCGCAGGTTGTTTTTTATAGAGGCGAACTTATACGGGAGCTTTCCCGGTCGATAGTCGTAGCAATTGTAGGAGCAAGACAGGCAACAACTTACGGTAAGATGATTGCTGAGGAACTGGCATCAGGACTTTCGGAGTACGGTGTAACAGTAGTAAGCGGTGTTGCAAGAGGCATTGACAGTGCGGCACACCGTGGAGCTTTACAGGGTCAAGGTAGCACCATTGGAGTACTTGGCTGCGGTCTTGATGTAATATATCCACCAGAGAACAGGTCTCTATATGAAGAAATAGCCAAGAGAGGTAGCCTGGTAACTGAGCATCTCCTTGGTACTTATCCGGCCGCTTATAATTTTCCTAACCGTAACCGTATTATTAGCGGTCTTAGCGAGGCAATAGTGATAGTCGAAGCCTCGCTAAAGAGCGGTGCCTTAATAACTGCAGACTTTGCACTGGAACAGGGCCGTGAAGTATTTGCCGTACCCGGCAGCATAAGAAGTAATCTTAGCAAGGGGCCTCACAGGCTTATCCGGTCTGGCGCCTGTCTTGTCGAAAGCGTCAATGATATTCTTCTCGAGCTAGGATTAACCGTTCAGCCTGTCGAAATTAGTTGTGATACAGCAACAGATCTTTCGGAGCAAGAGAAACAAATTCTGCGTCATCTTGATTGGGAGCCTAAACACATTGATGAAGTTATTAGAAACAGCAGGATGGATGCTTCGGAAGTTACGAGTCTCTTGATGGTCCTGGAAGTAAAAGGATTTCTTCGGCAGGACTCAGGCAAAAGATATTTGAGGGTGAGATAAAATTGGCCGGACCAACAGATGCATTTTTCAGTTATCTAACAGCCGAACGAAACCTCTCTGAGCATAGTTTGAGAGCCTATCAAAGTGATATTCTTCAGTTGATGGCTTATCTTTCCAGAGCTAAAAAGCAACTGGACAAGGTTGATCATCTATTTTTAAGGCGCTATCTGGCATATCTTCAAACGCTAAGCTATAGTCGTCCCACAATAGCCCGAAAACTGGCTTCAATTAGAGCATTTTTTAAATTCTTACTGAGGGAAGAATTCATCAGTTCTAATCCAGCAGCTCTTCTTAGCGCTCCTAAGCTGGAAAGACGGCTGCCAAAAATACTGAGACAAGACGTCCTTAATTTACTTTTAGCTGCTCCTGATAGAAATTCAAAGTATGGTTTAAGAGATCGTGCAATCCTAGAACTTCTTTATGGGACAGGGATACGGGTAAGCGAGCTTGTTTCGCTGAATATACAGGATATTGATTTTGATCAATTAGAGGTAAAAGTTATGGGTAAAGGAAGAAAAGAAAGGATTTTACCTCTCAATCGAGCATCTCATACTGCTCTTAACCTTTATCTTACAGATAGTCGGATTGATTTCTTGAAGTACAACCGGAAAGCAAACAAAGAATTTGCACTTTTTCTTAACAGCAGGGGAGGTAGATTATCTACAGGTGGAGTACGCCGAATGTTAAATAGATATGTGAAAAGACTTGCAGTAGAGGGCAATGTGAGCCCACATAGTATCAGACACACCTTTGCTACCCATTTGCTGGAAGCAGGAGCTGATTTGCGGACTGTCCAGGAATTGCTAGGGCATGTTGATTTGTCATCGACCCAGATATATACTCATTTGAGCAGAAGCAGGTTGAAGGAAGTCTATTCCAAGGCGCATCCCCGGGCTTAAGAGAACTCTTTAGCCAAAGTTGAGTTCAAGTATCCTATATGTTTCATTGGGAGAGATGGGTGAAGCAGGAGACAGAGTCGAGCATACTGAAGTTATGGACAGAATATAAGCAGCAAGGGTCGCAAGAAATCAGAGAGAGACTCATTCTTCATTACTCCCCTCTTGTAAAATATGTTGCGAACAGGTTAGCCTCGGGATTGCCAAATACCGTTGAACAGAGCGACCTCATAAGCTATGGTCTATTTGGCTTAATTGATGCCATTGAGAAGTTTGATCCCGAGCGAAATGTGAAGTTTGAAACCTACGCAATCCCAAGGATAAAAGGGGCTATAATAGACGAGCTTAGAGCGCTTGATTGGGCGCCCCGTTCAGTTCGCTTCAAAGCTCGGAAATTGGAAAAAGCCTTCGCAACTCTAGAAGGGCGTTATAAGAGATCCCCTACCGATGAAGAAGTAGCTGAGGAGTTGCATGTTTCAGTAGGCGAGCTTCAAGCTACCCTCCTTGATATTAGCAGAACGGCTGTAGTGGCGCTTGATGATCTCAAAGATATTGGGGATAAAGGAGACAAAATAACACTGGTTGAGACTATTGAGGATAAGAGTACTCCTGCGCCCCCAGAAACCCTTGAGGCCAATGAGCTAAAGGAACTGTTAGTCAAGGCTATTGACAGTCTACCACTAAAAGAAAAGCAGGTTATCTCGCACTATTATTACGATAATTTCACTTTGAAAGAAATAGGAGAAATAATGGGAGTAACAGAATCCAGAATTTGCCAAATGCATGCGCGTGCTATTATCCGCTTAAGAGGCAAGATAAGAAAGGAACTTGAAGAATAATGACAGTAGAGTCAACGGGAAACAGTAACAGCTTGCGGGATTGCTTAAAAACAGTTAAAAAGGAAGTTTCCTGCAGGCATAAGATCCATAATTGCAAGAGCCTGAATCCACATATATTAGCAGCAAGGGGTGCCAATCCGAAGGAACACTTTAAATACATAGCTCAAATTAGTAGACGATCGCTACGTACAACAAGACAGGCAAGCGTAGTCCCTTTGTTGGTTTTTCAATGATCCCGTTAAAGATTAAAGCATTGAGAGTATCTTGACGGAAATTGAAGGAACTGAACCCCATTATCAACTTACTATAGATAGAAAAGACAAATTAGATGAAGTTGAAGTTCAGGTTGAGGTATCGTCTAAGAATATTCAGTGATGAAGTGAAAGGTCTAGAAAGACTCGAAGAAACAGTGAGAGGGGAGATAAAAGCAATTTGGGTATAAGTGTTAATGTAAAACTGGTAGAACCAAAGACTATTGTGCGTTCTGAAGGCAAAGCGAAAAGAGTGATCGACAAGAGAAAGCTGTGAAGTAATGTTAATGTTTGTGAGTTCTAGAGTTTTAAAGTTTAAGTTTGATTTTAAAAGAGACAGGTTGACAAATTTTGCTCAGGCAAAGCAGTCGAAGACACGCGGTCGGTACCTTCTCAATCCAGCAGTATTAAATATAGCCGCCGCTCGAGTCTCACCCCACACCTATTTGAGAGCAAAGTTTTTTGTACCGACAGAGATTGTTTAAATCAAGAGCTATGTTGCTATAATAGTTTATGTCCTCAAATAGGTGTGGGGCTGCGACAAGGTCTTCTTTCTGCTACGCCTTCGCCTTTCTGTCTTTGTTTAGTCAGGTGTTAAACTAGCTTATTCAAAGATCAGTTTAGGGTTCAGGGTTATCAGTTTGGGGGTTGCTCATGACTCACGACTATGACTTGAAACATATGGGGAGGTAGAAGGGTATGAAAATAAAGCAAATCTCTGTCTTTCTCGAAAATAAGGCTGGTAGGTTAGCTGATGCGACCAGGGTACTTGGCGAGAATCAGATTAATATTAGAGCTTTGGCAGTTGCTGACACAGCCGATTTTGGTGTGCTCAGAATGATTGTAAACAAACCAGAGGAGGCAGTTAGGGTTCTTAAGACAGAGGGCTTTGCAGTAAAGACAACGGATGTATTAGCTGCGGAAGTTCCTGACAAACCGGGGGGCTTATCCGGAGTCCTTGAAGCAATCAGGAAAGTGAGTATAAATATTGAGTATCTTTACTGTTTTGTAGAAAAAAGCGGCGGTAAAGCGATTGTGGTTTTTAGAATTGAGGAGATTGAGAAAGCGATTGAAGCATTGCAAGCAGCAGGAATACATTTGATAAGCGGAGAGAGGTTGTATCTTCTCTAGATAGGAACTTGCTAGAACCTGTCTCGTCCTTACTATGTGTCAATACGAGCTTATAGCAATAATACGGTGCTTCTAATAAGAATTTAGCAATCAGAGTAAGGATATTTGAACGCTTCTTTTAGGAGCAGGTATATTATGGTAAGTGCTTTGGTAATAATGGCTAAAGATCCTACTCCTGGTCAAGTAAAGACCAGGATGTGCCCGCCTTTGAATGAAATAGAAGCGGCAAAACTGTATAGAGCTTTGCTTTTAGATACCCTAGAGCTTGCCAAAGGTCTGGATTCCGTTCATAAAA
Organism: uncultured Actinomycetota bacterium; assembly: GCA_964348135.1. Lineage (GTDB taxonomy): Bacteria > Actinomycetota > Aquicultoria > JACQXZ01 > CAYGBL01 > CAYGBL01. The sequence continues at coordinate 109,876 of CAYGBL010000003.1, forward strand.
TTTTAGCTTTTACACCAGAGGCAGCGGAAGGGAAAATAAAGAAAATTGTAGGCTCCGGATATGACCTAAGGCCGCAAAAGGGAAATGATCTAGGAGAGAAGCTTAGAAATCTCTTCCTTGATCTCCTTGGTGCTTATAACAAAGTTGTCGCCTTGAGTAGTGACAGTCCAACGCTTCCTCTGGAACTGTTAAATGAGGCTTTTGCAAAGTTGGATTCTTATGAAGCTGTTATAGGGCCCTGTCTGGATGGAGGGTATTATCTGATAGGTACAAGGACATCCAAGATTGAGGAACTATTTAAAGATATTGATTGGAGCACCGAAGTTGTTCTTAGACAAACTCTTGAGCGTGCGCAGAACATAGGTTTTAGTATTTACCGTCTTCAGATATGGTATGATATAGACACTTGGGCTGATGTTGAGCAATTGATGCGGGAGATAAAAAGCAGCAAGGCTTCTTCTCCGTTTTTTGCCCGCTGGACTAGAAAGTTTCTTGACCATTACTTGGCTAATTGAGAGGAGTTAATGATGCTTCCTGAAAATTTCAAAGAAATTATAGATTTTGCAGTTGAGAAAGAGGCCGAGTCTGCGGGTTTCTACCGAAATGTCAGTGAATTAGCAGAGAATGTTAACATAAAATCGTTTTTTAGTGAAATGGCAATTGAAGAAGAAAAGCATAAGATGTTATTGATGGGAATAGACGATGAAACTATAAGAATCACCGAGGTTAAGAAAGTCCCCGACTTAGGAATTGCTCAGTTCTTGAATGAAACCAGTTTCAGTCGAGGAATTACATATGACCAGGCACTTACTCTAGCTATAAAAAACGAAGAAAAATCATTTGAATTCTATCGTGGACTGGCTGAGCATACAACTGATCCTGAGCTTAAGAAACTTTTCCACATTTTGGAACAAGAAGAAGCGAAACACAAGCTGAAACTGGAAGGGATCTATTCAGAGGAGATTCTCTTTGAGGACTGAGAAGTTTAATAAACCCGGTGCAGCGGAACCAAAGGCTGTTGCTATAGGTTGCTTAAGTATAGCTTTTCTTTTATAATTAATCAGCTCTAATACGCACGCTTCCTGATTTCTCTTCAAGGTGCCCATAAATGGTATGAGGAGAAGATGAAGGGGCGGAGGACTTAACCAATTAAGGGAGGAAGACTATGGCAGTTGTTTCAATGAAACATCTTCTTGAAGCTGGTGTGCATTTTGGGCACCAGACGCGCCGCTGGAATCCTAAGATGAAGCGGTATATTTTTACTGAGCGTAGTGGTATCTATATTCTTGATTTGCAAAAAACCTTAGGAATGATAGAGGAAACCTACGCTTTCGTCAAAGAATTGGTTGCTAACCGGGGTACCGTTCTTTTTGTAGGAACTAAAAAGCAGGCCCAGGAAGCCATTAAGGAAGAAGCTACGAGATGCGGTATGCCCTATGTCAACCATCGCTGGTTAGGCGGAACCCTCACAAATTTCAAAACTATACAGCTTAGGATTACAAGACTAAATGAGCTTATCAACATGGAAGAAAAAGGCCTGCTGGAGAGTTTTTCTAAGAAGGAAGCTCAAAGGCTGCGCAACGAGCGGGCAAAACTGGAAAAGAATCTAGGTGGCATCCAGGATATGACAAAATTACCGGATGCCATTTATGTTATTGATCCTAGAAAAGAGAGAATAGCTGTTCAGGAGGCATTACGGCTTGACATTCCGATTATTGGCATCGTTGATACAAACTGCGACCCGGATGAGATTGATTACGTGATTCCAGGGAATGACGATGCTATTAGAGCAGTAGCGTTGATAACAAGGATTATTGCTGACGCCGTAGTTGAAGGTAAAGAGAACCAAATACCTTTAGAAGAGGAGATGGCGGTTGAGGAAGCTGATGTTCTGACGCGAGAATTTGTTCCCGAACAGACCGAGGAGAAGACTGAGGTTGGAGAACAGGAAGAGGTAGGCGAATCCCAGGAGAATGAAAGCGAGGTTTTGGGAGGTCAAAATTGAATGTATCGGCAGATCAAGTAAAGAAACTGAGAACCCGTACTGGTGCAGGGATGATGGATTGTAAACAGGCCCTTATCGAAGCGGAAGGTGACACGGAGAAGGCAGTTGAAATTCTCAGACAAAAAGGTTTATCAGCTCTGAAAAAAAGAGCTGGCAGGATTGCAAAAGAAGGCTTGATTGATTCCTATGTGCATGCGGGAGAAAAGCTAGGTGTACTTTTGGAGGTAAATTGCGAGACAGATTTTGTGGCCAGGAGCGCTGAGTTCAAGGAATTTGCTCACAATATAGCTATGCAGATAGCGGCTGCAAATCCTTTGTATATTTCTAGAGAAGAGATTCTTCCCGAAGTTATAGAGAAAGAAAAGGAGATTTTTGGATACCAGACACAAAATAAAGGTAAGCCTCCCGATGTTGTGGAAAAAATAATCGCAGGCAAGATGGAAAAATATTTTGAGGAGGTATGCTTACTGGAACAGCCCTATATTAAGGACACCAATATAAAGGTTCAAGATCTTTTAAGCGTTCTGGCTGCAAAAATTGGTGAAAAAATAGTTGTTAGGCGCTTCTCACGGTTTCAATTAGGAGAGTCTGAAGAATAGTCTAGCTTTTTGCATAAGCACCTGCGTCCGAAACAACTCAGCGCTTTAGGAAGCCTTAAATGCTGGAAACCCCTAAAACAAAATATAAATATAGACGTGTACTCCTGAAATTGAGCGGCGAAGCCTTGATGAATTCAGATGGCTACGGCATCAATCCCGATGTTATGGTCTCCATTGCTCAACAAATAAAGGAGATAGTGGCAGATGGGGGAATTGAAGTAGCTATTGTCGTCGGAGGTGGTAATATCTTCCGTGGAAGGGCTGCAAGTGCTCGCGGAATGGATCGAGCTATTGCCGACTATATAGGCATGCTGGCTACAGTAATGAATGCGCTGGCACTGCAAGATGCACTTGAAGCTGAAAATGTCGATACGCGAGTTCAGTCGGCAATTACTATGCAAGAAGTGGCGGAGCCTTTTATTCCCAGACGGGCTATTCGACACCTTGAGAAAGGGAGAGTCGTGATATTTGCAGCAGGTACGGGAAATCCCTATTTCTCTACCGATACAGCAGCAGCCTTAAGGGCGCTGGAAATAAATGCTGATGTTATTCTGAAAGCTACTAAGGTTGATGGAGTATACGACTCTGATCCTAAACTTAATCCTGAAGCCCAAAAAATATCGCGCTTGACCTATATAGATGTCCTTAACCGAAATCTTAGAGTAATGGATGCCACTGCCATTTCTCTATGTATGGACAATAGTCTTCCTATTATTGTTTTTAGTTTGGATAAACCTGGAAATATAAAGAAAGTATTAGCTGGTAAGGACATTGGCACTCTGGTTGAAGGAGGAGCGAATGACAAAGGAGATTCTTAAAGAAGCAGAAGAGAAAATGAAAAAAGCTGTATCTGTTGTTAGAAGTGAATTTGGAACAGTAAGAACTGGAAGGGCGTCCGTTTCTCTTTTGGATCGTATACAAGTTGAATATTTTGGAAACCCTGTCCCGTTGAATCAATTGGCTAGCATTACTGCTCCGGAACCACGGATGCTGATAGTTCAACCCTGGGACAAATCAACTTTTGCCGGTATTCAAAAAGCCATTCTTCAATCAGATCTTGGGCTTACACCTTCCAGTGACGGAAATGTCATAAGGTTGCCGGTACCACCTCTAACTGAAGAGAGGAGAAAGGAGTTAGTGAAGGTGGTAAAGGGAATTGCAGAGGAAGGCCGTGTTACAGTGAGAAATATCAGAAGAGAGGCCAATGAGAATTTGAAAGGTAAAGAAAAGCTACATGAAATATCTGAAGATGACAGATACAGAGCAGAAGGAAAAGTGCAAGAATTAACAGATAAATACGTTGAAGAAATAGATACGATGTTGAAAAATAAGGAAAAGGAGATAATCGAAGTTTAGACAGATAGATTAAAGCGTTTGTAATCTAAGGAGCAAAGATAATTGTTTAGATTGTTAAAAAGTGCATGGAAGAGTCTTCGTCATCTTAGAAACGAAGACTTTTTTTTAAGCCATATTGATAGGAATAAAGTACCTGCTCATGTTGCTATTATAATGGACGGCAACGGCCGCTGGGCAGCTCAAAGAGGTCTTCCAAGAATCGCTGGTCATCAAGCCGGAGCAGAGGCAGTCCGCGAAGTTGTAACTGTTGCTCCCGAAATAGGAGTTAAGTATCTTACTCTTTATACTTTTTCAGTAGAGAATTGGAAGCGGCCTCAAGAAGAGATAGATTTCCTTATGGGTCTTATCAATGAAAAGCTTAGGGAGGAGCTGTCAGAGCTTAATCAAAGAGGAGTAAGAATAATGGCAATTGGCCGTATCAAGGATATACCTGAATTTGTGCAAAAGAGTTTCCAAGAGGCTATTAAGATAACAGCTGACAACAAGTTGTTGACTCTAATTATGGCTTTGAACTACGGAAGCCGTGCAGAGATTACAGATGCAGTAAAGAAAGTAGCAACCGAGGTTCTGGAGGGAAAACTTGATTCAAGCTCAATTACAGAAGAGACAGTTGGCAAGTATCTCTATGCTCCCGATATTCCCGATCCTGAGCTTCTAATAAGGACAAGCGGAGAACTACGTCTCAGCAATTTCTTACTTTGGCAGATGGCCTATACAGAGCTATGGATAACAAATGTTAACTGGCCAGATTTCAAAAGACGAGATTTTTTACAGGCTATTTATGATTTTCAGCAGAGAAGAAGAAGGTATGGCGGACTGGAAGACCTCTAGAAAATCTCTAAGGCTCTAAGGCTCTAAGGCTCTAATGCTGTAAGGCTCTAAGGCTGTAAGGCTCTAAGGCTGTAAGGCTGTAAGGCTTAGTTGATAAAACCTTAGAGCCATAAGACTATAGAGCCATGACTTGGTGCCAATTGTTGTCTTCTGACTGTGAACGGTGAACATAAAGTATGCTTGGTTACCGTATTATAAGCGCAGTAATTGGAATAATCCTGATTTTGGGAGTTCTGAGATGGGGAGAAGTTCCCTTCTTTATATTGGTATCTCTTATAATTCTTTTCGGTTTATGGGAATTCTATACAATGGTGCAAAGGATTAACATTAAACCCAATTTGTTATTGGGAATAGTAGGAGGCATGAGCTTCAGTTTGGCGGCCTTATTAGAATCCGAAAAGGGTTTGCAGCTTGTTCTTATCATAGCAGTGGTGGTTTCCTTTTTCTGGTATCTGCTTGTGCTGGGTAGAACTGAAGCAACTCTTAATTGTTCTTATACTCTTTTTGGAAGTCTCTATGTCGGTTTTTTATTGAGCTATTTAATTCTTTTGAGAGGTCTCTCTAATAGCTGGCTTGTTGTTGTCTTCGTTCTGGTTACTACCTGGGCTTCAGATACGGCAGCATACGTGGGAGGTAGGTTTTTAGGAAGAAGGAAGATGGCTCCCCAGCTGAGTCCTGGGAAAACCTGGGAAGGAGCAGGGATTGGGCTTACTGCAACACTTATAATTGCAGCACTGCTTCCTTTTATACCAGAGCTGAATCTTTATGAACGGCTGGTTTTTGGTTTGATAATATCCACATCAAGCCAGCTAGGTGATTTGGCAGAATCTGGCTTAAAGCGTGAAATGGGTGTAAAGGACAGCAGTCAACTTATTCCGGGGCATGGAGGAATCTTGGATAGATTTGATAGTTTGCTTTTTAGTGGATTTGCCGCTTATTATTTCTTGAAAGTGGTATTATAGGATTTTTATTAACCATAATCAGAGAAGGTAGAGTATTGAAAAATATTGTTATTCTCGGTTCTACAGGTTCAATCGGTAAACAGACAGTTGAGGTTGTGAAAAATAACCCTCAAAAATTTAAAGTATTAGGGCTTTCAGGCCGCAGTAACTTTGAGCTAGTAGCAGAACAAGCCCAGGAATTGAAGGTAGCTGCTGTGGCAATGTCAGATCCAATCGCGGCAAAGAAAGTGAAGGCTCTTCTTAGAGATACTGCTATACGCATTTTCGAGGGAATGGCGGGATTGGAGGAACTAATTGCTTTAGCGGATACTCATTTGGTGGTAAATGCTTTAGTCGGTTCAGCAGGCCTGCTCCCGACTCTAAGGGCAATAGGAGAAAGTAAGGATCTTGCACTTGCTAATAAGGAGTCGCTTGTTGTAGGGGGAGATCTGGTTATTCCTTTAATAAAGGAAAAAGGCACTTCCCTTATTCCCATAGACAGCGAGCATAGTGCTATCTTTCAGTGCTTAACAGGTGAAGATAGATCAGCAATACGGCGGATTATATTGACCGGTTCAGGAGGCCCTTTTAGGGGTAAGGAAAAGTCCGAGCTTGAGCATGTAAGGGTAGAAGAAGCTCTTGCTCATCCCAGATGGAAGATGGGTAGAAAAATTACTGTAGATTCAGCAACCCTAATGAACAAAGGCCTGGAAGTAATTGAAGCTCATTATCTGTTTGGTATATCATACGACCAAATTGATGTAATTATCCATCCAGAGAGCATTTTACACTCTATGGTCGAATTCCATGACGGTTCAATAAAGGCACATCTAGGGTTTACAGATATGCGCATACCCATTCAGTATGCCCTTACTTACCCAGACAGATTCCCGTCTTCTTTAGTAGGTTTGGACTTTTTGCAGCTTGAGCGCTTGAGCTTTGAAGCACCAGACCGGGAAACCTTTCCATGCTTATCCCTGGCTTTTGAAGCGGGGAGAAGAGGAGGGACCTACCCTGCAATTCTCAATGCCGCAAACGAAGAGGCAGTTGCTGCATTTCTCCAGGGTGAAATTGGGTTTCTTTTTATTTCGAAAGTGGTATATGAAGTTATGTTGAGATATGAACCTTCTGTGAAAAGAGTGGACTTTTCCTTACTACAGGAAGCTGAAAATTGGGCTAGAAATGAAGCAAGAAGTATAATAGAAACAAAAAGATAGCTGCTGGCCGTTAGCCGTTAGCTATTGGTTATTAGTAATTAACCATTAACTGTTAGCCAAGAGCCAACAGCCAAAAGCTAAAACCAACAGCTAAAAGCTAAAAGCCAATAGCTAAAAGCCAGCAAAGGAGTTCCAATGTTTTTAATCGCAATAATTGCCATTAGCTTCTTAATTTTTGTACATGAATTCGGTCATTTTGTCCTGGCAAAACTGTCGGGGGTCAAAGTGAGTGAGTTTTTCTTAGGTTTTGGGCCGAAAATTTTTAAGATTAAGCGAGGCGAGACAGCTTACGGGATTGGCACCATTCCCATTGGCGGATATGTTCGCATGGTCGGAATGGGATGGGAAGAGAGTATTCCTACCGAAGAAGCTGAGCGTAGCTTTAGCAAACAGCCCATATGGAGGCGTCTCCTTATTATTTCCGCTGGACCTATTATGAATTTGCTCATTGGACTGTTCTTTTTTCTCGCAGTCTTTCTAATAATAGGAACACCGTTTTTTCCTACCAAAATAGCTGGTATTTCTCCCAGTAGTCCTGCAGAAAGAGCGGGAATGAAGGCGGGAGATCATATTGTTGCAGTAAAAGGTAAAGAGGTTAGCAGTGCTGATGAAATTGTAAAGATTATCAAAGAAAACCCTGGGAAAGAGGTAGATATTACAATTTCCAGAGAAGGTATTGGAAATTCAGATAACGGGATGGTTCTTACACCGCGTTTGGCTACAAAGAATAATAAGGGATTTTTAGGTGTGGAGTTCAAGGTTGAATTTGAAAAGAGAGGTTTAATTAATGCTTTTTTGCATTCTGCACGCACTACTGGCATGGTAATAGCACAAATAGCTACTGTCTTAAAAGAGTTCCCAAAAATCTTCAGTCTAATGCTGGCGGGGGAACCAGGAGGAATTAGTGGACCCGTCGGGATATATCGCATTACTTACCATGTTGCTAATCAGGGCCTGGTGGCGTTTCTTTCCCTGATGGCTGTATTAAGTATTAGTCTGGGCATTTTCAATTTATTACCTTTGCCTCCGTTAGATGGTGGCCATGTACTTTTTGCAGGAATCGAATTTGTAAGGAGAAAACCGTTAGATCGAAATGTTATGATTTTTCTGCAAGCAGTCGGTATTAGCCTGCTTTTAATGCTTTTACTTCTTGTCACCTATACAGATATAATTAATCCTATACCGCCTCCATAGAAGTATAGTCATGGGTAAAGGGCCAGGAGTTATGGGAGAAAGGTTCAAAAGGAAATATGACCCCTGGCACGTGATCGGCGATATTAAACCATGACCTATATGGCTTCGAATGAGTTCCGCGAAAGGTACAGTGATATGGTTGTAAGGAAAAGAACCCGGCAAGTGTATGTTGGCAGCGTACCGATAGGTGGAGATGCACCCATCTCGGTGCAGTCTATGACTACGACGGATACCAAAGACATTGTAAAGACTGTTGCACAGATAAGGAGACTGGAAGACGCTGGATGCGAGATAGTGCGGGTGGCTGTTCGTGATATAGAAGCTGTTGAGGCAATTCCCGGGATAAAGAGGCAAATAAATATACCGCTAGTTGCGGACATTCATTTCAATTATCGTCTGGCCCTAGCCTCCATAGAGAAAAGTATTGATAAGATACGCATAAATCCTGGTAACATTGGTGGGGCTGAGCGTTTTAAGGAGATTGTTAAAAAAGCCAAAGCATGTGAGGTGCCCATTAGGCTGGGAGTCAACGCTGGCTCACTCGGCTCCCAATATAGGGAAAAGTTGCCAACTATAGAAGAGGGCCTGGTGAGAAGTGCTCTGGACTTTATCAGTGTAGCAGAGGATTTGAATTTTGATAAGCTTGTTATTTCTGTGAAATCCTCATCCGTGCAAACAACAATAAAGGCGTATGAGGCACTGGCTAAGAAAGTTGATTATCCCCTCCATATAGGAATAACCGAAGCGGGTACTCTCATAAGTGGCACAGTAAAATCAGCTCTTGGTTTAGGAATATTACTTTACCACGGCATAGGTGATACGATCCGAGTATCTTTGACAGCAGATCCGGCTGAAGAAGTAAAAGTAGGATATAAGATATTGTCTGCATTGGACTTACGGGTGAGGGGAGTTGACATTATTTCCTGCCCCACGTGCAGCCGCTGTGAGATAGATATAATTCCGCTGGTAGAGGAAGTTGAGCGGACTTTATCGAAATATGTTCACCCCATAAAAGTAGCAGTAATGGGATGTGAAGTTAATGGTCCCGGTGAAGCAAGAGAAGCGGATATTGGAATAGCGGCAGGCAAAAAGGTAGGGTTGCTATTCAAAAAAGGTACAGTAGTAGGAAAGGTTCCCCCTGATAGATGGGTCAATGTATTGGTGGAAGAAGTGGAGACATTGATTTCAGAAATGCAAGCAGGGTGAAATATCTTAGTTCTAGATGTAAATTTCAAAAAGTTAGGTGATCAAGCGAGTTAAAAGAATCAGATTTTTAAAGATTTTTGGATTTTGATATGTAATTTTGATTTTTACATTTTAATTTTTGATTTATTATTGGTAAACAGGTCCTGTTTCTATGAGTATCAACTAAACTTATTTATAATCCGATTAACCTAAATTAAAATGCGCTTCTCAGAACTTTATGCACCAACACTGAAGGAAGATCCTTCAGAGGCAGAAGTCATAAGTCATAAGCTTATGGTAAGAGCCGGACTACTTCGTAAAGTAGCATCCGGTATATATACTTTTCTTCCATTAGGCTATCGCGTTCTTACTAAAGCTTCCCAGATTGTAAGAGAGGAGATGGACCGCATTGGTGCTCAGGAGATGCTCATGCCTGCTCTACAGCCGGCTGAAATATGGGAGAAGAGTGGTCGCTGGTTTGAGTATGGCCCGGAGATGATGAGGCTGAACGATCGGAACGATAGGGAGTTTTGTCTTGGTCCGACCCATGAAGAGCTTATTACTGCTCTGATAATGGACGAAGTGAGGTCGTATCGTGAACTTCCCATAATTCTGTATCAGATTCAGGTGAAATTCCGCGATGAAATTAGACCTCGCTTTGGTCTAATGAGAGGAAGAGAATTTATTATGAAAGATGCGTACAGTTTCGATGCAGACCAGGCGGGACTCGATAGATCATACCAGAAGATGTATGAGGCATACGGCAAGATCATTGAACGCTGTGGACTGAAGTATCGTGCTGTAGAGGCAGACCCTGGAATTATCGGGGGAAGTAAATCACAGGAATTTATGGTTCTTGCTCAATCAGGAGAAGATGTGATTATTTATTGTGATACCTGTGAGTATGCAGCAAACCGTGAAGCAGCAAAACACCGTTACCTTAAGGTAGTTGAGAATGAAAAAGAACTGAAAAAGTTTCATACTCCAGGACGCAGCAGCGTGAAGGAAGTAGCAGATTTTCTGGGAATTAAGTCTCAGCAATTAGTAAAAACTCTCATATATCAGAAAGAGAAAGGATTACTGGCAGTACTGGTCAGGGGTGACCGAGAGGTAAATGATGTTAAATTAAGCCGCTATTTAGGAACAAACAAGTATAAACTGTTGCCGGAGGAAGAATTTGCCCGGCACAAGTTGGTTCCCGGTTTTGTTGGACCAATAGGCATGGATGGAATCCCTATAGTTGCTGACGGGGAAGTGCAAGGTATGATGAACTTTGTGGTAGGTGCCAATGAGCTGGACTATCATTACTTAAATGCTAACACAGAACGGGATTTTGCAGTTACAGACTGGGGAGATTTTACATTTGTGGAGAGCGGTGATAAATGTCCCAAATGTGACGGCAGCTTGCAGATAGCGAGAGGAATTGAAGTGGGACATGTATTCCAGCTAGGAACAAAGTATAGCCAGAGTATGGATGCATATTTCCTTGATGCTAATGGGAAGCTTAAACCTTTCATTATGGGTTCATATGGTGTTGGAGTTAGCCGCCTGGTAGCTGCAGCCATTGAGCAACATCACGACGAGCGGGGCATTATCTGGCCTTCATCTTTGACTCCTTACGAGGTAGCTGTTCTCGTGCTGCAGTGGGAAGACAAAAACTTAAGAAAACTGGGCGAGGAAATCTATCAAAGGTTGGGAGCTGAGGGAATAGAAGTAATAATAGATGATAGGGAAGAATCACCAGGCGTAAAGTTTGCTGATGCTGATCTTATTGGTTTCCCGCTTCAAATAATAGTGGGATCCAAATCTTTTGCTAGGGGTAAAGTAGAGATTAAGCAAAGATGGAATGGCGATAAAAAAGAAATAGATACCAGCCGCTGGTTAGATGAAATAATCTCGTATTTCCGGAAATGAGGTGTTAATGAACGTATCTAAAACAGCTATTGTTATCCCGGCATATAATGAAGAAGATCAGATAGCTTTAGTCCTAGATGTAGTAACGGTCTCCCCAGTTGCTGATGAAATATTAGTGATTAACGACGCGTCGACAGATAACACGGAGGAGGTAGTCAAAAAGTACCCAGGTGTTAAACTGATTAATCGTAAAGCCAATGGTGGCAAAGGAGCTGCGCTTATGACGGCCCTGGAAGAAACTTCGGCGGATATCCTATTGTCAGTTGACGCGGATTTATTAGGACTCAAAGAAAAGCATCTTAAAGATTTATTGAGACCTTTGCTTGAAGATAATGAGGTCGTAATGACTATTGGAAAATTTAAAAGCGGCCGTCTAAGGACGGACCTGTCTCAGAAGATTACCCCGTTCTTATCAGGCCAAAGATGCATGAGGAGAAGTTTCCTGGAGAATGCAGGTGATCTTTCGCAAACCAGGTATGGATTAGAGATAGCGCTAACCAGAAGAGCAAAAGAATGCGGCGCAAAGGTCGAAGAGATCGTTCTAAGTGACGCCAGTCACGTAATGAAGGAAGAAAAGTTAGGTATTCTTAGAGGAATATTAGCGCGCATAGAGATGTATAGAGATATCCTACGCCATTTATTTTCTCTATTCCTCTTCTAAGTATATAGCCGATGTTGGACATTCTTTGATAGCTTCATCGATTTTTGGTTTTAGGGTCGCGTCGGGATCGTCATCAATAACGTATGCGAGCCCATCTTCACGGAGCTCAAAAACCTCCGGACAGATTTCCTCACAAATTCCATCGCCGATACATAGATCATGATCAATTACTGGTTTCATTCCTACCCCCCCATTATTTCATTTAATAATTTTGATTAAATTCCCATTCTCTATATGTTTTAAACAATAAAGGGCGATTATTATATAGCAGAATAATAGCTAAAAAGGCAAGAGGGAGTTGAAAAAAATTATAGATTAATAATATCAGTTCTGATATTTTAAGTTTAGTTATAAGGATTGAACAGGTTGGGTTAAGTGATAATACACCTCCTGTACTCTACAGTGATGTGATAGAGCATGCAGAGATATGCTTATATTGCACAAGTCCAGTAATTATGCTACTATTTTTTTAGCTCTAGACCTTTAATCTTAGAGTGGGTTGCTTACCCACTCTTTGCTATTTAAGGTATACATTATGGGTAAAAAAGAGATTTCTTTAATGCAAATAGAAAAAGTGCTTGGACCTATACTGAAAGAGAACGGACTTGAACTGTATCATCTTGAGCTTGTTCAAGAACCTGCTGGATGGTTTCTCCGGGTTTTTATCGATTCAGAGGACGGAGTTGATCTGGATACTTGTGCAAGAGTTAGTGAAACCCTGAATAGAAGACTTGATGTTATAAAGGATCTCCCAGAGCCGTATACTTTGGAGGTGTCTTCTCCTGGAATAGAGAGATCACTGAAAAGATTGGCTGACTACCAAAAGGCAATAGGATCAAAGATTTACCTTAAGACTTTCCAACCCCTGATGGGTCCCAAAAGCAAAAGAGAGAAAGAATTTGTTGGAATACTCGAGCAAGCAGACGAGGGACAAGTGATTATCAAGGTTAATTCTCAGAGAATGGCAATCGCCTTAGAATCCATTGCAGTAGCTCATTTACTTGCTGAATTGTAAAAGGAGGGAGCTATGAATCCCGAATTGATTGAAGCTTTAAGGCAAATAGAAAGGGAAAAAGGGATAGATCCCAATACTATTTTAGAAGCTCTTAAAGCCGCTCTTGCTTCGGCTTACAAGAGAAATTACGGTCCGGCACCTAATATTCGAGTGGAGATTAACTCCGAAACCGGAGAAATAAAGGTTTTTTCTCAGCAAGTCGCTGAAGTTGGGGGTGATGTAACGGAGGTTGAGGTTACTCCCGAAAACTTCGGACGCATTGCTGCCCAGACTGCAAAACAGGTTATTCTGCAGCGGATAAGAGAGGCAGAGCGGGATATGATGTTTGAGGAGTACAGCGATAGAGAAGGCGATATAGTAACAGGAATTATAGAGCAGTCGGATCAGCGTTATACGTTGGTAAATCTCGGTAAGGTGGAGGCTTTACTGCCTCCCAGTGAGCAAGTTCCAATAGAACACTATGATCATGGATCTAGGTTGAAGACCTACATAGTTGAGGTGCGGCGTACAAATAAAGGGCCGCAGATTATAGTATCAAGAACTCATCCCGGTTTACTTAAAAGACTATTTGAGCTGGAGGTACCCGAAATTTACGATGGATTTGTAGAGATAAAATCTGTAGCCAGAGAACCTGGTTCGAGATCAAAGATTGCCGTCGCTACGCGAGATCAAAGTGTCGACCCTGTAGGTGCCTGTGTAGGACCGAAGGGTTCAAGGGTAAGAATGGTAGTAAGCGAATTGCGGGGGGAGAAGATAGACGTTGTACAATGGAGTGAAGATCCTGCAGTCTTCGTTGCCAATGCTCTCAGTCCAGCTAAAGTTAAAGAAGTTAAAGTTGATCTTGAAAACACAACTGCAGAGGTTATTGTTCCAGATTCACAGCTCTCATTGGCTATAGGTAAAGAAGGGCAAAATGCGCGGCTGGCTGCTAAGCTAACAGGCTGGCGGATTGACATAAAGAGCGAGAGCCAAGCTCAAGAGAAAGCAGCTGAAGCTAAGATAGCTGCTGAAGCCTCTTTAGGATCAGGAATAGGCGAGGAGGTCTCTATTGGCCAGTGTCAAGCTGTTACAGCCTCTGGAAAAAAGTGTCAGAATAAAGCTAAACCAGGCAGTAAGTATTGTGGAATTCCAGCACATCAAAAGCTTGCTGAGATGGAAATAGAAGAAGTGGCGGAAGTAGAAATAACTGAGGAAGTTGAGGAAACTAGAAATTAGGAATTAGAAATTAGGAATTAGAAATTAGGAATTAGGAATTAGAAATTAGGAATAGGCTCTAATAACGAATTACGAATAACTAAAAACAATGAAGAATAAGAAAGTGCCGATGCGTACCTGTGTAGGGTGCCGTGAAGTAAAATCTAAAAGAGAACTGGTCAGAATTGTAAGAAGACCGACAGGGGAAGTAATGCTTGATCCGGGTGGAAGATCAAGCGGACGCGGTGCCTATGTATGCCCTGATGAGGGTTGCTTAGAAAAAGCAACAAAAAAGAAGAGTCTTTCGTACACTTTAAATATTGAAATAAACGAGACTGATAGTACGCGTTTAAAAAAAGAGATCGGAGAGTTTATCTCTAATCTGAAGAAGGAAAAACAGATGAGCGATTAAATAAGGAGGTGAGAGAGGATGTCAAGTATTAGAGTTCACGAACTGGCTAAAGAAGAAGGTTTAAGCAGCAGCGATCTGATAAAAGAGTTAGATTCGATTGGCATTGAAGTGAAAAGCCACATGAGTAGTATCAGTGATGATGATTTAGCTAAGTATAAAGCTGCTAAAAAAGGTAAGAAGGTACCAAAAGGGAAAAGTGTTGAAGCTGAAACGGGTGCAAAACCTGCCTCTCTCGAATCTCCGGTCAAGGAAAAGAAAAGAGTCACAAAAGCTAAAAAAGGTGTTTCTAAAACTAAAACTCCTTTAGCTGAAGAGACCAAGACAAAAAAGATTAGCAAGGAAAAGGAACAAAATTTGGTGAGTGTTACCGAAGAGAAGGTGCCGGAGAAGAAGATTGAAGAGGAGGTTAAGGAAGAGAAAAAGGCAAAACCTCGTCTGGCTGTAAAAGAAGGAACAACGGTTAAAAAATTTGCTGAGATTGTTGAGCGCCCCGCATCAGAAATAATTAAGACTCTGATGAGTCTGGGAGAAATGGTAACTATAAACCAGCCTATGGCAAATGAAGCGATGAAGCTGCTGGGAGAAGATTACGGATATGAAGTCAATATAACGTCAATTGAGGAAGAGGCTGAAGAAGTTGTAGAAGGAGCCTTAGAGGATCAGGAACCGAGACCACCAATAGTTACCATAATGGGTCATGTAGATCATGGGAAGACGTCACTGCTTGATTCTATAAGAAAGACCAATGTAATTTCTGAAGAAGCCGGTGGAATGACTCAGCATATTGGTGCTTATCAGGTAGTCCATCAGGGTAAAAAGATAACCTTTATTGATACTCCCGGCCATGAAGCTTTTACTGCTATGAGAGCAAGAGGAGCAAAAGTAACTGATTTGGCGGTATTGGTAGTTGCAGCGGATGATGGAGTAAAACCTCAGACTATAGAAGCGGTAGACCACGCAAGAGCAGCCCACGTCCCTATCTTAGTAGCAATAAACAAGATAGATAAACCGGAAGCAAACATCGATAAGGTTAGAAGAGAGCTAGGCAAACTTGATTTAGTTCCAGAAGACTGGGGAGGAGATACAGTCTTTGTTAATATATCTGCTAAGTATCAACAAAATCTTGAAGAGTTACTGGAGATGATCGTTCTGGTTGCGGAGCTCCAGGAGCTTAAAGCTAATCCAAAAGTTCCTGCAAGCGGTGTAGCTATTGAAGCTAGATTGGACAAAGGAAGAGGTCCCGTCGCCACGGTATTAATCCAGCAGGGGACTTTGAAAGTGGGGGATGCTGTAGTAGCCGGTTTAGCTTACGGGAAAGTGAGAGCTATGCTTGATGACAAAGGAAACAACATACCGGCTGCGACACCCGGGCAGCCAGTTGAAGTATTAGGTTTGTCATCTGTTCCGAATGCTGGAGATATGCTCAAAGTTGTCGTAAACGAGAGAGCGGCTAAGGGCATTACAGAAGAACGCGCTCTTCATAAAAGGGTTTTAGAGATGGAAAAGAGACGCCGTATTACCTTAGACGATCTTTTCTTGCGCATTAAAGAAGGCGAAATTCAGGAGCTAAATATAATTTTGAAAGGTGATGTGCAAGGTTCTTTAGAAGCGCTTCAGGAAGCCTTAGAAAAATTGGAACACAGGGAAGTTAGATTAAATATTATCCACAGTGCCGTAGGTGCAATTTCAGAAAGTGATGTAATGCTTGCAGCAGCGTCAAATGCAATTATTATTGGTTTTAATGTCCGACCTGAACCTAAAGCAAAAGTGATGGCGATTAAGGAAAAAGTAGATTTGCGGATGTATCAGGTTATATATAAGGTAGTCGAAGATATCAATGCTGCTATGATAGGTATGCTAAAGCCTGAATTTGAAGAAATTGAGCGAGGAAGAGGAGAAGTGGTTGCTACTTTTAAAATCAAAGGTACTGGAATAATAGCAGGTGTGATGGTAAATGAAGGCGAGATGGTACGTGGGGCCAAAGTAAGAATTGTGAGAGATGGCATAATCGTTCACGATGGTGAGATTATGTCACTCAGAAGATATAAGGAAGATGTTCATTCAGTAGAATCAGGTTTGGAGTGCGGTATGGCTATCTCCAACTTTCAGGATATAAAAGCAGGAGACGTAGTTGAAAGCTATGAGATGAGGGAGAAACCCCGCATTTAACTGACAAAGCAGGTGAAGCCTCTTATCTAATGTTGCAGATTCGTTACAGACTGGTTAGTCCTTAGGATCAGGGAAACTCTTCTTAGATTTTAATGTATTGTTAACAAGTTAGGTTAGCACTTTGCTTTTTATATAAGAGAATCTATATTCCGCTGTATAGGCTTGGTCCATATGACGCGAAGCCATCACGAAAAGTTGCCAGTCGGGATTCGGTAGTGGGGAGTTTAAAGTTTTACTCCTGACTATTGACTAATAGACTACTGACAGGTTTTGATGCTTGGGCGAATGGGTTTCGCTTATGCATAGAAGTTTCGACTTAACTTATATTTAGGGTAATTCGCTTTTCTCTAAGGGTGTTAAAGTGATAGTTGGCGCAGTTAGAATAGAGTTCTTCTTGCCCCATTGCCAGTCCTTAAAGGAAAAGAGGCAGATTGTAAAGAGCATAGTGGGAAGATTACAAAACCGCTACAATATTTCTATTGCTGAAGTAGACTTTCAGGACCTCTGGCAGAGGGCAGCTATAGGAATTTCCTGTGTTTCTGGAGAGGAAACTCAAATACGCAAGATTTTGCAAAAAATAGAAGAAGCTTTTCATGCCCTTGATGATGCGGTAGTCATAAATCATCAGGCCACAATCTATCATCCGGAAGTGCCCTCTTGAGAAACCTCCAGGTCTAGGAAAGTATGAAAGAACAGGATGGGATGAAGTGTGGAGTTTCCAAGATCGGCTAGGCTGGAAGAAGCTATCAAAGAAGAGATCAGCGAGATAATCCAGACCGAATTGAAAGATCCTCGCATAGGTTTTGTCACTATTACTAATGTTGAGGTGAGTCATGATCTTCGGCATGCAATTGTATATGTGAGTATTTTAGGAAGCTCCAAAGAGGCAGATTCTGCTATGGCTGGACTAGAGAACGCAAAGGGATACATAAGAAGTTTGCTAGGGCAAAGACTCAGGATAAAGTTTTTACCCTCATTAACTTTCAAACTTGACCGAGGAGCTGAAGAAAGTGAGCGGATATCAAAAATAATTCATAAACTGCACAAGGAAGAAGATAAGAGTGAATAAACAAGAAGGTCTTGAAGAAGTAGCGCTTTTTATCAAAGAAGAAGATAATTTTGTTGTTGCTACACATATTCAACCCGATGGAGATACCATAGGTTCGGTTCTTGCTTTAGGGCTATTCCTTAAGAAAATGGGTAAGGGTGTCCATATGTGCTGGTCGGAAAATGTAGCGATACCTCCTCATTATAAATTCGTTCCCGGTGTGAATGAGCTACTTAAACCGGATAAATGTCCTGCTCGAATTAAGAATTTCATTGCGGTGGATTGTGCGAGCATTCAAAGGCTGGGGGATTTAAAAGATAGAGCTATCCACGCAGAGACATTAGTAAACATTGATCATCATCGGGACAATACAAGATTTGGTAATATGAATCTGGTCGATGAGAGTTATTCAGCTTCAGCCGAGATTATATATGATTTGATTATTAGTATGGATAGCAGTTTTGACCTTGAGGTCGCTACCGGCCTCTATGTGGGGCTGGTAACCGATACCGGCCGCTTTCAGTATGGAAATACAACCAGCCGTACTTTTGAAATAGTTTTGGATCTAGTGAAGAGAGGAGTTTCTCCCTCTTACATATTTCAAAATATATATGAAAATTACAGCTATGGATGCTTGAGACTATTGGGAAGGGTTTTGGAAAGAGCCAGACTGATACCGGAAGTAAACCTCATTTACTCCACAGTCAGCAGACAAGATCTAAAAGAGATGGGTATTTCGATGGAAGAGACTGAAAATTTCATTGATTATTTAAGAGCAGTTAGAGCAGCAAATGTTGCAGTAATCTTTAAAGAGATGTCGGATGGTAAAACCAAAGTAAGCATACGGTCCAAAGGTATGGATATAGCAAAAATTGCGAAGAAGTTCCACGGCGGAGGTCATCCCAATGCTGCTGGTTTTTCATCTAACGGAACCATTGAAGAAATTCTTGAAGGTATTGTGGGGGAGCTGAAGAAAAGTTAGCTGTATTAATGTCTGATGAAACCATGCAGTGAATCCAATAAAATCCAACACTCAAAATATAAGTGTTTTAGGATTCGGGGAGTAAAAATTTTTGAGTTTTGTGTTCACTTTAACGCTCAATTAATTGACTCTTTGATTCCTTTCTTTTGACTTTATCTTCATGGACGGAATTCTCAATCTACATAAACCTTTAAAGCATACTTCCCATGATGTAGTTCTAGAGACCAGAATGATATTAAAGGAAAGAAGAATAGGTCATACTGGAACTCTAGACCCTATGGCTGCAGGTGTACTTGTTCTCTGTATAGGCAAGGCAGCGAAACTTGTCCAATTTCTGCAGAATCAAGATAAAGAATATGAGGCAGAGATGACTCTCGGCGTGAGAACTGACACTCTGGATAGTACAGGTAGGATTATTTCCAGAACCGAATGCACTGCAGCAAGGAATGACGTTCAACAAGCTCTTACTAAGTTCAAAGGGGCCGTATGGCAAGTTCCTCCAATGACTTCGGCTATTAAAAAAAACGGCGTACCGTTATATAAACTGGCAAGGCAGGGCAGAAATGTAGACCGGCAGAGCCGAATTGTTCAGATTTCCCGACTCGAACTCCTAGATTTTTGGAAGGACGAGTTTCCTAAAGCGAGAATTCTTGTAGAATGCTCAAAAGGCACTTATGTCCGTAGTCTAGTGGATGATATTGGTAAATCATTAGGCTGTGGAGCTCACGTAAGCAAGCTGGTTCGCACAAGAGTTGGTTCATTGACTTTATCAGGTTCCGTTACTTTAGATAGGTTGAAGTACCTAGCTGAAAATGGAAGGATTTCAGAGATTCTTATTCCAATGGAGCAGGCGGTAAATTTTATGCCTTTCGTACAGATAAAAAAAAGTGCTGAAAGAAGCGTAAAGAATGGGCAGCCGGTTACTTCAAGTATGGTTAAAGGTCACTCCCAGGTATTTAAAAAGGAAGAAACCCTGCGGATAATGGATACAGAAGAAAGACTTTTAGCTATAGGAAGAGCTGAGTATGATATTGGAAATAGGCAGAGAAGAAAAGAAGAGATTCTAGCGAAACTAATCAGAGTCATTTGAGCCTGGAGCGTAATTCCCAGGGTCATTCTGAGGCCGAAGGCCGAAGAATCTCGCTGTTAGAGATCCCTCGATTCGCTCGCTCAGGATGAGGGTGAGATAATACCCAACCCTCAGTTGTTTAAAAATTGCTTAATGGTTAATGGCCCCAGGGACGCAAGGACGTAAAAAGGAAGGCAAATGTTTAAAAATAAAAATGCTAAGATCAAGAGGCGGAAATGTAGCGTAAACGCTGAAATAAAAAACCTCGTTTCAAGGAGTCAAAAGGTCCAGGATTCGAGTTGCTAAGAGAGATTTTGTATTTTTAATCACTTGAGGCTGAAATCCTTGAATCGCTGTTTCCTCCTGTTTTGACTTGCAGCTTTGGGTCTTGAGATTTGAGTTTTTAGTCATTCTTTAGTTATTATGATTTATCATTATTTATTGGATTAAATAAAATATTCGGTAAAAAAGTGATGATGATGAAAGTAGTTTATGGTCTTGAGAAATTGCCTTCCTCTAGAAAGAAAATTGTTTTAGCCATTGGGATGTTTGATGGTGTGCATAAGGGCCACCAAAAAATTATAAAAACAGCAGTAGAAAGAGCTGAGGAAAAAGGAGCAAAAAGTGTAGTAATTACTTTTGATCGCCATCCAGCAGAAATAGTAAAACCGGATTTTCACCCACCTACTCTAACACCCCTTGACTTGAAGCTAAAACTCTTTAAAGAGCTGGGTGTCGACCTAACTGTAGTTATCAAGTTTACTAAGCACTTAAGTAATCTTGAACCGGATGAGTTTATAAGGTTAATCGTTTCAAGATTCAGGATTGTTGCAATTGTTGTTGGATTCAATTTTCATTTTGGGAAAAATAGAATAGGCGACATAACGTTTTTAAGGAAATATGGTCTTCATCATGGGTTTAAAGTTATAAGCATAGCTCTAGTTAAACAAAAAGGAGAATCAATTAGCAGTACAAGAGTGCGAAGATTATTACAGAGTGGTAACATAGCTGCAGTAAGGTCAATTCTGGGACGTAATCCTCTATTATGGGGAAAAGTTATAAAGGGTTCGGGCAGAGGTCGCCAATTGGGTTTTCATACAGCAAATATCAAGTGTCTGAATAGTGTCTCTTTGCCAAGAAGAGGTGTATATGCAGGTTATATTAGAATTCTACCCCATACCCAAAGGCGAAAATGTGTTATAGCCATAGGAAAGGCACCCACCTTCAAGGAGATAGAAGCTAGAATTGAGGCCCATATTTTGGACTATAAGGGGAATATATATGGAAAAGATATTGAGTTGGAATTTCTTACAAGAATAAGAGACGAGAAGACCTTTCCCAGTGGCGAAGCCCTAACAGAGCAGGTAAAAAAGGACATCGAAAGAACCAGGAAAATACTGAAAAACTAGAAACAATACTCCCTTTTAAGTAAATTCCAAGTGTGCTAAGATTGAATAAATATAGAACCCATACGGGGATTGAGAATCGCCAACTCCTTCCCAGTATGAGGGGTTAATAGTGGAGGTGATAAGTTGCTGGCGAGGGATGATAAATCAGGTATAATCGAACAATTTAGAGTGCATGAGCAGGACACTGGATCACCTGAAGTTCAAATTGCAATACTAACACGAAGGATAAGCGATCTAACAGAACATCTTAAACGGCACAAAAAAGATCATCATTCAAGAAGAGGATTACTTAAAATGGTCGGTCAGAGACGACGGATGCTGAACTATTTGAAGAAGACCGACATTGAAAGATATAGAACTGTAGTAAATAAGTTGGAACTGCGAAGTTAGGGCGGGGGCTTCTCGCTCTTTTCTTTTAGTAAACCTTTGCATAAGAATATGACTTAACTTGCACATATTTAAAAGTTTAATTTCTATATCGACCGCATTATTAGAGAAATACATAGCATTGGTGAAATAGCTTAAATACAGAAGAAGAGCATATTTAAAGAGGTTTCAAATTCTGCTTTATAGATTTGTTTTGTATACTTTGAGATTTTACCAATGCCTATATTGGCATTTTTGGGAGGTTAGTTAATGCAAAAATTGGTGGAAATTGAAGTAGAAGGTAAAAGTTTTAGCTTCGAGACAGGAAAATTGGCCAAACAGGCCAATGCTGCTGTTATGGTTCGCTGCGAAGATACTATGGTTTTAGTTACTGTAGTTGGTGCCAGTAAGCCCAGAGAGGGAGTTGGTTTTTTCCCGCTTACTGTGGATGTAGAAGAAAGAATGTACGCAGCAGGAAAGATACCTGGAGGTTTCATTAAAAGAGAAGGCCGGCCCAGCGAAAAGTCTATTTTAACTGCAAGGCTTATTGACAGACCGCTTCGGCCGTGTTTCAGCAAAGACTATCACAACGAAGTTCAGATTGTTGCAACTATTCTGTCCGTAGACCAGATAAACCCGCCTGACGTTTTAGCAATTATGGGTGCTTCTACGGCGCTCATCATTTCAGATCTTCCCTTCAAGGATCCGATAGGTGCTGTAAGAGTTAGCCGCGTAGGTGAGAGATGGGTTATCAATCCAACGTTCCAGGAATTAGAGCATAGCGATATGGACTTGGTGGTTGCGGGCACAAGTGATCGTATTCTAATGGTGGAAGGAGATGCTAAAGAAGTCCCAGAGGAGGAAATTCTAGCAGCTTTAGGACGAGCTCAAGAAGCAATAGTTAGATTTATTGAACTACAACAGAAGCTGAGAGACGATATAGGTCAACCCAAACAGGAAGTCAGTAGAGGGGAAGATGCAGAAGCGATTGAAGAGAAAGTTCGCACACTTGCAGCGAACAGACTGGCTCACGCTTTAAAAAATGCAGACAAATTACAACGTGAACAGGCTGTTGATGATATTAGACAAGAAGTAATGGAGTCTCTCCTTACTCTCTACGAAGGCAAAGAAGTAGATATTGCACAGGCTCTTTCAAAGATTGAGAGAGAAGAAGTGCGCAAGATGATTTTGAATGAAAATATAAGACCCGATGGAAGAAAACCGGAAGAAATACGTCCAGTGTCAGTTGAGGTAGGAATTCTTCCGCGTACTCATGGTTCAGGTCTATTTACTAGAGGACAAACCCAGGTGCTCACGGTAGCTACTCTGGGCGCAACTGGAGAAGAGCAACTTCTTGATGGACTGGGAGTAGAAGAGTCCAAAAGATTTCTTCACCATTATAATTTTCCTCCGTTCTGTACCGGCGAGATTGGATTTATGAGGGGGCCGAAAAGACGCGATATTGGACACGGAGCCTTAGTTGAACGGGCAATACTTAGGACAATTCCTTCTGAGGATGAATTTCCTTACACAATTAGGGTAGTTTCAGAGGTATTAGAATCAAACGGTTCTTCATCTATGGCCAGTGTGTGCGGCAGTACGCTTGCTTTGATGGACGCAGGTGTACCAATAAAATCTCCCGTTGCTGGCATTGCAATGGGATGTGTCAAAGAGGGGAATGAGGTAGTTATTCTCACCGATATTCAAGGCATGGAAGATGCTCTTGGTGATATGGATTTCAAGGTCGCTGGGACAGCTCGAGGGGTAACTGCTATTCAGATGGATATAAAAGGAGACATTAATCTTGATATTTTGGCAAAGGCTATGGAGCAGGCAAAAGAAGCCCGGATGTTTATTTTGGACAAAATAATGCAAGTAATAGCGCAGCCAAGAGCGGAGCTCTCTGAATATGCTCCCAGGATAATAACGATGAAAATAAAACAAGATAAAATTAGGGAAGTTATTGGTCCGGGTGGACGCGTGATTAGAAGTATTATTGATGAGACTGGAGCGACTATCGATATAGAAGACGATGGAACTATTTTTATTTCCTCAAAGGATAAGGAGGCAGGTGAGAAGGCTCGGCAGATGATTGAACTGATTACAAAGGAAGTTGAAGTTGGTAGCCGCTATCTGGGAACGGTGACAAAGACAACCAATTTTGGTGCTTTTGTGGAAATAATGCCAGGCAAGGAGGGTTTGGTTCATATCTCCAAGCTCTCGCCTCGTCGCATTCATAGAGTGGAAGATGTGGTAAATGTGGGTGATAAGATATTAGTAGAGGTTATTGAAATAGACAGACAAGACCGCATTAACCTTGCTGCAGTAGAAAGTGTGCCTATTACTGAGAAGCCATTTAAGCCGAAGAGGAGAGTGCGATAGACTCTTTAATTTTCAAACGTACATTATTGGATAACGGTATAAGAGTTCTGTCAGAGATATTGCCCCAGGTTCGTTCCGTGACCCTGGGGTTTTGGATTGGGGTAGGGTCACGAGATGAACCATCGGAACTGGGCGGAATATCGCATTTCCTGGAGCATCTCCTGTTTAAAGGGACTGAAAAAAGAACCGGCCGGGAAATATCTGAACTTTTCGATGCGCTTGGCGGCGAGCTTAATGCCTTTTCAGCGAAGGAATATACTTGCTTTTATGCGCGACTTCTGGATGAACATGTTCCTATTGGGATTGAGGTACTCTCTGACATGCTGCAACATAGCTTGATGGGAGAAAAGGATATACAGGCGGAGAAAGAGGTGGTTCTAGAGGAACTGAATCTCTATGAAGATACTCCTGACGACCGGATTCATGACCTCTTTGCTCAAGTACTCTGGCAAAATCATCCATTAGGGAAAAGTGTTTTGGGAAGTATTTCTACTGTTAGATCCTTTAGCAGAGATGATATCATTAAATTTTTCTCACATCACTATATTCCTAAGAATATTGTGATAGCTGCAGCTGGCCGTATTGACCATAAGAATCTTTTAGATATGGTGAGTAAGCATTTTACCTCTTACGGAGATGCTAATTTTTCTCGGAAACTATTCGTACCAGAAATTGAACCTAAGGTTATAGTTTTTAATAAACCAACAGAACAATGTCACATCTGTATAGGAGTACAGGGATTACATGCCAGGCACGAGGACCGGTTTGCTCTTTCAATACTGGATAACATCCTTGGTGGCGGTATGAGTTCGCGGCTTTTTCAAGAAATAAGAGAGAAGAAAGGTTTGACTTATTCTATCTATTCGTATAATTCTCTGTACACAGAAACTGGCCTCTTTGCAATTTATGCAGGCACAAGACCTTCTAAGACTGAACAGGTAATAAAGATAATTCAAGATGAAATAGGTAAATTATTAGAAGACGGTGTTTCTGAGGAAGAGGCAAAAAGGGCGAAGGACCATATTAAAGGAGAATTGGTTCTGGGATTGGAAAGTACCAGCAATCGTATGAGTCGTTTGGGTAAGTCTGAACTTTCAGATGGGGAGTTTTTATCTTTAGACGAGCTGGTAGAGAGAATTGATAAGGTGACAAAAGCTGATGTAGATAGGGTCGCCCAGTCCATTTTTAGCCCCAAGAGTATGGTTCTGACTGTTATAGGGCCTTTTAAAACTGGAGAACTTGCACATCTTGCGAGCTACTAGTTAGAGCAAGGGTAAGGTCATTATATTCATTATTTTGATAGAAGAATCCTGCCATACACATATGAAACCATCCAAAAACTTTCAATCGCTAGAGATAACAGTGCATCCGGATAAGAACCATAAGTTGATAACCCATTAACCGTCAACCGGGAGGAGTGTAAAATGATTCGAGCAGCTGTTTCTGGTGCAGCAGGGAGAATGGGGCAACAGGTCTGCCGCACCATAATAGAAGATCCTGATCTTGAGCTTGTAGGAGCAGTCGACAAAGCGAAAGAGGGAGAAAAACTGGAAGGTCTGCTTGGTATACCGGGGCTAGGATTAAAAATCGAGGCGAATTTAGATAAAGCACTTTCCAGTAGCGGTGCAGAAGTGATGGTGGATTTTACTCATCCACAAGCAGTTATGGGAAACATTCGAACAGCAATTGCAAAAGGTGTCCATGCGGTAATAGGCACAACCGGTATTACTAAAGAGAATTTAATGGAAATAGAATCCCTGCTCGAAAGCGCAAAATCCAATGTATTCATTGCTCCCAATTTTGCCCTGGGAGCAGTTCTAATGATGCAGTTTAGTGCAGTTGCTGCAAAATATTTTCCCGATGTTGAAATAATAGAGCTTCACCACGAGCAAAAAGCAGATGCTCCCTCTGGCACTGCAATTAAGACTGCAGAAATGCTGAGAGCAGGATCTAAAGAAGGGAAGGAACAGGAAAGCATAAAAGGAGTTAGAGGAGGACTTTACAACAAAATACACATTCATAGCGTACGGTTGCCAGGATTAGTAGCACATCAGGAGGTCATATTTGGAGGCCAAGGACAGACTCTAACTATTCGCCATGACTCTATTGATAGAACCTCCTTTATGCCAGGCGTTCTTATGGCTATAAAAGCGGTAAAGGAACGCCCTGGACTGACCTATGGGCTGGAAAAATTGCTTGAAATATAGAATATCTGAAGGGTAAAGGTTGAAGGTTCAAGGCCAAATCTAGAACCCAGAGCCTAAAACGCAGAGCTGCTTGGAGATATATAGTTGGCAAAGAAAAAACTGAAACTTCGAATCATTCCTTTAGGGGGACTGGGCGAAGTCGGCAAGAATATGCTGGTAATTGAATATGGACGCGACATAGTCGTGATCGATGCAGGGCTTATGTTTCCTGAAGAAGAGATGTTGGGAATCGATCTTGTTCTGCCTGACTTTACTTATTTGCGGAAAAATAAAGATCGCATTTTGGCAGTTGTTATCACTCACGGTCATGAGGACCATACAGGTGCCCTTCCATATTTCCTCAAAGAAATAAATGTTCCGGTTTATGGGACAAAACTAACTCTGGGCCTTATAAAAGTAAAACTGAAGGAACACCATGTTAAATGGATAAAGCTGAGGGAGATCAAGGCCGGACAGGAAGTTAGTCTGGGTCCCTTCGATCTCAAATTTATCCAGGTAGCCCATAGTATACCTGACGGAGTAGGAATAATAATAAGAACGCCTCTAGGTATTGTAGTACACTCAGGAGATTTTAAGCTGGATCAAACACCTGTTGATGGACGCGTTACTGATTTCAGAGAGTTTGCTGCCATAGGAGAGGACAAAGTCCTTGCTCTCCTTTCAGATAGCACTAATGCTGAAACCCCTGGATTTACCTTACCGGAGAAGAGCGTTGGAGATAAGCTTGATGAGATCTTTAAGAAAGCCAAAGGACGGATTATTGTTGCTTCTTTTGCCTCGCACATTCACCGCATCCAGCAGATCATAGATGTTACCTGTAATAATGATCGCAAAATGGTTATATGCGGGAGAAGCATGGTAGAGAATGTGGAAATAGCTAGAGATTTTGGGCGCCTTCATATACCTGACGGGCTCCTAGTTAACGTAAGAGGTATTGAAAGCCTCCCGTTGCCTAAGCTGGTTGTGCTTTCCACGGGTAGCCAGGGAGAGCCGCTTTCAGCTCTTTCTAAGATGGCTTCTCATGACCATCGGTGGATACAGATTCAGCCGGGAGATACAGTAATCATTTCTGCTGCAGCCGTTCCCGGCAACGAGACAGCAGTTAACCGTACCATAAATCAACTTTTCAGAAGGGGCGCAAATGTATTCTATGAGTCAATATCGGGGGTCCACGTATCAGGACACGCTGCACGGGAAGAGCTTAAATTGATGATAAACTTGGTACGTCCCCGCTACTTTATTCCAATCCACGGTGAATACCGTCATTTGGAGCATCATGCTGATTTGGCAGAGGAATTGGGCATTCCTAGAAAGAATATATTTGTGTTGGAAAATGGGGATATCATCGAATTTAACAAAACGGGTGCACGTGTAAAGAATAGAGTCACAGCGGGTACAATATTTGTTGATGGGCTCGGTGTAGGTGATATCGGGGATGTGGTATTGCGGGACAGGCATCAGCTGTCACGTGATGGTATATTCATCGTGGTTGTAACCATTGATCAGCATTCCGGTGATGTAATTGCTGGCCCTGATATTATTTCACGCGGGTTTGTCTATATGAAAGAAGCAGGCGAACTAATGGATGAGGCCAAAGAGAAAGTAAGGGAGTATTTACAGGAATCTGCCAAAGAGCATGTAACCGATTGGTCAGTTTTGCGAAATCACGTGAGGGATGTAATGAGTAAATTCCTGTACGAAAAGACCAAGCGTCGTCCTATGATAATGCCAATTATTATGGAAGTGTAGATTGATTCCTAAGACTCAATCTAAATCAAATATCAAAAAGCAAAAATCAAAATGTATACAATAGACATATAAAATGAATCCAAAACATCGAAGAATTTAGACTTGTATTTGAGTTTTTAGTTTACGTATTTACTATTTGATTTTTCATTTTTGATGTTTTTGTGAAACTCGCAATGCATAACTTGAACTTTTAAGGAGAAGCAATGAACGGACTACAAGCTGTAGCAATGGGAGTAGTACAGGGTTTAACTGAATTTCTTCCTATAAGTAGTTCTGCTCACCTCGTTCTTGTACCACATTTTCTTAACTGGGAACCACCTTCTGTTGCTTTCGATGTTTTTCTGCATATTGGCACTCTGGTAGCGGTTATTTCTTATTTTCGCAGGGAAATTGCCCGTCTCTTCAAAGCATTTTTACTGAGCATAAGAGAGCTTAGCCTTAAACGTGATCTGGATCGTCGCTTAGCCTGGTTGATTGTTGCTGGAACCATACCAGCTGCTCTCCTGGGGTTTTTCTTCAAGGATTTCTTCGAAAGAATCTTTCTTTATCCCGCGGGTGTATCATACCTGCTCATAGTTACGGGGATTTTGCTGTGGACAACCGAAATCTGGAGGAAACAGGAAAAAGCTGTTGAGAAGTTGAATCTATTAGACGGTTTGATAATAGGTTTGGCGCAGGCTGCAGCCATAGTACCGGGGATCTCGCGTTCCGGGGCGACAATTTCTACAGGCTGCTTGAGGGGCTTGAGCAGGGAATCAGCAGCAAAATTTTCCTTTTTGCTGGCTGTTCCCATAACCTTACTGGCTGGAGCGAATAAGGCTCTTGAGTTTGGCATTGGTTATCCGGAAGGTAATTTTTTGGTGTATTTTATTGGTGTTGTATCAGCAATGACATCGGGATACTTGGCAATTAAATATTTGCTAGCGTATCTTCGAAGAGGCAAGCTTCATATTTTTGCCTATTATTGCTGGATAGTAGGAATAGGTTCTTTGCTTTTGATTAACTTTATGAAGTAAGGTGGATTAGCGATGCAAAATTTAAAATTCAAAACGCAAAATGGCTTATCTGCTGTAACACTATAGAGAGGGAAAATTGAGATTTAAAAAAGATTGCTGGGGCTGATTTGAGCTATGAGATTGTTTTACTCCGATAATTGGATACTTGCAGTGAAGCGAAGGGTTCATGCTCTCTTTAATAATATAAATGTGCTATTTATATCTATTTGTCGTTGCGAGCAAAGCGAAGCAATCTCGCAGTTTTGAATTTTGTATTGTAATTTTGATTTCTAAATTTTGGATTTTTGCATTTTGACGGGGTGATATAATGGCAAAACGTAAAAACAACAGCTCTATCCTCGAACCAATTGAAGAAAATCTAGAAGATATTTATGGAGTCGTACTCATGGCAGGTGCCCTCTTTCTGGTTATCAGTATTTTCAGCCACGCAACGGGCATTGTAGGTAACTATACCAATCTTGCGCTTCAATATTTTGTAGGCATTGGACGCTACCTGGTCCCACTTGCTTTTGTGATATGGGGTGCATCTTTTCTTCTAAAAAGGGAGTATTTTAATGCGTTCTCAACGGGGCTAGGTCTGGCTATGTGCTTCATAAGTTTCATTGCCCTAGCAGAACTTAGCTCGAAAGATCCCCGTTTCTGGCTGCTTTCTACCAAGAGTTATGGCGGTATCATGGGTGGTGCCATAGTATTTCTGCTCAAATTACTGATAGGAAGGATAGGCGCATATATTATTCTGGGAGCACTTATGGTAGTTGGTGCGATTATAATTCTGAATATCTCGCTAATCGATCTTTTTACTAAACTTAAAGTAAAGGTTCAGCAATTAGTAGAGAAGATAAAAGCTGTATGGTTGATATTGCTGCAAAAAGGAAACGGAGAGGGGAAAGCCGGCACAGAAGAGAAGGAGAAAGAGGAGCTATATGAACCGGCGGAGATGCATGCTGAAGAGGTAGAGGAACAGGAAGAAACTCCTATGATTGAACGAGTTGCCAGACAGACTGCAGCAAAGAAACCGGCACAGCTAAAGATGGACGTTGAGGAAGCTGCTTCTGAGAAGGACTACAAATTACCACCCCTTGAATTACTTAAAACCACTTCTCCTCTTTCGGCATCGAGAGCTAAGAAGAGCATAAGTGAGAATATCAAAATACTGGAAAGCACGCTTCGGAATTTTGAAGTCGATGCTTCAGTAATAAGAGTAACCAGAGGACCAACGGTAACCCAGTATGAAATACAGCTTGCAAGCGGTGTAAAAGTAAACCGGATTTTGAGTTTGGCCGATGATATTGCACTAGCTCTTGCTACTCCTGATGTTCGTATTCTTACGCCTGTTCCAGGTAAATCAGTTGTTGGAATTGAGGTACCTAACAGATACAGGGAGCTTGTCACACTGGGAGATATTTTAACCACTAATAGAGCAAAGAAAGCGAAGAGTGTGCTCACTATTACAATTGGCAAAGACATTTCAGGTCATCCTGTACTTGCCGATTTAGGAGATATGCCGCATCTGCTAATCGCCGGCGCTACTGGTTCCGGTAAAAGTGTATGTATAAATAGCATTCTTATTTCTCTCCTTATGAGAGCTAAACCTAATGAGCTTGAGCTGATTCTTATAGATCCTAAAAGAATTGAGCTTAATCTTTTCAATCATATACCGCATCTAATAACTCCTGTTGTTACTGATGTTAAAAAGGCAGCAACAGTGCTTTCCTGGGCAGTTCGCGAAATGGAGGACCGGTTCCAGCAGCTTGCCGAGGTGGGAGCAAGAAATATCGATTCATACAATGCTGTTTTGAATTCCAAGAAGGCTAAGGAATATCCGAATCTTGGTGTTCTTCCCTATATTGTAGTTATAATTGATGAGCTGGCAGACTTAATGATGGTTTCCCCCGCCGAAGTAGAAGACGCAGTATGTAGACTGGCTCAGCTTGCCCGGGCAGTCGGTATTCATCTGGTAATTGCTACCCAGAGACCTTCGGTGGATGTAATAACCGGGTTAATCAAGGCGAACATAACGTCGCGGATTGCTTTTGCTGTTTCTTCTCAGACCGATTCACGCGTAATTCTGGATACGGGAGGAGCTGAAAAGCTTACCGGTAAAGGAGACATGCTTTTCCTTAAACCGGGGGCCTCAAGGTCAAAGCGTATTCAGGGACCTTTTGTGACTGAGCCGGAGATTGAACTGGTAGCTACTTTCATCAGAAAGCAGATGAAACCTGAATATAGACCTGAGGTCTTAGAGGATGTTAAGTCAAAACTTGGTCCCTCTGGTTTCCATGATGAACTCCTGGATAAAGCAATGGAACTCGTTGTTTCAACTCAACAGGCTTCCATATCAATGCTTCAGCGCCGTCTGAGGGTCGGTTACAGCCGGGCAGCGAGGATGATAGATATGCTGGAAGAAAAAGGGGTTGTAGGAGGATTTGAAGGTTCAAAACCACGGACAGTGCTTATGACTCTAGAGGATCTGGATAAAATGAAAAAGACTGCGGGGGTGGAATAAATAGAGGTAAGATACATTCAGTAGAAGCATAGTAAGGGCAAAAGCACAAATCACAATAGGAAAATAACAAGATTAGACTACGTCATAATATAGGCAGAAACGTCTAGTGAAAAGGAGGAAAAACAATGGCAGAACAGACCTTTCTAAACGAAAGCGGAATTAAGGTAACGAACTCAAGATTCATTGTTCCCGGTGAGACTTATGCAATGAGTGGGATTACCTCAGTTAAGACTATGAAACGTACTCCTTCAAGGAAAGGACCTATTGCACTCGTTGCACTAGGATTAATTTTTCTTTACTTCAGAATTCAAAATGTTGGTTTTTTGCTTTTAATAGCTGGTGTATTATGGTGGTTTCTGAATAAGCCCAAGTACGCAGTACTTTTACATAGTGCCTCCGGAGAAGCAGAAGCCTTTAGCAGTAAGGATGGCCCTCAAGTAACGCGGATTATAGATGCACTCAATAATGCTATTGTTGCGAGAGGTTAGAAGGGACCAACAGAAAGCCAACCTCTATATTGCGGGAGAACCAGTTGCGACCCCGCCTGCGGAGGGAAGCAATCTCGCTCCTAAAACCCATAACCCTTGCTTCCATTGAACTGAAGAATCTTAATCAGGATAAACTCCGCGGAGAGGAAGCAATCTCAATCTAGCTCCAGGTTTAAGGCTCATAGCTTGTCATTGCGACCCTGAGCTTGTCGAAGGCGAACACATCTCGACTTCATAACAAATAACATGTAATTGGTAGCCAAAAAACCTCACTGTCATTGCGAGAGAAGCGAAGCAATCTCGTTCGCGAAACTAAATACATGCAACCCGGAAATGATGACTTTATTTCTGCTATAATTACCAAAAGTGTTTTATTACATAACGGGCCCTATGCAATTTATGCAGTGAACGCGCAACTCATAACTTGGAAGCGTCACTCACAACTCGCAACTATGAGTAAGGAATCTTCTTTTCAAATAGTCTCAGAAGTAAATCTTCAGGAAGTGGATAACGCTGTCAACCAGGCGAGAAAGGAAATTTCCACTCGCTATGATTTTAAAGGCAGCGGAACCAACCTTGTCTGGGACAAGGAAGCCATTGCTGTCTCAGCTGATAACGAATTTCACCTGAAAAGCGCCATTGATGTACTCCAGACCAAGATAGTCAGGCGCGGTATAAGTTTAAAGGCGCTGGAATATGGGAAGGTAGAGCAGGCAAGTGGAGGCACCGTGCGCCAAAAAATACTTCTCAAGCAGGGAATTCCTCAGGAGAAAGCTAAAGCAATTGGTAAGTTACTTAGGGATGCCAGGCTAAAAGTCAACAGCCAGATCGAAGGCGAAAAACTCCGCATAAGCTCCAAAAGCAAGGACGAATTACAGCGTGCCATCAAACTCATAAGAGAGCGAGACTACAATATACCGTTACAGTTCGTGAACTTTAGGTAGACTCTTAATGCTATCATAAAGAATAATTGAGAAAAGCAAACGTATAATTACACAATATGACTTCTACTGTGATAGTTCTTTTTCAAAGAAGATAGTTTCTAAGTTTGTGTGTGCTGAAATGACATCCTAACTTCCTAAGCTTAGAATAGACATTCTTGCCCCTTTTTGATGTGATTAAACCAGGGAGCAAGATGGTGCATATAACACCGCCTTCAACCTGACAGCAGCGCTGAACACGTTGGTAGATTAAGCCGAACATTAGGCCTTCTCTTTGTAGCAATTCGAATATCAGAAGGACCCCCGTTATATAGAAAGGTAATTGCAGATGGAGGACAAAAGGAGTTCTACCAACAATAAAGCAACAAGAATTTTCGCCTCAACGTTAGGTATCCTTGTAGGTTTGGCCGGGATAGAACATGGTTATTTCGAATTTCTTCAGGGTAATGTCAAGCCTGATAACATTATGATCGACGCTATTGGTCCAGCGCAAAGGTTTTGGGAATTTGGAACTGAGACAGCCCTGACAATCATTCCAAGCTTCCTTTTCTCAGGTATACTTGCCATGACACTGGGTGTCTTAGTTACAATTTGGGCATACGCGTTCATTGATAGAACGTATGGGGCTGCTGTTCTGCTTGTACTCTCAATCACTTTATTCATGGTTGGAGGAGGCTTTGCACCGATTTTCCTTTCAATCCTAGCTTTTATTGCTGCAATGTCGATTAACAAGCCGCTAAAATTATGGCTTTCGCGTATCCCTGACAGTCTCCGCAGTGTAATAGCAAAATTATGGCCATGGTCACTTATCACTGCTACCCTATTGTTCGTAGTTGCAGTTGAAATTGCAGTTTTCGGAAACCCCCTGCTGGGGATTCTGGGGACGGAAACCACGTTCTCCATTCAATTTTCTTTGGGCTTGGCAATGCTCATTCTCTCAATTGTGGCTCTTCCTGCTGCCAATGCACATGATGCACAAAGACGTGCAGATCTCACTCGCTAGGGCTTGAAACGCGCAATCAAAGAACGTCTCATCAGATCCGAAATTGGTATTGAGTTGTTAATCCAGGAAGCGGCCTAACAACTTGCCGGAGCAGACGCAACCTCAGACGGGGATCATGTTTGGAATAGGGTAGCGACGCCGCTCAGCTCGCGGACGCTGGCAGAGATAGTGTGGGCAGTCGTGAGTTGCATTACGCCGGGTGACTTACCCAACGGTCCACACTAAGAGAGTCGACAGAGGAGGTTGGCATGACTCGAGCAGCAAGCAAGACAGGGGCTGGCCCGACTGCTACGGTCGCTATCGAGCAGTACTTTCCTGCAGGGAAGCGGATTATCCACGATGATTTAGCCTACTCGATCCTGACCTTCTCTATGCGTGCTTTCGTGTGGTTGACGCGCGCTGCTTTCGTTAGGGACTGGATACTTGGAGCGGCCG
Source organism: uncultured Actinomycetota bacterium (assembly GCA_964348135.1). Taxonomy (GTDB): domain Bacteria; phylum Actinomycetota; class Aquicultoria; order JACQXZ01; family CAYGBL01; genus CAYGBL01. The sequence goes on from CAYGBL010000003.1 coordinate 144,170, forward strand.
AGAAGAGTGCTCCAGGTGTTTGGGGAGGTATATTGTGCCGAAAACGATACATCGATGAGAAGCTAACAGAGTCGGTAGGCCAGATCGATGCGGTGGTGAATCTGGGAGCGGGTTTCGACACCCGCGCATATAGGTTACAAGCCTTGGCAGATACTCCCATTTGGGAGATCGATATACCGGAGAACATCGAGGACAAGCGGGCCCGGCTGAGGAAGCTGTTTGGAGAGCTTCCGGCCCACGTTAAGCTCGTGCCAATCGACTTTGACCACGAGGAGCTAGGCGCTGTGCTGGCATCGCACGGCTACTCGAAAGATAAGCGGACGTTCATCATCTGGGAAGCGGTCACGCAGTACCTGACTGAGGCCGGTATCACAAGCACATTCAACTTCCTGTCGAAGGTGGCAGCAGGCAGCCGCCTAGCCTTCACATACGTCCGGAAGGATTTCATCGATGGTAAAGTTATGTATGGCCAGGAAGACCTATACAAAAAATACGTTGTCAAACAGAAAATCTGGCTGTTCGGCATGGATCCCGAAAGCGTGCCGTACTTTGTCGGCAAGTATGGGTGGCGCGTCATCGAGCATCCCACCTATGAAGAGCTGGCCGAGCGATACGTCAAGCCCACGGGACGGGAGCTTGCCTCTATGGCAATCGAGCGGATGGTCTATGCGGAGAAGCTGTAACTAAGGGTCTCCATGCGGCCATTGCTGCCATAACCAGCGCTAAGGTAAAAAAGAGTCTCTGTGCAAGATAAGATTTTTTTCTGGAGTATGAGCGAGAAACACATGTCTGAAAAAACAGTTTGAGCAAAAGATTGCCAAACCGCTGAACATACTCCAAGACCCTCAGATAGTTGGTGCTCCAGTAGCAGCCATAATTGCCAGAAAATACCTTATTTAGTACAATATAACACTATGAATCTCTGGATCATATCAGCCATAATCTTTATTTTAAACATACCATTTGGTTACTGGAGAGCAAACGAAAAGAAGTTTTCTCTCCAGTGGTTTCTGGCCATTCATTTTCCAGTCCCTTTAGTGATAGCTTTCCGAATGTTCGCTGGTATTGGCTGGAATCTTACAATCTTTCCAGTGTTAATAGGAGCTTTCTTTTTGGGGCAATTCTTAGGTGGTAGATTTCACCCTTTGTTAAGCAAGCACGCTAAAACACCAATTACTTCCTGTCTTATCTGGGATTTGATGACAAAATTATAGAGTCCCAAAGCGAGCTTGTTGCTCAACTCGATGTAGGGACAACTCTTGATGTTGTCCGAGAAAATTATTCAGATAATATGGGCTTTTTTAGGACCCTGACACGTCGGGATCCCTACAGAAAAACGATTTTAGCAGTTTGCTACAGGTTTGGGTTGAGGAATTGGCAGAGTTTTAAAACTGAATGAATAGATAGCAGTGAACAAAGCAGTCCGTTATCGAGAAAAGCTCCAAAAATTTAAAGACTGGGATTCGTTTCTGCTTAAAGAGTCCGGGCTCCCTGGTCCGCGGGCTAACCTTGAGCTTGTTCAAGCAGTAGTTGAAGAGGGCGACGAAGAGCTATTCCAGAGATTTCTTACTTTTACTCCAGAAAAAGCTCCCACCAATTCTCCTTATGAATTCCTGGCTGTATGCGGCGTTGTTGGGTTAGGTAGACTTATTTCGGAAGGTAAAGCAAGTCTCTTAAAAACACTGCGCTTGTTTGCTTCTGATCCCAGGTGGCGGATACGGGAAGGTGTAGCTATGGCATTGCAGCGTCTCGGTGAGAAGGATATGAATATGTTACTGCAGGAGATGGATAGATGGAGTGAAGGAAGCTTACTGGAAATGAGAGCAGCAGCTGCCGGAGTATGCGAACCAAGGCTGCTGCAAGATAAGAAGCAGACTGGAAGAGTTCTTAAAATTCTAGATAAGATAACTGCTTCTCTACAAAAGGTTGAGGACCGAAAGAGTGAAGAATTTAGAGTATTAAGAAAAGGGTTAGGCTACTGCTGGAGCGTTGCTGTTGTTGCTTTACCAGAAGAAGGTAAGAAACTAATGGAGAAATGGTTCTTGAGCAAAGATAAAGATATCATCTGGATAATGAGAGAGAACTTAAAGAAAAATCGCCTGGTCAAAATGGATAAGAAGTGGGTAGAAAAGTGGAAAAAGAAGTTGGAGGGCTAGGATTTGGGAAGTTGAAAACGCGTAGGGTCATCAAGTTTGAATTGTTGGCTTAGGTTAAAGATTATGGATAAGATTCGCCAATGTAAAGATAGTGAGTTTGAAACAATCTATGAAATTATCAACGATTCTGCTAAAGCATATAGAGGGGTCATTCCTGCAGATCGCTGGAAAGAACCTTATATGTCAAGGGATGAGCTTCGCCATGAGATGGATGAGGGAGTTGTATTTTGGGGATATGAAGAAGATGGGCAACTAATTGGCGTTATGGGTATTCAGCACGTCAAAGACGTTACGCTGATCAGGCATGCATATGTACGAACTTTGAGAAGAAACCAGGGTATTGGCAGCAAGCTCTTATCTCACCTTCGCACCCGGACAACCCGTCCTCTATTAATCGGAACATGGGCAGATGCTGTCTGGGCAATTCGCTTCTATGAACAACACGGGTTTCGGTTAGTTTCGTCAGAGGAGAAGGATCGTTTACTGAGGAAGTACTGGTCTATACCCGATCGTCAGATAGAGACCTCGGTCGTTCTCACAGGTGAGAAGTTTGAGGAATTGAAGAATTAAAGAGTTAAGTCAAATTACTTTGTCATTAAGGATAAAATAAAGTAAACTTTTTAGTTTTTATGTGGATTTCTTGCGTGAACAGGGTGTAAAACGGGAATCAAGACTCCATAACTTCTGAAATCAAAAACTTTCAAACTGTTTTCTATCGACGGTAAAAGGGGAATATTTATAAGAGGTGAACGGATGAATATCTTAGGCAGGTTTATAGGTATAATCGTCGCACTCCTTTTCATCTTATTCGGGATTACGCTGCTCCTTGGTAATCTGGGTTTCCTGGCAGTTGATCCCTTTGAGTTGATATTAGATTTCTGGCCGGTGCTATTAATAGCGCTTGGCCTTTATATCATATTTCTGTTTTTATCGACCAGACGGAAACCTGCACCTGTTGTTATTAGGGAAAGCAGAGATGGGTCAGCAAAAGCTGATATAAGCATTAAATTTGGTGCTGGTGAACTCAGAATAGATTCCCTCAAGGAAAGTGATAATTTGTTTGAGGGAACTTTTTTGTTGAAACCAGATAAAGTGATTAACAAGTCTAGAGACTTAACAAGAGTGGAACTGATTCGGTCAAACTGGATGTTTCCATCGTTCCTCACCCGTTATGGCGATAACTGGCATGTGAGCTTAACGGATAAGATACCAATAAATCTCCGTTTGAGTACGGGAGCAAGCAGGATTTTTGTGGATCTAAGAGACAACTTGGTTGAAGTTATTGAATTAAACACTGGTGCTAGTGATGTCACGCTTCAATTTCCTCGAGCATCGGGAGTTACAAAGGCAATTGTGAAAGGAGGAGCGACCAGCATTAGACTGGAAGTTCCGAGGGATGTCGCTGCAAGGATAAAATCTACAGGAGCGCTGGGTTCTTTAAATGTGGACGAGAAGAGATTTCCCCGCACAGACGGCGAATTTCTTTCGCCAGATTTTGAATCAGCACAGCACAAGGTTGATATAGAAATCAGCACCGGCGTATCAAGTGTAACAGTATTGTAGCAAGCGCAGCAAAGGAGTATATAAATGGTTGAAGACACACGAATGGAAGAAGGAGCAAAGAGGCGACGTATACGTGGTGGGATAATAATCGGTCTGGTACTTATTGGGCTTGGTGCAGTCCTGCTTGCCGATAATTTTTTTCCAGGACTGGGTTTTGGTAAACTCTGGCCAGCAATTGTAATTATATGGGGCTTTGGCGTTTTTGTTTCAGGGTTTTTCTCACCTTTTAGCGTCGACCGATTGCTACGAGGCGTCTTTATTGGAACCATAGGAGTCGTTCTTCTCTACAACACTTTTGGGATTGTCCCCTACGACTTCTGGCTTGATCTTATAACTCTCTGGCCGGTTTTGCTTATTGCGGTTGGATTTGCCATTCTTGGAGGGGTAACCCGTCTTAAGGTTATATCGGCTTTGTCATCGGTAGTTATCATTTCAACTATTATTATTGCCCTGGTTTTCAGGGGAGCTATTTTTCAAGAAAGGGGATTAACCAAAGCTGAGTTTAGCCGGGAGATGATAACGGGTGTCAAAAGCGGCATTGCGAAAATAGATTTTACAACTGGATCATTGGATATAGGGGATACAGGTGAGTTTTATGATATCGAAACTAAGGAATCGTTTGCTGAAGATGAACCGAATATAAGCTACAGAAGGTCGGGATCATCAGCTGAGCTTAGATTAAAGACCCCGAAAGACGAGCGCCTATATTTGGGAAAGCGGCAGCGGAAGTGGAATGTATTTCTTTCACGGGATATCGACTGGCAGCTTGATGTCAATATCGGTGTTTCTGATTCTGATCTTGATTTAAAGAACTTGAAAGTCACCAAACTTGATTTAGACGGCGGTGTTAGCGACATTACCATACGTTTTGGCAGCAGAGTAGGAACAATAAATGCAGATATAAACTCAGGTGTTTCAAAGTTAAAGCTTCTCGTTCCAAAGTCATCAGGGGTCCGGTTGACAATGAACAAAGGAATTTCCGCCAGAGATTTTGAAAATATCAATCTCCGCAGCCTTAGTGGCGATGATAAAATTAAATATGAAACTCCTGGTTTCGACCGGGCTACTAAAAGAATAACTCTTGATATTGACATTGGGATTTCCAGCTTGGTTGTTGAAGGGTATTGAGGAGTGAACAAATGTCAGAGAATGATATTACAGGTGAACAGAGGCTGAATGCAGAGCAGGAAAGGGTTGAGGAGGAGTCAAGGCCTGAAGTCGGCGAGACTAAAAGGCTGTACCGTTCCAGAACCAACAGGGTTATCGGTGGAGTAGCTGGGGGAATTGGTGAATATTTGGGAATTGATCCAACTGTTATAAGGATTGTTTGGGTAGTACTGGCACTTGCGGCAGGAGCGGGAATAATTGCCTACATTATCGCATGGATAGTTATCCCGGAGCGCCCACCAGGAGAAACTGTACCGGATGTCCCTGAGGGTGTCGCCACCGAAATCGGATTGATTATTGGTCTTGTCCTTATTGGACTGGGGCTCTGGTTTTTTCTTAGGAATCTTAATCTTATACCCCCGCAGATATTCGTTATTCTTCGCGTTTTAAGGCAGGCTTTTTGGGCTATCCTGTTAATATTTACTGGGTTCATTGTTATTGTTGTCACCGGCCGGGGACGTGGCATTTCTCTCTCGACGAGGGGAAAGACGCTAAGCAGATCAAGAAAAAATAGGAGGATAGCTGGAGTTGCTGGAGGTCTTGGCGAGTATTTCGGTATTGATCCAACTTTGATTCGCCTTGCCTGGGTTGCATTTACCATAGCATTGACATCAGCTGGAATAATTTCGTATATAATAGCGGCAATTGTAATACCTGAGGAACCGAAGAGCTAAAAAGTTGAGGCGCTGGGGATTAAATATGGGAGGTATAGAGGAATTGGAAGGTATTTAGGTGTCACGGGAAGCAAAATAATTGCTGGCTATATATAGTGATAGTTGGTCTGTTTATGGTTACCGTTTTATGATAAAAAGCGGCAGAAGTTTGGAGATATTTGTATTAATTGAGGAAGATATAAAAAAAGGAAATGAAGAGTTTTTATCGAAGAACTATAGTAGGCACAATAAAGATACATATATATATAGTAAAGAAGCCTCAATGAATGTCCTCGTTTTTGAAGCCAACAAAAAACTTTTAAAATAGGAAAAGATAGTAACAATATTCACGAAAATATTTGATAACAGAGCCTTATATCTATTATATGTTTTTATTATATATAGCTTGGCTTATTTATAGGTACTTATTAAACCTGAGGTTTATTTAATTAAATATAGTAAAAATATGACAATATAGAAAAATTAATTGTTGTTTTTCAATTCTGCTAAGTGTCTTAAGAAGTATAATTCTATAATATTCAGGTTGGACAGGAGAATACAAACCTCGAGACGGAAGAACCGGAGAGGAAAGGATTAAGACATATTGAGAAGGTATAAAACTCTTCACCTGCTAATTTTCATAGCGGTTACCATTGTGTTTATCCTATCTATGGCAGTCCCTGCTGTTGCCACCCGCTACGAAGAGGATGATCCCTCCGTTACCTATACCGGTACCTGGGGCAGCGCT